>NZ_CP049869.1:1200000-1572500 GCF_011300455.1 Sphingomonas piscis
CGCAGCAATTTCGACTTCTCAGAATGGGCGCCGAGCTGCGTCATGATGCGCGCCCAAAGCGTTCGCGCCGCGCGCAGCTTGGCGACCTCCATGAAAAGGTTCATGCCGATGCCGAAGAAGAAGCTCAGGCGCGGCGCGAACGCGTCGATCGCCAGCCCCCGCGCGGCTGCCGCCCGTACATATTCCATTCCGTCGGCGAGCGTATAAGCGAGCTCCTGCACCGCCGTCGCACCGGCCTCGTGCATATGGTAGCCGCTGATTGAGATGCTGTTGAACTTCGGCATCTCCGCCGACGTGTAGGCGATCACGTCCGACACGATCCCCATGCTCGGCTCGGGGGGTAGATGTAAGTGTTGCGGACCGCGAACTCTTTCAGGATGTCGTTCTGGATCGTGCCGGTCAGCGCCGAGCGCGGCACCCCCTGCTCCTCCCCCGCGACGATGTAGAAGGCCATGACTGGCAGCACCGCGCCATTCATCGTCATGCTGACGCTCATCTCGCCCAGCGGGATGCCGTCGAACAGCAGTTTCATGTCCTCGACGCTGTCGATCGCGACGCCCGCCTTGCCGACGTCGCCCGTGACGCGCGGATGGTCGCTGTCGTAGCCGCGGTGGGTAGCAAGGTCGAAGGCGACGCTCAGCCCCTTCTGCCCGGCCGCCAGGTTGCGGCGGTAGAAGGCGTTGCTCTCTTCGGCGGTGGAGAAGCCGGCGTACTGGCGGATCGTCCAGGGACGGCCCGCGTACATGGTGGCATAAGGTCCGCGCGTATACGGCGGCAGGCCCGGCCAGCCGCTGTCGATTTCCCGCACATCCTCCGGTCCGTAGACCGTCTTCAACCTAATGCCTTCCGGCGTCTCGCGGCTCAGGTCCTTGCCCTTGCTCTCCTGCCCCGCGAGTTTCTCCCAATCCTCATGGCTGGGGTGATCTGTCATGCCTGCGGCTTAGCGCGGCTTTGACCCAACCTCCACCCCGTGCCGTCTCCTTGAAAGTGGTTCGCTGATCGACTTAGAACGCGCAGGCCGGCGGCAAAGGCAGCTAAGCCCTCGCGGTTTCGCGGCGAAGCGTCTAGGCGCATCGGCGTCATGGCCGCCGTCGTTCCCGAATATCGTCACATCAGCGATTGGATATTCGATCTCGATAATTGCCTCTATCCCGCTTCAACGGGCCTGTTCGACCTGATCGACGAACGCATGGGCGCCTACATCCAGCGCTTGCTCGACTGCGACGCGGTCGAGGCCCGACGAGTGCAAAAGTCCCATTTTCACGAACATGGGACGACTCTTGCGGGTCTGATGAAGAACCATGGTGTCGATCCGCACGAGTTCCTTGCCGACGTACACGCCATCCCGCTGGACCGGGTGCAGCCAGATGAGCGGCTCTCCACCGGCTTGGCTCGGCTGCCCGGGCGCAAGTTCGTTTTCACCAACGGCGATGCTCCATACGCCCGGCGGGTACTGGAGGCGATCGGCGTCGGCGATCACTTCGAGCATCTGCACGACATCCACGCCGCCGACCTTCGGCCCAAGCCTGACCGGCATGGCTACGAGTTGCTTTGCGCGCAGTTCGATATCGATCCACGAAAAGCCGCGATGGTCGAGGATATGGCTCAGAACCTGGAGCCCGCGAAGGCGCTCGGAATGACAACCGTGTGGGTCGACAACGGATCGGAACGCGGCAATTACCGCGCCGACCAGGGCTTTATCGATCATCGCATCGCCGATGTCGGCGAATGGCTGGAATCCATCCTAGAGGACGACGAATGACCGACCAATTGCAGCAGATCATCGATCAGGCTTGGGACGCGCGCGAGGGGATCGGCCCGGGCACGACGGGCGACGTGCGCGACGCAGTTGAGCAGGCACTTGCGCTGCTGGATTCGGGCGAGGACCGCGTTGCGGAGAAGAGCGACGGCAGTTGGGTCGTAAATCAGTGGTTGAAGAAGGCAGTGCTGCTGTCCTTCCGGCTGGCGCCCATGGAGATGATCTCCGGCGCCCCTGGCGGCGCGCATTGGTGGGACAAGGTGCCCTCAAAATTTGCCGGCTGGGAAGCCCGGGAGTTCGAAGCCGCGGCCTTCCGGGCTGTCCCAGGGGCGGTGGTCCGGCGTGGCGCTTACATCGCGCCTGGCGCGGTGTTGATGCCCAGCTTCGTCAACATCGGCGCCCGCGTTGGCGAAGGAACGATGGTCGACACCTGGGCGACCGTCGGAAGCTGCGCCCAGATCGGCCGCAACGTCCACATCTCAGGCGGTGCAGGGATCGGCGGAGTGCTTGAGCCGCTGCAAGCCGGACCAGTGATCATCGAGGACGACTGCTTCGTTGGCGCCCGTTCGGAAGTGGCGGAAGGTGTCGTGGTCGAGCAGGGCGCGGTGCTGTCAATGGGCGTCTTCATCGGGGCGTCGACCAAGATCGTCGACCGGGCGTCCGGCGAAGTCTTCTACGGGCGCGTGCCGGCCTATTCGGTGGTGGTGCCAGGAACACTTCCCGCCAAGGACGGCGGGCCGTCGCTCGCCTGCGCCGTCATCGTCAAGCGTGTCGACGAGCGCACCCACTCCAAGACCAGCATCAACGAGCTTCTCCGCGACTAGCTCGATAAGCTGAGCTTATGACGGCGCGGCGGGCATTTGTTCGCCGCTGCCGGCGCTCTGCGGTACATAAAGCGCCATGAGCGCGCGCGACCACACCGGAACGGCAGACGCTGGCGCGACCGCGCCTGGCGCAATCAACCAGACCATGGGATCGCGCGAGTGGGGTATCCTCCTTTTCCTGGCGCTGATCTGGGGCGGATCATTTTTCTTCATCAAGGTCGCAGTCAGCCATGTGCCGCCGCTGACCTTCGTCTGGGTGCGCGTGACGATCGCGGCATTCGCATTGATTGCGTACACCAGCCTGCGTGGCGAGCAGGGGCTTGTCGGATGGCGCTTGATGGGACCGATGCTGATCGTCGCCTTGCTCAACAATGTCGTGCCGTTCCTGATGTTCGCCTGGGCCAACACCCAGATCGCGAGCGGCCTCACCTCGATCCTCAACGCGACGACTCCGCTGTGGGGCGTCTTGCTGGCCCACCTCTACACCGATGACGAGCGAATGACTCGAAACCGGCTGTTCGGCGTCATCGTCGGGATCGGAGGCGTGGCGCTGATGATGGGGCCGGCGATCTTCGGCCAGCTCGGCAATGGCTTGGTGGCGCAGCTTGCGTGCCTCGTCGGCGCCTTCTCCTATGCCGTCGCCGGCGTTTATGCCCGGCGATTCAAGAAGATGGCCGTGTCCGCGATGTCGGTTACGTCCAGCCAGTTGGCCGTGTCCGCACTGCTCCTCCTGCCGGTCACCTTGCTGTTCGATCGGCCCTGGACGGAGACGTTCCCGCCCCTTGGCGCGGTCGCTGCAATTTTGGGGCTGGCGCTCGTCTGCACCTCGTTTGCCTACGTCCTCTACTTCCGGCTGATCGAGACCTCGGGTGCGAGCAATGCCCTGTTGGTTCCGATCCTTGTGCCACCGACGGCAATCCTGCTCGGTGGGCTGTTTCTCGGCGAAGATTTGCACGCCCGTGATTTTGGCGGATTGTTGCTGATCGCGCTTGGACTGGCGGCGATCGATGGGCGGATCTTCAGCCTTTGGCGGCGGCCGTCGCTTCGGCCAGCAGCTTAGCCGCTTC
This sequence comes from Sphingomonas piscis, assembly GCF_011300455.1. NCBI lineage: Bacteria > Pseudomonadati > Pseudomonadota > Alphaproteobacteria > Sphingomonadales > Sphingomonadaceae > Sphingomonas > Sphingomonas piscis. The sequence continues at coordinate 1,203,651 of NZ_CP049869.1, forward strand.
AGGGCCGGACCAGTCCAGCTCACCGGTGTAGCGCCAGACTTCCTTGCCGGTTGCATCATAAAGGATGGTCGAAGGCAGGACCTGCACGTCCAGCGCGCCCGCCAGCGACATCTTCGGATCGTGCCAGACCTCAAGGCCGTCCAGCTTCTTATCCGTCAGCCAAGCGTCCACCGTCGTCCGCTCGCCCATATCCTGGGAGACCGCGATGACGTTGAGGTCCCCGCCTCGCTTCGACAAGGCGACGAGGGTCGGCAACTCCTTGACGCAGGGCCCGCACCAGGTGGCCCACAGGTTGACCAGCAGCGGCTTGCCTTCAAGCTCGGCAAGCTGACCCGGATCGCCGTCCGGGTCGGTCAGCATGGCGTCCGGAATCGATGCACCCTTGTGGCTGCGGTCCACGCCCTTGGCTGGCACCCCTTGAGCCGCGGCGGACGCGTTCGCTTCGGCTCCTTGCTGCTCTGAAGCCTTTTGCGTATCGCAGCCCGCGACCGCAGCTGCCGCCAGGAGAAGAACAATCAGCCGCACCGGCAACTCCAATCAGATGTGGGGCGGACGCTTTGCGGGCGGGCCGGCCGAACTGATGCGGGAGATAAATTGCTCCATTGGCGTCGACAAGCGATTGTGGCGGCAGGACATCGCCGGAAGTCGGGCGCATGCCGCCATGCTGAAGGCGCAGGGCGTGCTGACGACAGAGGACGCAGCGGCGATCGATGCAGGATTATCCACGATCGCGGATGAATATGCAGCGGGGAAGCTGGTCGAGGATCCGGCACTCGAAGACATTCACATGCATATCGAGCATCGGCTTGGCGAGCTGATCGGGCCGGCCGCCGGTCGGCTGCATACCGCGAGGTCCCGCAACGACCAGGTAGTGACCGACTTCAAGCTGTTCGTCCGCGACTGCATCGATGAAGCCGTCGCGGCCCTCGCAGAGCTGGAGGATGCGCTGCTTGCCCGCGCCGAGGAGCATGCCGGCAGCATCATGCCCGGCTTTACCCATTTGCAGTCGGCGCAGCCGGTGACGCTTGGTCACCACCTGCTCGCCTATCGTGAAATGGCGGTGCGCGACCGGAGCCGCTTTGCGGATGCGCGGGCGAGGCTCAACGAAAGCCCGCTCGGGTCCGCCGCGCTTGCAGGCACGGGCTTTCCGATCGATCGCAAGGCGACGGCGGAGGCGCTGGGCTTCGACCGCCCAACGGCGAACAGCCTCGACGCCGTCTCGGACCGCGACTTTGCCGTCGATTATCTTCATGCGGCGACGCTCTGCTCGGTGCATCTCTCGCGGCTGGCGGAAGAAATCGTGATGTGGGCGTCGCAGCCATTCTCCTTCATCGCGCTCCCCGACGCCTGGTCTACCGGTTCGTCGATCATGCCCAACAAGCGCAATCCCGACGCGGCGGAACTCGTTCGTGGGCACAGCGCCCGCATCTTGGGCGACCTCGTCAGCCTTCTGGTGCTGTTGAAGGGACTGCCGCTCGCATATTCCAAGGACCTTCAGAACGATAAGCCGCCTTTGTTTGACGCCCATGACCTGCTGATGATCTCGCTCCAGGCGACGGCGGGGATGATCCGCGACCTGACCTTCCGCACGGATCGCATGCGGGCGGTTGCAGCGGCTGGCCACGCAACGGCGACCGACCTTGCCGACTGGCTGGTTCGAGAGGCTGACGTCCCCTTTCGCGAGGCGCATCATATCGCCGGCCGAGCAGTGGCCCTGGCCGACGAGCGCGGCGCCGCGCTCGATGAGCTGTCGCTGAGCGATCTTCAGGGCGTAGATCCAAGGATCACCGAGGCGGCGCTCGGCGTCCTTTCAGTCGAAGCTTCGGTTGCCGCTCGGCGGTCATTCGGCGGCACTGCGCCGGATCAAGTCAGAGCGGCAGTCGCGGCCGCTCGGGGGTCCCGGCAGTGAAGCATCTAGTCGTTCTTGCCGGGGCCGTTCTACTCGCCGGCTGCGGCAGCGTCCGCCCGCTTCAACCTGCGCCAGGCGAGACCCTGCCGGTCAAGCCGCTTTTCGCGAAACAAACGCCGAAGCCGGAGCAACTGCTCACCATCCCGGACATCGCCCGTCCCAAGCGCGTCGACGAATTGATGCGCCGTTCGGAACCGCGCGAGCCCGACCGCTTTGATCTTCCACCGCCGTCCGGCGGCGCTGTTTCCCCGGTTGCCGGGGACGACCAGCCGATCGACAACCAAGATACGGGGCCCGTTCAAACACAATGACCAAGCCTGTCCGCAAAGCCGTCTTTCCAGTCGCCGGGCTCGGCACCCGACTGCTGCCCGCAACCAAGAGCATCCCCAAGGAGATGATCACGGTCGTCGATCGGCCGCTTATTCAATATGCGGTGGACGAAGCGCGCGAGGCCGGGATCGAGCAGCTGATCTTCGTCACCGGGCGCGGCAAGGCAGCGTTGGTCGACTATTTCGACACCTCGTTCGAGCTTGAGGCGACGATGAAGGGCAAGGGCAAGAGCCTGGAGCCGCTTCGATCATCACGCGTGGATTTCGGTGAACTGGTCACGGTTCGTCAGCAGCAGCCGCTCGGCCTCGGCCACGCAGTTTGGTGCGCGCGGGAGATCGTCGGCGACGAGCCGTTCGCAGTGCTGCTTCCCGACGAACTGATGATGGGCAAGCCCAATTGCCTCAAGCAGCTGGTCGAAGCCTATGAGAAGGTCGGCGGCAACGTGGTCGCAGCGTTGGAGATTCCGGAAGAAGAGACGCACCAATACGGCGTCATCGATCCAGGCGCCAAAGACGGCCGCCTGACGGAGATCCGCGGCATGGTGGAAAAGCCGAAGCCAGGCACGGCACCGTCCAACCTGATGCTACCGGGCCGCTATATCCTGCAGCCCGAAGTCATGGCGGAACTGGATGCGCAGGAACCCGGCGCCGGCGGCGAGATCCAGCTGACGGACGCCATGGCCAAGCTGATCGGCAGGCAGCCGTTCCACGCCTACCAATTCGATGGCGAACGCTACGATTGCGGCAATGCGGCAGGCTTCGTCATCGCCAACCTGGCCGTTGCCATGCAGCGTGCCGACGTGGCGCCGCAGGTGAAGGCGTTTCTCGGGGCCTAGGGCTCCAGTTCGACGTCCCAGTAGAGATAGTCCCGCCAGCTATCGTGGAGATAGTTGGGCGGGAAGCTCTTGCCGTGGTCCTGCAACTGCCAACTGGTCGGGCGGATGGGCTCGCGCTCAATATGCATGTGCGCTTGGGCAGGTGTGCGGCCGCCCTTGCGGAGATTACAGGGGGCACAAGCGGTGGCGACATTCTCCCACGTCGTGCGGCCGCCCTGTGCGCGGGGAATGACGTGATCGAAGGTCAGCTCCCGGTGCGATCCGCAATAAACGCAACGGAAGCGGTCGCGGAGGAAGAGGTTAAATCGGGTAAAGGCCGGATACTCGTTCGGCTTCACGAACTGGCGGAGCGCGATTACGGACGGCAGCTTCAGCGCTCGGCTGGGGCTGTGCACTTCTCGGTCGTAGAGCGAGACCACGTCGACCCGCTCAAGGAACATGGCCTTGATCGCGGTCTGCCAGGGCCAAAGGCTCAAAGGATAATAGGACAGCGGCGTATAATCCGCATTAAGCACCAAGGCGGGGCAGCTGTCAGGATGGCGGATGAGGTCAGGATGATACACGAGCGCGCAGAAGCCTTTCGTTCGGTTGGTCCGAACTGCAGCTCCCCGGCCCCGTCGCACGCCCCGGATGGGCAGAGAGGAGAGGGCACCCGGCCCGTCTTCCCTTGTGACCCGCTGGATGCCAACCCAGCGTGACAAGCATATGAATCGGAGATTGCAGATTCCCCGTCAAGACTCCTTCGCGGAAACTTTCGCGCGGCGATGACCACCAGCCGCTTTGCGCCTTCACCAACGGGCCGGCTGCACCTCGGGCATGCCTATAGCGCAGCACTCGGGCACCAGCGCGCCCGGGCGAGCGGCGGACGATTCCTCCTGCGCGTGGAGGATCTCGATCAAAGCCGCAGCCGGCCTGAGTTTGTCGACGGCATCGAAGAAGATTTGCGTTGGCTTGGCCTGCGATGGGACCAGCCGCCGATCGTCCAATCGGAGCGCATAGAGGCTTATCGTGAAGCGCTAAGCCGTTTGAGGGCCGAAGATCTGATCTACCCGTGCTTTTGCACGCGCGCGGACATCGTTCAGGTGGCGGCAGCGCCGCACGGCGACCCCGGCCTGTTCTATCCTGGCACCTGCAGGGGTCTCCCCGACGACCCAGAGCGGCGCGCAACGACTCCGCACAGCTGGCGCCTGGACTCGGCGAAGGCGGTTGCCCGCTGCGGCCTGCCGGGTTGGCAGGAAGAGGATGGCACCGCGTTCGAAGCGACATCGGCCGACATCGGTGATGCCATCCTTGCGCGCAAGGATGCGCCGGCAGCTTACCACCTTGCCTGCGTCGTCGATGATGCCGCCACCGGCGTGACGTTGGTCGTGCGCGGCACCGACCTGAGGCCATCAACACCGATCCAGCGGCTGCTTCAAATCCTGCTGGACCTGCCGGAGCCCACCTATCTGCACCACCCGCTGGTGCTGCACGAAAACGGAAGGCGGCTGGCGAAGCGCGATCTCGCACCCACGTTGGCGGCGATGCGCGACACAGGTGTAGATGGCGCCCACCTTGCGAAAATGCTTGCTACCGGCGTCGTGCCGGGTGGTTTTCGCCTCGGCACGCCCTAAATAAGAGACATGAACGTCCTTCTCATCATCCTGCTCGTCGGCCTCATGGGTGCGACGCTCTACGTGCTTGTTCGCGGTGTTGTCGCGATGGCGTCCGGCAAGGACGTGACCGGACAGGCGCAGCAGAACTGGATGCGCAAGCGCGTCCTGTACCAGGGCGTCGCCATCATGGTGGTCGCGCTGATCCTGCTGCTCGCGTCCGGCAAATAGGTGGTCAAGCTCAACGCGATCTACACCCGCACCGGCGACGGCGGGAGCGCAGGTCTCGTTGATGGATCGCGGGTCAGCAAGGCGAGCTTGCGCATGGCCGCGATCGGCGAGGTCGACGAGGCCAATGCGGCCATCGGCTTGGCACTGTCGCATGCCGACGATGAAGCGCTTGGCCAGCAACTGACGCGGATCCAGAATGAACTGTTCGACCTCGGCGCCGACGTCGCGACGCCGGGCGATGTTCAGGGCGCGCTCCGGATCGTGCCCGAGCAGGTCGCACGTCTGGAGATCGACCTCGATGCGCTCAATGCTGACCTGGAGCCGCTCACCAGCTTCATTCTCCCCAGCGGCTCGGCGGCGGTGTCGTCGCTTCACATGGCGCGGACGGTGGTTCGGCGGGCCGAGCGCGCCTGCGTGGCCTTGAACGAGGCGGAAGTGCTGAACCCGCACCTATTATCCTACCTCAATCGTTTGTCCGACTTCCTGTTCGTCGCCGCCCGCGCGACGGCAAACCGCACCGGCGGCGATGTGCTATGGCAGCCGGGAGCAACGCGGACCTAGCCCTTAGGTCCTGTCGGCACTGGTGGGGCGCGCGGTTGTTTAACAAGGGTTAGCAACTATGTGGACGCCAAGCGCATGACCCTTAAAGCCGTCGCCATCAACTGCACCCTGAAGCGAAGCTCGGGCAAGCCGTCGTCCACCGACGCGATGATCCGCCTTATCGGTACCGAGCTTGGCAAGCATGACGTCGAGCTTACGGAAACGATCCGCATTGCCGATCACAACATCCTGCCCGGCGTGAGTTCGGACGAGGGCCATGGCGACGAGTGGCCGGACGTCCGCTCACGCATTCTGGCCGCGGACATTCTGATATTCGGAACGCCGATATGGCTTGGGCAAATGTCGAGCCTCGCCAAGATGGTGACCGAGCGAATGGACGCCTTCTTGAGCGAGACGGACGACCAGGGTCGTATGCCTAGCTTCGGCAAGGTCGCGGTGGCGACGATCGTCGGCAATGAGGATGGCGCCCATCATGTCACCGCAACCCTGTTCCAGGCGCTGAACGATGTAGGATGGACCATTCCTGCGGCGGCAGCCTGCTACTGGGTCGGCGAAGCAATGGGCAAGACCGACTTCCAGGACTTGCCGCAGGTGCCGGACAATGTGCAGGAAACGGCGGCGATGCTGGCGTCCAACGCTGCACATCTCGCCAAGCTGCTGCAAGTGCACGCCTATCCGGGGGTTGAACAGGCGCAGTGAACCTGCCGATGAATCAGCAGAGCGCGACGATACCGACCGTTTTGGAGCGGCTGCGAAGCACGCGCGCGCTGACCCTGGCGCTGGCCGAGCCGCTGTCGGATGCCGACGCAACGATCCAGCCGTTCGACGATGCATCGCCGGCCAAGTGGCACTTGGCGCACACGACCTGGTTCTTCGAGACGTTCGTTCTGCGCGACCACCAACGGGGCTACCGGCCGTTCGACGAACGCTTCGCCTACCTGTTCAATTCTTATTACGAGACGGAGGGAGAGCGGCACCCACGCCCACGGCGCGGAATGCTGAGCCGGCCGACACTTGACGAGGTGCGATCCTGGAGGACGCATGTCGACGCCGCGCTGGAGCAGATCCTGCCGACGCTCGGGCGCAGCGCGATCGAACTGGTGGAGCTTGGCATCCACCATGAACAGCAGCATCAGGAGCTGTTCCTGACCGACATTCTCGCCACGTTTGCAGCCAACCCGGTGGAGCCCGCCTACGGATCGCTGGCGCCGAACAATGGCAGTGACGTTGCGGCAATGACCTTTCGTGAGGGACGCAGCGGTATCGTTCAGGCGGGCGCACGCGCGCTGGGCTTTGCCTTCGACGCCGAGCGCCCTCGCCACGACGTTCTGCTTCACCCACATGCCATTGCCGATCGCCTCGTCACCAATGGCGAGTGGCGCGATTTTATGGAGAATGGCGGCTACCGCGATCCGGCCTTGTGGCTGTCCGAAGGCTGGGCATGGGTGTGTCGCGAAAGGGTCACGGCGCCCCTCTACTGGCGCGAGGATGGGACCAGCTTCACGCTTGGCGGACGCCGCGACATCGATTGGGCGGCCCCAGTGTCCCACGTCAGCTATTTCGAAGCCGACGCTTTTGCCCGCTGGGCCGGAGCGCGGCTTCCGACTGAATTCGAGTGGGAAGCCTTCGCGGCCGACAAGGATGCAAGCGCAGGCAACCAGCTCGATGAAGCCGGGGCAGTCGCCCCGCGCGCAGGAGAGCGCCTGTTCGGTGACGTCTGGAATTGGACGCAGAGCGCCTTTGCGCCCTATCCGGGCTTCAAGACCGCCAATGGCGCAGTTGGCGAATATAACGGCAAGTTCATGTGCGGGCAGTTCGTTCTGAAGGGCGCCAGCTGCGCCACGCCGCGCGGCCACTCGCGCGCAAGCTACCGCAATTTCTTCCCGCCGCACTCTCGGTGGCAGTTCACGGGAGTGCGCCTTGCTCGCGATTGTTGATCCTCAACTGGAAGCCTTCCGCAACGACGTGCTTGCCGGCTTGTCGGCGCCGATCCCCGCGGTGCCCGCCCGCTGGTTCTACGATCAGCGCGGGTCGGAGCTGTTCGACGACATCACGCGGCTGCCAAGCTACTATCCTACCCAGGTCGAAACCAGGTTGCTGCAGGATGTCATGCCGGAGATTGCCGCGTGCATTCCGGAAGGGGCGGCAGTTGTCGAGTTCGGCGCCGGATCACAGACGAAAACCCCTATTCTGCTCGAGGCGGTTGCCCCCGCGGCTTACGTGCCGATCGACATCTCGGGCGATTATCTGGAGCAGTCAGCGGCCGAGCTTCGGGACCAGTTCGAGGGGCTGAAGGTGTTACCGGTGACCGCCGACTTCACCCGCCCATTCCACCTTCCGGAAGGCGTCGAGCCGCTGCCGAAACTGGGCTTCTTCCCGGGTTCCACCATCGGCAACTTCGTTCCGCGCTCCGCCACCGACCTGCTGCGCCACTTCCGCGACCTGCTCGGCACGGGCGCGCTGCTGCTGATCGGAATGGACCGGGTGAAGTCCGTGAAAAGGCTGATTGATGCCTACGACGATCCTGAAGGCGTCACCGCGCAGTTCAATCTGAACCTGCTTCACCGCATCAATCGCGAGCTCGATGGCGACATTCCCGTGGACGCCTTTCGCCATGAGGCGCGCTGGAACGACATATTGTCACGCATCGAGATGCACCTGGTTGCCACCCGTGACGTGCGCTTCACCGTCTCCGGCCAGCCATTCGACTTTGCTGCCGGATCGTCGATTCACAGTGAGAACAGCCACAAATATGGCGAGCGCGGCGCACGCCTGCTGCTGCTCGCCGGCGGCTGGACGCCGCTGCGGGAGTGGTCGGACGAAGCCGGCGATTTCTGGATCATCCTTGCCGAGGCGCAGCCGCTTCGCTTTGCGCCCTAAGGGGCAAGTTGCGGCTATCTTCAACGGCGGCTAATTGCGATCCATGCTCCATGCCATTTTCTCTGTCGGCCACCTGCTGCTGAACGTCCTTTGGTGGGTGGTGATCATCCAGGTGGTCCTAAGCTGGCTGTTCGCCTTCAACGTGCTGAACACCAGTTCCAACGGCATTCGCCAATTTGCCCTGGCCATGGAGCGGCTGACAGATCCGATCTATCGGCCAATCCGCCGCATCCTGCCCGACTTCGGAGGAATAGACTTCTCGCCGCTGGTTCTGCTGATCCTTCTGCAAATCGGCCACATCCTGTTGAACGGCGTGGAAGCCAGCCTGCTCACCGGGCAGCCATGACCGCGCGCCTCATTGACGGAAAGGCCGCCGCGCTTTCACTCCGGGAACAGGTGCGGGTCGCAGCAGGCACCTTCGCACAGGCTGCCGGACGCCGCCCAGGGCTTGCCACGGTCCTCGTCGGTGAGGATCCGGCCAGCGCCGTCTATGTCCGGTCCAAGATCAAGGCCACCGGTGAAGCTGGTCTCGAGAGCTTTCATCACAAGCTGGACGACGCCACCAGCGAGGAAGATCTGCTCAGCCTGGTTGCGGACCTCAACGCGGACGAGCGCGTCGACGGCATCCTCGTCCAGCTACCGCTTCCGACCCAGATCGATGCCGCCAAGGTTATCGACGCCATCAGCCCGGACAAGGATGTCGATGGCTTTCACGCCCTCAATGCAGGCCGTCTGGCGACGGGCCTGGACGCACTGGTGCCCTGCACGCCGCTCGGCTGTCTGAAGCTGCTGAGGGCAGAACTGGGCGATCTGTCGGGAAAGAATGCGGTGGTGATCGGCCGTTCAAACATCGTCGGCAAGCCGATGGCCATGCTGTTGATTGGTGAAAGCGCAACGGTCACCGTCGCCCATTCGCGAACGGCGGACCTGCCGGGCGTCGTGCGGCAGGCGGACATCGTCGTCGCGGCGGTCGGCCGGCCCGAAATGGTGAAGGCCGATTGGATCAAGCCGGGGGCCACCGTCATCGATGTCGGCATCAATCGCGTACTGACCGACGATGGGAAGGGCAGGCTGGTGGGCGACGTGGCCTTTTCAGAGGTCAGTCAGGTTGCGGGTGCAATCACACCCGTTCCGGGCGGGGTCGGACCCATGACCATCGCCTGCCTGCTTCGCAACACCCTGGTAGCTGCGCACCGCCGCGCCGGGCTGACGGTCCCACAAGAGCTGTGACCTGCCGATGATCGAGCTGTTCGGGTCGGCGCTGGTCACTTTTCTGGTGATCATCGATCCACCGGGTTGCGCTCCGATCTTTGCCAGCCTGACGCGGGGTGCCCCTGCAGCTTACCGCCGGTCGATGGCAATCCGCTCGTCGGCCATCGCCTGGGCCATCCTGTTGTTCTTCGCTCTGCTCGGCCGCCCGATGCTTCATGCGCTCGGGATCAGTCTCGCGAGCTTTCGGATCGCGGGTGGGATCATGCTGTTCATGATCGCGCTCGACATGGTGTTCGAACGGCGCACCCAGCGGCGGGAAGAACGGGCACAGTCGATCGAAGGTGATGCCGAGCACCACGATATCTCCGTCTTTCCGATGGCCATGCCGATGATCGCCGGCCCTGGGTCGATCGCGAGCGCCATGCTGTGGGTATCGCGGGCGGACGGCGCGGCCGCCACCCTGACGGTGCTGGCGGCAATCACCACCGTCATGCTGATCACCATGGCCGCGCTCCTCGCCGCGCCCGCCATCCTTCGGCTGATGGGCGAGCGGATCGAGGCGGTAATCACGCGCATTCTCGGTGTGATCCTGACTGCGCTGGCGGCGCAGTTCGTGATCGACGGCCTGAAGCAGAGCTTTCCGCAGCTCGCCTAGCGCACCACCCTCCACATTCTGAACGGTGAGCCCTTCGGCAGCGGGATGGGTGTGAGCCACTCGGGGATCTGGTCGTTGGCGAGTTGACCGTAGAAGCCCTCCGGGGCCTCCGCCCGGAAGATCGTCGTGGTCGACGCATTGGGGCAGGTCAGCACATAATCGGCGCGATACTTGGCGATGATCGCGTGCGCCTCCGGCTCGGACCCGCGAAACGCCTTCATGATGTCGACGATCTGCTGCGCATTCCGGTGGTAAGGTCCGGCCACCGCACTGTGATGGGTTACCGTGATCAGACGCGGGCCTGTGTCCACGAAGGTGAACACCGTCCCGCGCGGCAGGCGGGCGATCGGCCGGAAGCTGGTGATCGCGTTGCACATCCGGTTGGCGCGGTTGACCGCCTGCGCCCGCTTCGTTGGCGGCTTGTCCGGCACGGCATCGACAACCAGCGGAGCGACCGCGCCGGCGCTTGCCGCAACGAACAGCAGGACGACAAACGCTTTAAGCAGCGGGTTGGGTGAGCGCAGCTTGCTCGGGAGCAACCAGATCAACGCGGAAACGCCGATCGTGCCCAGCATCTGCGCTGCCGGACCGGTACGAGTCTGCCAAAAGAGCAGCGCCGTCGCCGTAAGGCATGGCAGTGCGATTGCGATCACCTTCAGCAACGCCGTGCGATCGTGACGACGAAACCAGGCCAGCACGCCCCAACCCAGCAGGCCGCTGAGGGGATGGAAAGGCTTAGCGTCGCCGTGCGCCAGCCGTGCATGGTGATCGGGCGCGCCTCGCGCACATGGCTGAGCCACAGGTCGACCGCCTGAGGCGTGAAACCCTCCAGGCGGCTGAGGCAGCTTGGCCAGGCGAGCGCGTGGAAGACGGCGATGATGCCGCCAGCCAGCACCGCCAAGCCTAGCCGTTTTCGCCAGTCGGCGGGAGAGAGCCAGGATAGGATGAACAGTGAAGCACCCCCGATCAGGGCGTCGGACAGCCAGACCGGCGACAAGGCGTCGCACACCGCCAGGCGGTTGTCGTACGAAGCGAACAGCAGGAAGCCGAAGGCCGTGCCGCCGGCAAGGGTGATGCCATAACTCGCAAGGCGCCGTCGCTCGCGATCATCCGCAACCCAGAACAAGGTCACCGCCGCGGCTGCGATGCCGAGATAGATGAGCATTTCCAGACCGATGGAGAGCGAAAGGGCCGTTGCAAGCCCCACCACCATCCCGCCACGCGCGGGCTTCGCGTCGGCCAGGCCCGCCATCGCCAATGCCAAGAATGCGAGCTGCCAATTGTGATGATCGATGCGGAGCGGCACGAACATTCCAAGCGCCGATCCAGCGTAGATCAGTACGACGGCCGGAAGGAGAAATGAGCGCGGATCGATGAGCCGGCGCGCCACGAGTGCCAAGCAGGTGAGCGTAAGCGCCAATGGCAGCAGCGGTGCAATCGCCGTCGCCGCCATCTCCGCCGACGCGCCGCCGACAAATGGTCGAAGGAGCAGAATCAGGCCGGCGATCGGTAGATCGACCAGCCGCGACCAGTGGATGTTAGCGCCCGCCGGAGGGTTCAGCCGGTGCTGCCGAAGATCGAACCAGTCCTGCCCACGGAGCAGGTCGCGCACCTGGGCCATACGCAGATTATCGTCGGTATCCGCGAGGGCGAAAGCGTGAACCGGCCCCCACCGCTGGTTCAACAGCCATGCGCAGAAGGCCAGCCAGGCAAGCAGGACCACCCACTTCCAATGACGGTCGAGCCATTCGCCGACCCGTTCAAGAACAAGCTGATCCTTGCCTTCCCCCATTTTTGGCGCTCTAGCCACTCGCTCCCAAAGGGCAAGCACAACCCTCTGCCCGCTCCTGGAGTGCCATGCTTTCCACCCTCGCCCCGGAACGCCAGATCATGCTTCGGCAGCTGATCCGCTTCGGCATCGTCGGCTTTTCGCTCGCGGCGCTTTACTCCGTCATCTATTGGGTCCTGGCGACCTATGTCATGAGCCCGATGGCAGCGGTGCTGATCGCGTTCCTGATCGTGGTTTCGATCGGTTTTGTCTTGCACAGCCGCTGGAGCTTCCAGGGGCACGGCCAGGCCGAGGACCGGCAGCTCAAGATCAAGTTCCTGGCCGTTCAGACCAGCGGCTTCGTCTTGAACGAGCTGTTCACCTGGGTGCTCACCGGCCCGCTTGAGGGGCCCACGTGGTGGCCGCTCGTGCCCTCGATTCTGGTGACTCCGGTTGCGACCTACTTCCTCAACCGTCAGTGGGTATTCCGCTAATGGACCGCGCAGTTTACGACGCCATGGAAGCGCAGGACCAGCGCCACTGGTGGTACCGGGCCCGGCGCAAGGTGCTGTCGGCCCTGATCGCCCGATGCACCTCCCTGCCACTGGCCGCCGAGATCCTCGAGGTCGGGTGCGGCACCGGACATAATTTGGAGATGCTGAGCCACTTTGGCAGCGTCAATGCGCTGGAGATCGACCCGGCCGCTCGTGCCGTTGCCGAAAAGAGGCTGGGCAAGCCGGTTCTCAGCTCCCCTCTGCCACAGCTGGCCGGCGTGCCGCGGGGACATTTCGACCTTGTTGGCTCGTTCGACGTGATCGAACATATTGACGACGATACGGCTGCCGTGGCGGCGATCGCCGAGTGTCTGAAGCCCGGTGGCAAGTTCGTTGCGACCGTCCCCGCCCACCCCTGGATGTGGTCGGCTCATGATGTCGTGAACCATCACGTCCGCCGCTACTCGGCCGTCCAGTTTCGCGAATTGTTCGACCGATCGCCATTGCGGCTGGAGCGAATGGGGTATTTCAACAGCCTGCTGTTCCCAGTCGCGGTCGCCGAGCGGATGGTGTCAAAGGTGCGGGGGAAGGACGACAGCGACCTGTCGACTCCGGCTGCCCCGGTGAATGCAGCCCTGGAAAAAACCTTCGCAGCTGAGCGTCACTTGGTCGGTAGGGTCCCGTTGCCGCCAGGCTTGTCCTTGTTCGCAGTCGCATCGGCCAGATAGCCGAGCCGCGCGGGCCGCGAGCGGCCGGCGATTTCCTGCACGATATAGAGCGGCCGGCCCTTCGCCTCATTGTAGAGGCGGCCGATATACTCGCCCATCAGCGCCAGAACGAACATCTGGATGGCGCCGAGGACAACAACAACCAGCATCAGCGAGGTCCACCCCTGGATGCTCCGATGCGCGACCCAGGCGTAGGCGATATAGGCGATGAGCAGCAGCGAACTCATCGACAGCAGAAGCCCGGCATGACTCGCCAGCTTCAGCGGGGCCGACGAAAAGCCGGTCAGTGCATCGAGCGCGAACCGGACCATCTTCGAGATCGGATATTTGGTCTCGCCCGCATGCCGCTCGGCGCGATCGTAGGGGAACGGAACCTGACGGAACCCGATCCACGCCACCATGCCACGGATGAAACGCGCCTGCTCAGGCATGGCGAGCAAGGCGTCGAGTGCTCGCCGGCTCATCAACCGGAAGTCGCCTGCATCAAGTGGGATGTCCACCTCGGTCGCGCGAGAAAGCAAGCGGTAGAAGCCATGTGCGGTCGCTCGCTTGAACGCCGTTTCCCCGGCCCTGCTGCGCCGGACACCGTAGACGACGTCGGCAGCCTCGCGCTGCATCGTCTCCAGCATCGGCGTGAGCAGCTCGGGCGGGTCCTGAAGGTCGGCGTCGACGATCAGGATCGTGTCGCCTCGGCACAGGTCCAGCCCCGCCGTAAGCGCCAATTGATGACCATGGTTGCGTGATAGATTGACAGCGAGCAGGTGCGAGTCGCCTTCACTCAGCTGCACCATCGTCGCCCAGCTGTTGTCCCGTGAGCCGTCGTTGACCAGGACGATTTCGTAGTCGTCGCCCACGGTTGCGCGGGCCGCGCGCGACAGCCGTTCGTGTAGAACCACCAAGCACGCCTCTTCGTTGAAGCAGGGCACGACGATGGACAGCGCAGTCATGGGTGCAGCCGATAGAGCACGGAATGCGGTCCGCGCCAGACCTCGGTCATATCCTTGGTCCAGGCTGGGTTGATCGGCGGCGGGTCGATCAACCAAAGGTAATCCAGTTTGTCGTGCGGCAGCATCCGGAAGGCGAGGTCGACACGCCACGCCGTCCGGCGCCGGCAATGCATCGCCCGCACCATCTCCGATGGGTCGGCGCGGAACACGCCCGGCGAGTGATAGCGAAGGTCCAGAAGGTTCTGTCCCTGGATTGCCCATTGATCGTTGGAGAAGCCGTGCTTGCGGACAATTACCATGCCGCCAAGATGGCTGTTGCGGGGCATCTCCCACGCCAGATTGCACTGTTTCTGGCCGATCATCGATGCGACTCGCGCGCCCATCGGAACATGGTTCAACGCCTCGAGCTTGGCATTCTGGTCCGCCGCCGCCATCCCGAGACTTGCCGTGTGAGCGCCGAAGCGAACAAGAACAAAGGCCAAACCGGCCACTGCTACCGTACGCGCTAACTGGGATTGCCCCGGCTCCCGGAAGCGGATCGACAGCAAAGCCACGGCGATAACGAACGGCACTAGCCGCATGTCGGCATAGGTCGACCCGAAGATCGTGCGCGGAATGAGGACGTAACCAACCAGAAGCACGAAGGCAGAAAAGAGGAGGTTGCGGGAAAAGCTAAGCTTTCGGTGAAACAGTGCGACCATCAGCAAGGCGGCGACAATGAGGAGCGAGCCCTGGTCGAACCATTCCCAGCGGTCGCGAAGCGCCTGGATCACATATTCCCATTTCTTGCCCCACTCGAACCAGCCGCGGATCATGCCGCCGTGGGTTTCGCCTCGCCAAGCCGCCATGATTAGGACGGGAAGGGCCATGGTGCTGGCCTGCAATCCGGCCCAGAACACGGAGCGAAACCAGCCTCCGCCCCGGTCGTGCTGGCGGACCGCTTCGGCCGAGAAACAAAGCAATCCAAGTACACCCCAGCCATAGGTGTGGGTGAAGAAGACTATGACCGAAATGGGGACGAACAGGATCGCGCGGAGCTGCGTTCGGTTGATCCGCCCGAGCCGCAGCCATAGTCCGAACGCCAGGAACGCCAGCGCGATGGACAGCGCGTAATTGACGAACCCGTACATGAAGGGATGGGCATAGGCGAACGGCAGCGCGAACAGAGCCGTCGGCGGCAGCCGTCCGTGCACTTCCCGTGCGACCCACAGGAAGCCGGCAACGGTAAGTGGCGGAATCGCCAGTACGACGAGCTTCACCGCCGGTTCCAGGCCCATCAGCTTGCCCAGAGGCCATATCAGCAGATCGACGCCCAGATTGCCGATCGGCGCCCAGTGGAAGCCATAGTAGCGCCAAAGCCAGGGCGAACTATCGACGTCGAGCTGGACGCGATAACGCCCCATATGACCGGGCAAGTCCACCAGCGGCGGAACGGTAGGATAGAGCAAGGGAACGGCCGAAAGCAGGACAAGAAGCGCGACGAACCAGCGCTCCTCCCACCAGGCTCGCCGGGAGCCTTCCTCTGCCTGATGCGATTGTGGCTGTTCCATGACCCCCGCTACGGGGAAGCTGCTTTTCCTACCAGCCGTGGAATTTCAAGCCCTTGGCGAAAAGAGTTCCTCTTAACGCTGGCATTTGCTCTTACTTGACCACCCGCCAGACCTTGAACGTCTGTGCACCCTGGATCTTGATGGGTACCAACCAGGGTGGGGTGACGCCGCGGCTTATTTGACCCCAAAGTCCGTCCGGGCTTCCTTTGGCGTAGTTGTGCATTTCGGGCATGTCAGGACAGATTGCGACATAATCGGCTCCGCGCCGGCGGATGACCTCAAGGGAGTCAGCTGGCGAGCCTGTGAAGAAGGAAATGACGTCCTTCATCGCGGCCATGTTCCGGTGATGGCCCGAGGCAATGGCACGATGTTGCGTGTGGAGGACGATGGCGGGGGATATATCCAGCGGCGCGAAGATGATGCCTTGGGGCAATAGCCGGAGCCGCACCATTTCCTTTTCCGCCATGCACTTGTCGATTTCCGCTACGTTCTCGGTGGTTTGGACGACACGATTGTTCATGTTCCGGCTCGGGACCGAAAACGGTACGACATAGGCGGGTAGCATGATTGCGAGTGCACCAACCGTGGCGGGCACGCGGGGATCGGTTGCTCGATCGCTCTCGCCCAGCCGAGTGCCCGCAAGGAGAGGAAGGCGGTACCCGGCAAGGCCAGCATATTGGCCAAACCCCCGGCCCGGGCCAAGGCAAAGGTTGCCAAGATAGAGGCGGCAAGCAGGGCCAGGTAGGTAAGCCAGGCCATACGTCGGGCCTCGTCATCGCGGCGCCAGGCCAAAATCGCGCCGGTTATGCCGACGATCGGCTGTGCAAGGATGGCAAGAGCAACGAGCGGCGCCTGCTGCCAAATGGGCAGTCCTTCCTTCACACCGACGTACCAATAGCGGCGAACCAGCGGATCGAGGTTGGCGAACGGATCGCGAAGGCACTGGGCGTCGAGCAGCCACATGACGGCAAGCGCGCACCCGCCTCCACCCGCAAGCACGGCCAGCCTCTTCCACAAAGGCGCTAGGCCTGGACGAACGGCGATCGCACACCAGAGGGCTACGACGCCAGATGCAGCCAGATGGGCGCTCGATACCGCGTCGCACACCGGAACTGCCCAGGCAGAGGGCGCCCGCGTCAGCACGAACAGCAGCAAGCTTACGGCGCACAATGCGACGGCATAGGTCCGCAGCCGGTCGTGAGACGCAGGGTTGATGAGCCAGCTGACCCCCCACCACGCGCCCAGGGCCACCGTCATCGGGATCGCTTCGACGGAGATGTTCAACCACACCGCCGCTGCCGCACCCGCGAGGATTCCGCTTGCGCGTGGCCGGAACTGCAGCGCAGCAAGCACCATCAGCATGCCCATCGCCATCTGCCACCCGTGGTGATCGATGCGCATTGGCTGCATCTGCGAAAGCGCGCTAACCGTCAGAGGAGCCACGGCAACGGCCATCAAGCGCCCGGTCGGGCTTAGGAGCGGGCGCGTGATTGCGGCGAGGATCAGCATGACCACGGCCAGCGTCATGAACGGGATGATCAACTGCACCGCCAGGTCCGCGCCCGCTTGCCCGAGAAAGGGCCGAAGGAGGAGGATCGTGCCGGCGATCGGCAGGTCGACGACCCGCGACCAGTGCATGGGAGCGCCAAGCGGCGGGTTCAGGCGATATTGCGTAACGTCGAACCAACTTTGGCCGGCAAGCAGGTCGCGCACCTGAAGCAAGCGCATCGTGTCGTCGGGATCAGGAGAAATCCGGTTGCTTATCGGCCCGAGATTGTTGCCCAGCATCCAGGCGTAGCCCGCAATAAGCGGGAGGATGAGAAGCCATCGTTGACTGACGCCGAAGAGCCGGGTGAGCCGCGGATCGGTCATGCGAAGACCAGGCGCTTTCGTAGCATGTAGGTCAGCTGAAAACTGGAGGCGATTGCGCCAATCTTTGCGATCCGAGGATCGAGGCCCAGAGCCGCACCGCCGCCAACGATGAGCATGGTAACGGCCAATCCGACGAGCGCGGATGCGAGAAACAAGACTTGCTGTTGGCGCCGCTCCGCTCCGCCCGGCGCAAGGCCGCGGGAGAAGACGGCACGGCTGGAGAGGAACCAGTGCACCAGAAGCCCGGCGGCATAGCCGCCGGCCGCTGCAGACAAGGGACTTGCCCCAAGCTGGAGGCCAACCAGAAACAGTGCCGAGTCGACGGCCAGCGCCACTGTGCTCGCCAACAAGTAGCGCACGTAAGTGAACCGGAGCATGGCGGTTACGCCGCCTTGAGGCGCTTCGGAACCAGCCGTTCGGAGGCTAGCGCCGCTTTCTCTCCCTCGTCGCCGGACTCGTGATATTCGGCGTCTTCATTGACCTGCCAGATGTCGTACACGCGCGCGCCGGCCTGAATATTGCGGACGGTCAGCATGGCCGTCATCATCGCATGATCCTGGTTGTTGTAGCGGTGCATGCCGTTTCGGCCGATCATGTGAAGCGTCTCATATTTCTGCTCGAGCTCGGCGCGGATCGCCTCGACATTGTCCTTGTAGACGTCGTCATAGACCGGGTAGGCCTTCTCCTGGCGCACCACCACGCCGCCCTTGACGGCTGCGGGATCGCACATGCCGAGTGTCGCCATCTCGCGCTTGGCGAGTTCGACCAGTTCCTCGTCCGAGCTGTTCCACAGACCGTCGCCTTCAAAGCAGAAATATTCCAAGCCGACGCAGGCGAGGCTGTCGTCCGGCACCATCTCCGGCGACCAGCTGCGGAAGTTCTGAATCCTGCCGACCTTCACGTTTGGCTCGTGGATGTAGATCCAGTTGTCCGGGAAGATGTCTTCCGACTTGATCATCAGGGCGACGGTCAGGAAGTCGCGATAGCGGAGATCCAGCGCATTCTGCGTAGCCTTGGGCAGCGGATGAATACGGCCGACCAATTCGCGGACCGGGGCCGACGAAATGACGTGGGCGGCATTGATCACCACCGTCTCGCCATCGCCGTTCGTGGTGGCGACCCGCCAGCGACCCGTCTTCGCGTCGAGCGAGAGCTGCTGCAGCGCATGGTTCATCAGAACGCGGTTGCCGCCCTTCACGACGAAGTCGCGCGCGGCTTCCCACATCATCCCCGGGCCCCTCCGCGGATAGCGAAAGGTTTCCAGCAGGGTCTTGGTCTCCATGCCATCGTTCGGCTTCTTGTTAAGGCCAAGCGAGCGCTTGAGGCCGTCCAGCACGGCGCTTCCGAGGCTCAGCCCCTTGATCCGCTGCGCCGCCCAGTCGGCGGAAATCTCGTTGCAGCTCATGCCCCAGACCTTTTCCGTGTAGGTCTTGAAGAAGATGTTGAAGAGCTGCTCGCCGAACTGGTTGATGGTCCAGTCCTGAAAGGAAGCGACGTTCTTTTTCGGGAAAATTTGCGAATAAGCGTAAGACGCCATGCAGCAGGTCGACTTCCACAAGCCGAGATTGCGAAGCGCCTCGAAGCCGCGCAAGGGGTAGCTGTAATATTTGCCGCCGTAGAAGATGCGGCTCATGCGCGGGCGCTGAATGAAGTCGTCGGGAAGGATCTCGTTCCAGAGGTCGACGACCTCCTTCGACTTGGAGAAGAAGCGGTGGCCGCCGATGTCGAAGCGGAATCCGTCATGCTCGACGGTCCGGCTGATGCCGCCGACGTAGACGGGGTCTTTTTCGATCACCGTTACGCTGTGGCCGCTCTTCGTCAAAAGGTAGGCAGCAGTCAATCCGGCCGGACCCGCACCAATAATCGCTACATCGACCGCTTGACCGTTCTTCGTCGTCATACCTTCCCCCAACTGTTTGTTGAGCCGGAGGTAAGCGGCGAGACCTAAGTAATGGTTAACGCGGCGGTGATGAAACTTGGAAACATTTAGCCGCGGTCGCGCCGGGCGAGCAAGCGAAGGCGCAGAGCGTTCAACTTGATGAAACCGGCCGCATCCTTCTGGTCGTAGGCGCCAGCGTCATCCTCAAAGGTGACGATCTTCTCACTATAGAGGCTCTGCGCCGAGCGACGGCCGGTGATGTGGGCGGCGCCCTTGAAGAGCTTCATCCGCACCGTGCCCTCCACCTTGGCCTGGCTATGGTCGATTGCGGCCTGAAGCATCTCGCGTTCCGGCGAGAACCAGAAGCCGTTGTAGATGAGCTCGGCATAGCGGGGCATGAGCTCATCCTTGAGGTGCATTGCGCCGCGATCCAAGGTCAATTGCTCGATCCCGCGGTGCGCCAGCGCTAGGACAGTGCCGCCCGGAGTCTCGTACATGCCGCGGCTCTTCATGCCGACGAAGCGGTTCTCGACCAGGTCAAGACGGCCGATGCCGTGCTGCTTGCCGAGTTCGTTGAGCTTGGTCAGCAGCTCGGCCGGGCTCAGCGCCGTGCCGTTTACGGCCACTGCGTCGCCCGCCTTGAACTCGACGGTGATCTCTTCCGGCGTGTCGGGCGCCGACACGATGTCGTCAGTGCGCGAGTAGACATAGTCCGGCACCTCTTCCCACGGATCCTCGAGTACCTTGCCCTCGGACGAGGTATGCAGAAGGTTCGCATCGGTCGAAAATGGACTCTCGCCGCGCTTGTCCTTGGGAACGGGAATCTGGTGCTGTTCGGCGAATTGGATCAGCGCGGTGCGGCTGGTGAGGTCCCATTCGCGCCACGGCGCGATCACCTTAATGTCGGGGTCCAATGCATAATAGCCCAGCTCGAACCGGACCTGGTCGTTGCCCTTGCCGGTCGCACCGTGGGAGACAGCGTCGGCTCCTACCTGCTTCGCGATTTCGATCTGTCGTTTCGATATCAGCGGCCGGGCAATGGAGGTTCCGAGCAGGTACAAGCCTTCATAGAGCGCATTGGCCCGCATCATCGGGAAGACGAAGTCGCGGACGAATTCTTCGCGCAGGTCGTCGATGAAGATATGCTCGGGTTTCACGCCCAGCAGCTCGGCCTTGTGCCGCGCCGGCTCAAGCTCCTCGCCTTGGCCCAGGTCGGCGGTGAAGGTGACGACCTCGCAGCGATAGGTCTGCTGCAGCCATTTCAGGATCACGCTGGTGTCCAAGCCTCCGGAGAAGGCGAGCACGACGCGGCGGATGTCTTCGGACATTGGTCTTCCTTGGCTGCAGGGATCGCCGGGCGCCTTGCCACCGCACAACGGCGCGTTCAAGCCGCATACAGTGGAAGCAGGATAGGGCCGCCCCAGATTAGATCCTGGAGTGCCACATGAAGAAGTTGCTTTTGGGCGGTGTTGCTGCCGCCGTTCTTTCCACCGTCGCCGTGGCGCAGGCGCCCGCTGTCCGCGCCGACAAGGTGCAGACCCGCGCCGATGTCGCCGCTAAGGTACAGCGGCACTTCGCGCGCATCGACGCCAACCGCGACGGCGCCATCACCCAGGCTGAAGCGCAGGCGCTTCAGGCCAAGCGTGGTGAGCGCCTCGCCAAGCGCGCCGAGCGTCAGGAGCGCCGCGGCCCGGGCCAGTTCTTTGAACGGCTCGACACCAACAAGGACGGGCAGGTCACCCGCGCTGAATTCGACGCTCGCCGTGCCCAGCGTGCTCAGTCGCAGGCCTCGGCTCCGCAGCGCGCACAGCGTGGAGAGCAGATGTTCGCCCGACTGGACGTGGACCGCAACGGCGCGATCACCCGTGCGGAATTCGACGCCCTTCGGCAGCAGCGCGAGCAGCGCTTCGCTCAGCGTGGCGAACGGCAGGAGCGCCGCGCTGCCCGGGGCGGCGGCTATGCTGGCCGGATGTTCGCGATGGCGGACGCCAACAAGGATGGGCGCGTGACGCTTCAGGAGGCGCAAGGAAGTGCCCTGCGCCACTTCGACATGGCCGATGCCAACAAGGACGGCCGCGTGAGCCGCGAGGAGCGTCGGCAAATGCGTGGACACATGCAGCACGACCAGCACAACGGCTAAGCCTGCGGTGAGCATGTAAGAAAGGGTCGGCGGCAACGTCGGCCCTTTTCTTTTGACCCCTCACCGTGCAGCATGACCCGCTTTCGATCAGGTCAGGACCATCCTTTGCGCACCCTCTCTTTCCCGATGCTGTTGCTCGGTTCCGTTGTGCTTCCGTTCGGTGCAGCCTCGGCGGATGAAGGAATGTGGACGTTCGACGCGTTTCCCGCAGCGAAGATGAAGCGCGACTATGGCTGGGCACCGGATCAGGCCTGGCTCGACCGGGTGCGCGCCGCCTCGGTACGGCTTACCGGCGGCTGCTCGGCTAGTTTCGTCAGCGGCTCTGGTCTCATTTTAACCAACCACCACTGCGTCGCCTCCTGCCTCGAAGACCTGTCAAGCAGTGGCAGCGACTTGCTGGCGACCGGCTTCATCGCCCAGGCTCGGACTGAGGAGCGCAAGTGCCCTGGCCAGCAGGCGGAAGTGGTCACCGCCATTACCGACGTTACGCCACGTGTGAAGGCGGCGATCGGCGCGTCGGCCGGCGAAGCATTGGTGAAGGCGCGCACCGCCGCCATCGCGGATCTCGAAAAGCAAGGTTGCCTCGACACGGCGACGACCCGCTGCCAGGTCGTGACGCTCTATGGCGGTGGCCAGTACAAGCTCTACACTTATCGAAAATATTCGGACGTCCGTATCGTCTGGGCACCGGAGGCTGCGGCCGAGACGTTCGGCGGCGACCCCGACAATTACAACTTCCCCCGCTACGCGCTCGATGCATCTTTCCTGCGCGCCTATGAAAATGGGCAGCCGGTCGCGACGCCGCAGCATCTTACCTGGACTGCGCGTGAGCCGAAGAAGGGCGAGGCCATCTTCGTTGTCGGCAATCCCGGCTCGACTCAGCGCCTGCTGACCCAGAGCCAGTTCGCGTACCAGCGCGAGGTCAATCTTCCGATTACGCTCGCTACCCAAAGCGAGCTTCGGGGGCGCCTGATCACGGCGATGAGGCAAAGCCCGGATCATGCCCGCGAGGGTGAGACCACGCTCTATGGTGTCGAGAACAATCTGAAGCGTACCATCGGCCGAACCAAGGCTCTCGGCGATCCGCAGTTCAACGCCATGCTTGCCCGCAACGAAGCGGACCTGCGCTCCCGCAGTGTGGGAAACGCGGCGATCGGCGATCCTTGGACCGACATCGACAAAGCAGTTACGGCACAGCGACAGATCGACGCCGAATACCGCTTCACCGAGCCGCAGGGCGATCTGTTCGACTATGCGTTGACGCTCGTACGGGCTGCGGATGAGCGCAGCAAGCCGAACGGAGAGCGGCTGCCGGCTTACAGCGACAGCGCCCTTCCATTGCTCGAGAAGACTCTTCTCGACGAGCGTCCGGTCTACCCGTGGCTCGACAGCCTGATGATGGAATGGTCGCTATCCAAGGCGCGCGAATATTTAGGTGTCGACCATCCCCAAACCCGGCTTTTGCTAGGCAAGGAATCGCCGGAGGGGCTGGCTCGCCGGTTAGTGTCCGGCAGCAGCCTTGCAGACGCCAAGGTGCGCAAGGCCTTGTGGGACGGCGGTGCTGCCGCGATTGCCGCGTCCAAGGACCCGATGATCCTTTACGCTCGTGCGCTTGATGCGAACGAACGGCGTGTCCAAAAGCTGTATGACGAGCGCGTCGACGGACCGATCACCGCTGCACGAGCGAAGCTCGCCGATGCGCGGTTCGCCGCTTACGGAGCCAGCGTCTATCCGGACGCGACCTTCAGTCTTCGCATCACCTACGGCAAGGTTGGAGGATGGATCGAGAATGGCCGCGAGGTCGACTATCGCACGACCTTCCGTGGCGCGTTCGACCGCGCAACGGGTGCAAAGCCGTTTGCACTTGCTCCCGCCTACCTGGCGCGTCGACAGCGGATCGACGAAGGGGGCGCGCTCGACTTCGTCTATGCGGCGGACACGATCGGCGGCAATTCCGGGTCGCCGGTGATCGACCGCGACGGGGCGGTGATCGGCGCCAATTTCGACCGCAATATCCATGGGCTTCGCAACGACTTCGCCTACGACATCGACAAGGCGCGCTCGATCGCCGTTTCGACCGCGGCGGTGGAACAGGCGCTCAAAGTCATCTACCCGGCCCCGACGCTGCTGGCGGAACTGCACGCGAAGTAGCGCCGACGTGATCGGCGAGCGACCGCCGCTCCTCGACATCAGGGATGCAAGCGTCCTTCGTGGCGGGCAGTTGGTGTTGGACCATATCTCTCTTAGCGTTCGGGAGGGGCAGCACACCGCCATCCTCGGGCCGAATGGAGCCGGCAAGTCGACGCTGATGGCGCTGATCAGCCGTGACCTTTACCCGCTGCATGGCGGGCAGGTCGGGATCATGGGCCAGGAGCGCTGGCGCATTCGCGACCTCCGCAGCCTGATCGGGATTGTCTCGCCCTCGGTGCATCTGGATTTGGCCGGCGAGAGCGGCGGGCGGCTCGACGCCTTTTCAGCCGTCGCCGCCGCCTTCTTCAGTTCTCGCGGCCTGTCCCCGAACCATTCGTTGGATGACGACATGCTGCGGCGAGCCGGCGAGGCATTGACGCGCATGGGTGTGAATCACTTGGCCGCCCGCGAGGTGGCGACACTATCAAGCGGTGAAGCTCGACGGGTGCTGATCGCCCGCGCCCTGGTCCACAATCCCCGAGCCTTGATCCTCGACGAGCCTTGCCAGGGTCTCGATCCCGGCACGCGGCGGCGCTTCCTGGAAGACCTCAGGGAAGTTGCCCGTGCGGGAACGACGTTGATCCTGGTGACCCACCACGTAGAGGAGATCCTTCCGGAGATCGCGCAAATCATTCTCCTCAAGCACGGCAAGATTGCCGGTGCGGGCGATAAGGACGCCATGCTGGAAAGAGGCAGACTTGGCGCGCTCTTCGACACGCCGGCAAAGGTGCGGCGTAACGGTGACTGGTACCATGCCGACTTCGGCTGATCAGGAGGCGCCCCGGTAACGAGCCTCGGCCGCCGCCATGTAATCCCGCGTAATCGGCAGTGCCCGACGGTTGCGTACATACTGCACCTGGTAATTGCAGGCCGCACCCGTTTCGAACATCACGATCCCGCCTGCCAGGTAAAACTCCCACATCCGAAAGAACCTGGCATCGTAGATCTGCTCGATCTTGGCTCGGTTCTTCGTCGCCCGGGCAAGCCATTCCCGCAACGTATATGCGTAGTGAAGTCGCAGGATTTCGACATCGCTGGGGATCAGCCTCACCTTCTCGGTCGCTGAGAACATCTGCGACAGGCTGGGCACGTGGTAGCCGGGGAAGATATATTTGTCGGTGAACGGGTCGGGTTGCCCGGCACCGCCGAGCTTGCCGATCGTGTGGAGCAACATGACACCGTCATCGGTCAGGAGCTCGCGGCACTTGAGGAAGAATTCCTCGTAATGCGCGGCCCCCACATGTTCGAACATGCCCACCGAAACGATGCGGTCGAAGCGGCCTTCCAGTAGGCGGTAGTCGATCAATTCGAACTTCACATGGTCCGAGACGCCGGCTTGTTCGGCGCGCTCTCGGGCCAACCGTAATTGCTCTTCGGAAAGGGTGATGCCTAGGACGTCGACACCCGCAACCTGGTGCAGGTAGATCGCCATTCCACCCCACCCACAGCCGATGTCCAGCACCCGGTGGCCCGGCTGGAGGTGGAGCTTGGCGGCGATGTGCGCCTTCTTGTCGCGCTGCGCCTGTTCCAGGCTGTTCGCCGGGTCGGTGTAGTAAGCGCAGCTGTACTGCCAGTCCTCGTCGAGGAAGAGTTCATAGAGCGCGTTGCCGATGTCGTAATGGTGCGCGACATTCCTGCGGGACTTGGTCGGATCGTTGCGCCGGAATAGCCGCTTCAGCCACTTGGCCTTGCCTTTGCCCAGTGCCTTGCGGGGGTTGCCCTGCTCCCACGGGCGGGCGCCGACGACCAATTCGAGCAAGTCGAGGATGGAGCCGTCCTCGACGGTCACCCGACCGTCCATATAGAGTTCGGCGAAGCGAAGACGCGGGTTGCGCCAGATCTCCCGCATCACGCCCCTGTCGTGGAAGCGGATGGTGAGGTGCTTGCCGCCCCCGCCTCCGTGCGTCTCCTGACTGCCGTCCGCCTGGATAATGGTCAGGCTTCCAACCGGCAGGATCTGGTCGATGAAACGTCCGATCAGCGACATGGGCGCGTCCCTTTTTCGTCGCAATGCGGATGCCACGCGACGCGGCGGCCCGCAATCGGCCTAGGTGCGGCCAAGCGCCCAGCGAAGGCTATTCGCCAGGCCACCAACCGATGCCCGAAGCAATGGCGCCGCGGCGCCCGAGGAGCGCAAGCGGTGCATGCGCCGCGCCCAGCCCGGGAGCAAGTCCACCGCGGCCCGGGCAAGCGTCTTCTGCACCGGCAGTGCAGCAAGTCCCGTGCCTGGCGGCGACAGGATGATGTCGCGCACGATGTGCGAGCGCTCATCGGCGACCAACTCTGGACGGAAGCTCTCCAGCAAAGCCTTGGCCTCGGCAATCGAGCGGGGGATTGGATCGGCGCCGAGCTTTTCCGCCACGATTGCGACATCGGCGAAGAAACGGTCCTGATCCGCCCTGCTCATGTCCGGCTCCGCGTGCCGAATCCACGCCTCGAGGAAGCTCATCTCGCCGGCCACATGCACCCAGGCTAGCAGTCGCGGGTCGTCGGCGGCGTAGCTGCGGCCATCCGGCAATGTGCCCACCACGCGCGCATGGATCCGCCGAACCCGCGCGATCATCGCCTCTGCATCGGCCCGCTCGCCATAGGTCGTAGTCGCGATGAAACGTGCCGTCCGCCGCAACCGGCCGAGCATGTCTTCCCGAAAATTACTGTGGTCCCAAACGCCGGCCAGCGCCTGGGGATGGAGCATCTGCAACAGTAGGCCCGACATGCCGCCGATCATCATAGTCGTGACATCGCCATGAACGCGCCAGGCGACCGAGCCGCGCGGGATCAACGAGTTGTCCGGTGAAGGAACAACGGGGCGCTCGCCCTTGGCCTGATCGTTGAAGGTGCGCCGGACCGTGCCCGCCAGCGAGCGCCGCAGCGGCTCCGTCAGGAAACGCGCGCTAGGCAGTCTGGGCGGCAGCTTCGCGGTCCCGCTCGGCGCGCCTCTTCTTCTCCGCCGCAGTCTTCAGCTGCCCGCAGGCCGCGTCGATATCGCGACCGCGCGGCGTACGCACCGGTGCTGAAATGCCGCTTTCGAACACGATGTTGCTGAACGCCTTCACCCGCTCTGGCGTGGAACATTCGTAGACGGCACCCGGCCATGGATTGAACGGGATCAGGTTGACCTTGGCGGGCAGCTTGTAGTGGCGGATCAGCCGAACCAGCTCGCGCGCATGCTCGTCGCTGTCGTTCTTGTCCTTCAACATCACATATTCGAACGTGATCCGCCGGGCGTTGTTGGCGCCCGGATAGTCGCTACAGGCCTGAAGCAGCTCTTCGATGCCGTATTTGCGGTTAAGGGGCACGATCTCGTCGCGGATCTCCTTGGTGACGGCATGCAGCGACACGGCAAGATTGACGCCGATCTCGTCGCCGCAGCGTTCCATCATCGGCACCACGCCGCTGGTCGACAGCGTAATCCGCCGCTTGGACAAGCCAAGCCCGTCGCCGTCCATGACGATTTTCAACGCATCGCGGACATTGTCGAAATTGTAGAGCGGCTCGCCCATGCCCATCATGACGATGTTGGTGAGCATGCGCCCTTCCGGCTGGCTCGGCCATTCGCCGAGCGCGTCGCGGGCGAGCATCACCTGGCCGACGATTTCCGCCGGCTCCAGGTTGCGGACAAGCTGCATCGTGCCGGTGTGGCAGAAGCGGCAGTTGAGCGTGCAGCCCACCTGGCTCGACACGCAAAGGGTGCCGCGATCCGCATCGGGGATGAAGACCATCTCGAAATCATGGCCGTCATGGGTCTTCAGCAACCACTTGCGCGTGCCGTCTATGGAGACCTGCGCCTCGGTGACGTCGAGGCGGGCAATCGCGAAGCGCTCGGCAAGCCAGGGTTGCTGCGCCTTGGCGATGTCGCTCATCGACGCGAAGTCGGTGACGCCGCGATTGTAGATCCAGTGCCAGATCTGCTTGGCGCGGAGCTTCGCCTGGCGAGGCTCCAACCCAGCCTTCTCGAGCTCCGCCCTGATCTGGTCCTTTGATAGGCCGACAAGGTCGACACGACCATCCGCGCGCGGCGAGATGACGCGCTTAACGGGCACAGGGTCGACCGCGCCGGGGATCGGCATCAAGGCAGTGTTGGCTGTCATGCGAAGCGCCTATGTAGCGACAATCAGCGCATTTTTCCAGCGCAGCGAGCCGCCGCCGCGTCGATTGCGGTTGGGGCGCCGGCAAGCACGTAATAATCGCGGATACGGACCCCGCCCGGGTCGCGAGCCTCGACCTTCATGCGCGGATTGGCACGGACGGCATTCATGATTGCTTCCTGCTGGTGCGCACCGCGGCTCCAGGCCCAATAGCCGGCGCCGGCGAGTAGGAAGGGCTGATTGCCGACCTGAAGGATGACGGAGGAGCCTGGGCGAACCGGACGGCTGAGCCGCGTGTAGAACTCCCCCAACGCTTGCGGTCGGCGGAGAAGGTGAAGCCTGCGATGGCCTGGATGCGATCCTTGGTGGCAATGCGCTCGGCACGAGTGCCGGCATCGCACACAGCGCCGCGATCGAGCGCCGCCCAGTTGCCACCGGCAAACAATCGGGTCTGTGCAGTTGCGCTGCCTGCCAGCAACAGCGAGAGGGCAGCAAAGCGGATCACGCCAGCGCCTTTCCGAACACCACCAGCCGCTCAACTTCTTCGAAGCCGACCGCTTTGTGCCAGGCGTGACTGGTCTCTCGATCGGCCTCGGTGTCCGACCCGAGCCAACGCATTCCCTGCTCCCGCGCCCAGCCTTCCACAGCAGAAAGTAGCCCTGCCGCGACGCCGCTCCGCCGATACTCCGGCTCGACCCACAGATCTTCGACATAAGCCGCCTTCAGGTCGGGGGAGCCCTCGGCATAGTTGCGGATACGGGCATCGATCACCCCGGCAGCGTTGCCGTCGTCAGTGAATGCAAGGAAGCCGACGTAAGGTTCGGGAAGGCTTGTCAGCTGCTCCAGCTCAGCCTCGAATTCGGCTGCGCTCTGGCCGGGATGCAGCTTGGCCAGCAACGCCGCCCATACGGTCAAATCGGCGGAACTCGCCCGCCGGACGATCAAACCGTGAAGCTCTCGCCGCACCCGCAGCTGCCCTTGGCATTGGGATTTTCGAACACGAAGCCGGCGGTGAAATCATCCTCACGCCAGTCCATCGTGCTGCCGATCAGGTAGAGTATCGAGCCGCCGTCGACATAGAAGGTCCCACCTGGCGTCTCGATCTTTTCGTCGAACTTGTTCTCCTCGGTCACGTAATCGACCGAATAAGCGAGGCCTGAGCAGCCGCGCCTCGGCGTCGACAGCTTCACGCCGATCGCACCGTCCGGTGCACGGCTCATCAGGTCCGCAACGCGCTGCTCGGCCGAGGGCGTTAGGATGATCGCGGCAGGGCGAGCCCGAACCTTCGTTTCGCTGTTCATAGCATTCCGAGCTCCAGCCGCGCTTCGTCGCTCATCTTGGATGGGTCCCACGGCGGATCCCAGATCAATTTGACCTCCGCATCGCGGACGCCGGGGACCGAAAGCACGCGAAGCTCGACCTCGCCCGGCATCGATTCCGCCACCGGGCAGTGGGGGGTCGTCAGGGTCATGGTGACCACCGCATCGCCATCCTCGCTGACGGAGACGTCGTAGATTAAGCCAAGCTCATAGATGTCGACCGGGATTTCGGGGTCGTAGATGGTCTTCAAGACCTCGACGATCGCGGCTTGAAGGTCGCCGCCAGGACCGTGAACCGGCTCGTCCTTCGGCTGCTCGGCGAGAAAGCCGGCGAGATAGTCGCGCTTGCGCTCGAAGGTCTCGGCGGGCGTTTCTGGCTCTACGCGGGCGCGGGGCGGTGGGGCGACGCCCTCAACTTCCTCGACCTCGATCTTCCGTTCCTCGTTCATGCGAAGATCCGTTTCACCTGCTGTAGCCCGCGCACCAAAGCTTTGATGTCCGAGCTGTCGCTGTGCGCCGCGAAGCTCGCCCGGCAGGTCGCACCCACGCCGAGCAACTCCATCAGCGGCTGCGCGCAATGGTGCCCGGCGCGGATCGCTACGCCCGCATCGTCCAATATGGTACCGACATCGTGCGGATGCACCCCGTCGACGTTGAAGCTGACGATGCCGGCGCTGTCCTCCGGTCCATAGAGCGTCACGCCGCCGATACCCGCCAATGCCGAGCGGCACTCAGCCACCAGCGCGCTTTCGTGCGCATGCAGGGCGTCCGTACCGATCGCCCGGACCCAATCAACCGCTGCGTGCAGCCCGATGGCACCGACGATGTGCGGCGTCCCCGCCTCGAACCGCTGCGGCGGCGGCGCGTAGGTCGTTTGCTCAAAGGTCACCTTGTCGATCATCGCCCCGCCACCCTGGTAAGGCGGCATGGCATCGAGCAGGTCGGAACGCCCCCAGAGGGCGCCGATCCCCGTCGGGCCATAGAGCTTGTGGCCGGAAAATGCGTAGAAGTCGCAACCGATCTCCGCCACGTCGACGGGTAGGCGCGGAACGGCCTGGCAGCCGTCAAGCAGCAGGTACGCATCGACTGAATGCGCGATCTCTGCCGCACGCTTCGCGTCGAGGATCGAGCCGAGCACGTTCGACACATGCGCGAACGCAACCACCTGATGCTGGTCGCTGATCATCGCCGCGGCAGCATCGAGATCAATGCGGCCGTCTTCCGTCAGCGGGCAGACGTCGACCTGAAAACCGGCAAGCTGCCACGGCACGATATTGCTGTGATGCTCCAGCGCCGACAGCAGCACGCGGCGGCGCCCCATCTTTGGCAGGCATTGCGCGACGAGGTTGATCGCCTCGGTGGCGCCACGGGTGAACACCAGTTCGCTCGGCTCCCCGCCGATGAGGTTGGCGGCCGAAGTCCGCGCAGCCTCATAGGCCTCCGTCATCGTTGCCGACCGCTGGTAGATTCCGCGGTGCACCGACGCATAATCCTGCGCATACGCCTTGGTGATCGCATCGATCACCGCCTGCGGTTTTTGCGCGCTGACCGCGCTGTCGAGATAATGCCAGTCGCGGATCGCCGGAAACTGGTCTCGGACACTAAGCGCCGAGTTGATCTGCACGGGCGCGTTCATGCGGCGACCCTCTGCAAGGCATCACGGGTTGCGGTACAAAGCTGCAAGCGTTGCACCTCATCCTCGACATCGTCCCACAGCCCGATGACGAAGCCCTCCAGCAGCAACGCCTTGGCGCTTGCGGGATCGAGCCCACGGCTCATCGCGTAGAAAAGCTGATCCTTGTCGAGCTCACCGACGGAAGCACCGTGGGCGCACTTCACATCGTCGGCGTAGATCTCGAGCTCAGGCTTACAATTGGCGGTGGCACCACGGTCGAGCAGCATGGCTTTGACCGACTGCTCGCCGTCGGTCTGCTGCGCCCCGCGTGCGACATGGACCTTCCCAAGATAGGAACCGACGGCCTTGCCCCCGAGCACGCTCCGGACCGTTTGCCGCGACACCGCGGACGGCTCGATGTGGCGGACGGTCGTGACCACTTCCAGCGTTGCATTGGCTCCGCCGATGTTTGCCGCGTCAAAGGTAAAGCAAGCACCTTCGTGCAGCGTCACGTCCAGCTCTACGCGGCCATATTCCGGCGCGATGTTAAGTGCGAACAAGGTCAGTTCCGCGCCCGGCGCAAGGATGACTTCCCCGCGCCGAATCTGCACATCGTCGCTGGTCGGGGCCCAGATCTGCTGCACCTTTTGCTGCGCAGCAATTTCGATCCGCTCTGGCGCCGCAAGATCGTTCCAGACACGCTTCAGCGCCTCAATATCGGCGTAGCGGTAAGCCTCGTCGGCGCGGGTGGGAAACGGCGCGGTCATGCGACCTCCGCATATCCTTCGCGCTCGAGTTCATGGGCCAGTTCCGGACCGCCGCTGCGGACGATCCGACCGGCCGAAAGTACGTGCACCTTGTCCGGCCGCACATAGTCGAGCAGCCGTTGGTAGTGGGTGATCAGCAGCACCGATTTATCGGGTGCACGCATGATGCGATTGATGCCGGCTCCGACCGCACGAAGCGCGTCGATGTCGAGCCCGCTGTCGGTCTCGTCGAGGATGGCGAGCTTCGGGTTCATGATGCCCATCTGCACCATTTCCGCGCGCTTCTTCTCGCCGCCCGAGAAGCCGACGTTGACTGGTCGTTTCAGCATGTCGACGTCCATCCCGAGCGCACCCGCCTGTTCGCGCGCAAGCCTGATGAACTCGGCGCCCGACAGCTCCGCTTCGCTACGCGAACGGCGCTGCGCATTGAGGCTCTCGCGCAGGAACTGGAGGTAGGACACGCCGGGGATTTCGACGGGATATTGGAAGCCCAGAAACAATCCCCGCGCAGCCCGCTCGTGCGGCTCCATGCCGAGCAGATCGGCGTCGTCGAAGCTCACCGCGCCGTCGGTGATCTCATACCCCGGCCGGCCGCCAAGCGCATAAGCCAGCGTCGACTTGCCCGCCCCGTTCGGCCCCATGATCGCATGCACCTCGCCCGCAGGCACGGTGAGCGACAAGCCTTTGAGGATCGGCTTGCCGGCGACGGTCGCGTGGAGGTTTTCGATACTCAGCACTTAACCGACACTTCCTTCTAGACTGATCCCCAGCAGCTTCTGCGCCTCGACCGCAAACTCCATCGGCAGCTGCTTCAGCACCTCGCGCGCGAAACCGTTGACGATCAGCGCCACCGCCGCTTCCTGATCGAGCCCGCGCGACATGGCGTAGAAGAGCTGATCCTCGCTGATCTTCGACGTCGTCGCTTCATGCTCGATTGTGGCGGTCGGATTCTTGACCTCAATGTAGGGCACGGTGTGGGCACCGCACTTATCGCCGAGCAAAAGTGAATCGCACTGGGTGAAATTGCGGACGTTCTCCGCGCCCGGCAGCACACGCACCAGCCCGCGATAGGTATTGTCACTGCGGCCCGCGCTGATCCCCTTCGACACGATCGTTGACCTGGTGTTGGCGCCGATGTGGATCATCTTGGTGCCGGTGTCCGCCTGCTGGCGATTGTTGGTCAGCGCCACCGAATAGAATTCGCCGACACTGCCCTCGCCCTTCAGGATGCAGCTCGGATATTTCCAGGTGATCGCGCTTCCGGTCTCGACCTGGGTCCAGCTGACCTTGGACCGCGCGCCGCTGCATAGGGCCCGCTTGGTCACGAAATTGAAGATGCCGCCCTTGCCCTCGGCATCGCCCGGATACCAGTTCTGGACGGTGGAGTATTTCACCTCCGCATCCTCATGCGCGAAGATCTCCACCACTGCGGCGTGCAGCTGGTTCTCATCGCGCATCGGCGCGGTGCAGCCTTCGAGATAGCTGACGTAGCTGCCCTTGTCGGCGACGATCAGGGTGCGTTCGAACTGGCCGGTATTCTCGGCATTGATCCGGAAATAGGTCGACAGCTCCATCGGGCAGCGGACGCCCTCGGGAATGTAGACGAAGGTACCGTCGGAGAAGACCGCGGCGTTGAGGCAGGCGAAGTAATTGTCGCGCTGCGGAACGACGCTTCCGAGATACTTCTTGATGAGGTCGGGAAACTCGCGGATCGCCTCGCTGATCGAGCGGAAGATGACGCCCGCTTTCTCAAGCTCCTCGCGGAAGGTGGTCGCCACCGAGACGCTGTCGAACACGGCGTCGACCGCCACCTTGCGCGCACCTTCGACGCCGGCGAGCACTTTCTGCTCCTCGATCGGGATGCCGAGCTTCTCGTAGACCCGCAGGATCTCGGGATCGACCTCGTCCAGGCTGCCGAGCTTCGGCTTCGCCTTAGGAGCCGCGTAATAATAGGCGTCCTGGTAATCGATCTTGGGGATGTCGAGCTTGGCCCAGTCGACTTCCTCCATTTCGAGCCAGGCGCGATAGGCCTTCAGCCGCCACTCGAGCATCCACTCCGGCTCGTTCTTCTTGGCGGAGATGAAACGGACGATGTCCTCACTCAGACCCTTGGGCGCGAACTCCTGCTCGATGTCGGACGAGAAGCCCCACTCGTAATCCGCAAGCTTCTCCGCAGCCTCGTGCGCCTCGCGGTTCCGGACCTGCACTTCTTCGTTCATGACGCACTCGCAAGCGACTGGAGGCTGACGGCACCGAGAGCGCCGCGAACGGCCGTCGACACCACACTCATGTGCGGCTTCACGCGGCAACGGGCATCGAGCGCACAGTCGGAAGCTTCCTCGGCTCCGCTGCACTGGGTCAGCGCGATCGGTCCCTCTACCGCCTCGATAATGTCGGCAAGGCTGATGTCAGGCCGAGCCAGCGTGAAACCGCCGCCGGCACCGCGAACGCTGTTCAGCAGGCCCGCCGCCGCCAGTTTCCCCACCAGCTTCTGGGCTGTCGGCAGGGGCACGCCGGTCTCTTCTGCCAGCACGGTCGCGGACAGCCGTGCGCCTTCCGCACGGCGTGCGGCGGCGGTCATCATCACGACCGCATAATCGGCAAGATGGGTAAGGCGCATATCTAATCGGAGCTATCTGGTCGGATTTAGGCGCTTGGCCCTCAAACCGCAACCGTCTAGGCGGCAGGGATGGCGCTTTATCCGCTCGTCCGCCCCCTCGCCTTCGCTCTTGATGCGGAGAAAGCGCATCGCATGACGATCGCGGCGCTGAAGCTAGGCATCGGCACCGCGTTCACTCCGCAGCCAAGGGACATCCCGGAACTCAGGATCAAGGTTGCGGGGATCGATTTTCCCAATCCAATTGGTCTTGCCGCAGGTTTCGACAAGGACGCCGAAGTGTTTGAGCAGATGCTCACCCTGAAGTTCGGCTTCGTGGAGGTGGGAACGCTGACCCACAAGCCGCAAGAAGGCAACCCGAAGCCGCGCCTGTTCCGCCTTGTTGAAGACCGTGCGGTCATCAACCGCATGGGCTTCAACAATCAGGGCCAGGACGCGGCGCTTGGCCGTTTGAAGCGTCGCCACAAAACGCGAGGCATCGTCGGGGTAAACATCGGTGCCAACAAGGATAGCGCCGACCGGATCGCCGACTATGCCGACGGTATCCGCAGGATGGCGCCCGTCGCCGACTATCTGACCGTCAACATCAGCTCGCCGAACACGCCGGGTCTCCGCCAGCTGCAGGACGAGGGCGCGCTGCGTGCCCTGCTGTCGGCAGTTGAGGAGGCCCGGAGCGACGACGGACCGCCCGTCTTCCTCAAAGTCGCGCCCGACCTTGGTGCTGGCGAGCCGGACCAGATCGTGCGCGCAGCCCTGGATCATGGGATCGATGCGATCATTGTCGCCAACACTACCGTATCACGTCCCACTCTGGGCTCTGCGCACGCAGGGGAAAGCGGCGGCCTTTCGGGGGCGCCGCTCAAAGCGCTCGCGCTTGAGGCGCTGCGCACCTTTCGCGCGGCCAGTGGCGGCAAAGTGACCTTGATCGCCGCCGGCGGAGTGTCAACAGCGGACGATGCTTGGGAACGCATCACTGCCGGCGCCAGCCTGGTCCAGCTTTATTCCGCCATGGTCTACGAAGGGCCCGGCATCGCACGCCGGATCGTCCAGGGCCTCAAGGAACGGGTGAAGCGCGAAGGGTTGAAATCGATCGAAGAGGCAGTCGGCAGCGCCCGTTAAAGCGCGGGCAGCACCAGCACCACGCCTTCCCGCCGCGGATCGAAGCCGCCATCCACCTGCCCGTCGCGAATCAGCACCCCGTGCACCCCGGAGTCCTCGCCGACGCCGGGCTTCAGCGTGACTCCGCGGCCTGCCAGCGCGGCCAGCAGTTCAGGCGAAAATTTCGTCACCTCACCGTTGAAGTCGCTGCCCCGCGCCACGAGGTTCGGCACCGCAATCGCTTGTTGCATCGGCAGGTTCCAGTCGATCGCGGAAACCAGCGACTTTGCGACATAAGCGAGGATCGCACTGCCTCCCGCAGAACCGATCGCGCCCGCGAACTGGCCGTCGCTTGTCAGCAGAATGGTTGGCACCATCGACGAGCGCGGCCGCTTGCCGGGTGCAACGGCATTGGCCACGGGGCGCCCCTCGGTGTCGGTCGGGCTGAAGGAGAAATCCGTCAGCTGATTGTTGAGGAAAAAGCCGTCGACCATCCGGCCGGTGCCGAAAATCGACTCCACCGTCGTGGTCATCGACACGACGTTGCCGTCACGATCGCGAACGATGAAGTGGGATGTGCCTGCGGGCTCATGCGTCCGATCGGGTGCGCGAGCGTCGACCTGCGGCGGCGTTCCGGCCATCGGCGGTGCACCCGCGACATTCCCGATCAATCGCGCGCGTTGGTCCAAATAGCCGCCGTCCAGCAGCCCGCGAACATTGACCCGGACAAATGCCGGATCGCCCACGTAACGGTCGCGGTCAGCATACATCAGCCGACTTGCCTCGGCGAACAGGAACCATGCCTGCGGATCGGCGGCGCTGCGCTTGGCAATGTCGGTCCGCTCGAGCAGTCTGAGTAATTGCAGAAGCCCGACACCGCTCGCCGGCGGCGGCGGGGTGCAGACAAGATAGGCTCGGTACGGTCCGCACAGCGGCTCCCGCTTGACCGGTCGGTACGCGGCCAGGTCGGCCATCGTCATCGTTCCGCCGAGCGGGGCCGCGCGGGTCCGGGCGATAATCCTTGCAGCGGTGGACCCTCGGTAAAAGGCGGCCGTGCCCTGGTTGGCCAGGCGCTGCAGAAAGTCCCCATAGGCGGGGTTGCGGAGCCGGTCGCCGGCTTCCAGCAAGCCGCCCCCCGGTCGTGAGAAATAGGCCACCGCGTCGGGCGCGCTATTCTCGGGGAACTTGCCGCGGATCATCCTGGCCAAGCGTGGGCTGACGATGAAACCTTCCTTGGCGGTGCGCTCGGCATCGCCGAACAGGCTGTTCCACGGCAGCTTGCCGCGCTCGCGGTGCGCAAGGTCCAGCATCGCAAGCACACCGGGCACGCCCGTCGCTCGGCCGCTCAGCACCGCCTCGCCGAACGGCAAAGGCCTGCCACTCGGCCCAAGGAACATGGACGGACTCGCCTGCGCCGGCGCAACTTCGCGTCCATCGTAGATGGTGATCTTGCCCGACCTCCCGTCGAGATAGGTCATGAAGGCACCGCCCGCGACGCTGCTGCTCTGCGGCTCGACCAGCGACAGCATGGCCTGCATCGCCACGGCCGCATCGACCGCCGATCCGCCGCGCCGCAACACACTCGCTCCGGCCTCGGCGGCGAGCGGATTGGCGGCAATCACGAAGGGTGATGGCTGAACGGCGGCGTGTGACCGTGGCGTACGCGTGGTCTGCGCGCAGGATGCCGCAAGCAAGGCGCTGAGACACACAAGGACTCGGGGGAGACTCATGGGTCGGCGCTAACCCGCTGTCGCACGAGCGTCCATGCATGTCCGGTTGCAGGCCTTGCACTTCGCGGCAAAGCACGGCCAATACGGCGCCGGAGAGGATCCATGGGCCGCTTACTCGAACATTTCCCCAATCTCGTCACCATGTTCCTCGCGCGCGCCGAGGCTGGAGGCGACGCGCCGTTCCTTTGGGCCAAGCAGAACGGCGCGTGGAATCCGACGAGCTGGCGTGAGGCGGCGCGGCAGGTCGCCGCGCTGGCGCAAAGCCTGAAACGAATCGGTCTCCAGCCTGGCGACCGCGTCGCGCTGGTTAGCGAGAACCGGCCGGAATGGCTGATTTCCGACCTGGCGATCATGGCCGCCGGCTGCGTCACCGTCCCGACCTACACCACCAATACCACCCGCGATCATGCCCATATCCTCAGCAACAGCGGCGCCCGCGCAGCGATCGTCTCCACGCAGAAGCTCGCCCGCAACCTCATTCCCGCCGTGATGCTCGGGTCCGAATGCCGTCATGTGATCGGTATGGAGGAAGTTCGCACCGGCCAGTCGACCGAGCAACTTAGCTTCCATCACTGGCACGACTTCGCGGCGGGTGAGGGAAGCCGGGACGCCGTCGCGTTGCAGGTCGATCAGCTCCGGCGCGAGGATCTGGCCTGCATCATCTACACCAGCGGAACCGGCGGTGCGCCCCGCGGGGTCATGCAGCACCATGGCATGATCCTGCAGAACGTAGCCGCTGCCGCCGAGGTGATCTCCAGCGATTTCGGGTGGGGGGACGAGGCTTTCCTGTCCTTCCTCCCCGCAAGCCATGCCTATGAACATTCGGCGGGTCAGCACTTCCCCGTTGCCCTGGGCGGGCAAATCTATTTCGCAGAGAGCCTGGAGAAACTCGCCGCGAACATAGAGGAGACGCGGCCGACCATCATGGTAGTCGTTCCGCGCCTTTTCGAAATGCTTCGTGCGCGGATCATCAAGCAGATCGAAAAAGAAGGTGCCCTGGCGCAATATCTCCTTCGCCGCGCGCTTGAGATTGGCGAGCGTGAAGCCAGAGGCGAACGCCGGCTGTCGGATCTGCCGATGGACGCGGTCCTTTCGCTAACGCTGCGGCGGAAGGTGCGGGGGAGGTTCGGCGGCCGGATGAAGGCACTGGTATCCGGCGGCGCGCCGCTCAACCCGGAGGTCGGCCGGTTTTTTCAGTCGCTCGGCGTCACCCTTCTTCAAGGGTACGGCCAAACGGAGTCCGGGCCCATCGTCGCGGTCAATCGGCCGAGCACCGGCATCCGCATGGACAGCGTCGGCACCCCGCTGATGGGGAACGACGTGCGCATCGCTGCCGACGGCGAAATCCTCGTCCAGGGCGAGAATGTGATGCACGGATATTGGCGCAACGAGGAAGAAAGCGCCCGAGTCCTGGTGGACGCCGGAGACGGAAGCGGGACCTGGCTCCACACCGGCGATGTCGGCCATTTCGACGAGGCCGGGCGGATCGTCATCACCGACCGCAAGAAGGATCTGATCGTCAACGACAAGGGCGACAATGTCGCGCCGCAGCGGGTGGAGGGGATGCTGACCCTGCAGCCGGAGATCGCGCAGGCGATGGTCTATGGCGACCGCCGGCCCTACCTCGTGGCCGTGCTTGTGCCCGAGAAAGAAATCGAGGGCGAAGCCGATGTGCAGCAGCGGCTGCAAAAGGCGGTCGACCGGGTCAACGCCGACGTGTCGGTGATCGAGAAGATTCGGCGCTTCATCATCGCAGATGCGCCTTTCACCATCGAAAATGAGCAGCTGACGCCGTCGATGAAGATCCGCCGTCACATGATCAAGGCGGCCTATGGAGACCGCCTCGACGCCTTATACAAGAAGGGGCATTAACTCCGCGGCGCGGTGTACGGAACGAAGGCCCCGATTGCGCAGCTGCCCGCCTGGATGCCGGAAGTCAGATCGACGGTCCGGGCGATGTCGCCCCTACACATTTGACCGCCGTTGCCGCCGAACGATTTGGTGACGAGCGCATAGCCCGAGTTTCCCAGGCCGCTACAGCTGCCCTCCAGTTCGTTGAGGTAAACCCGCTTGCTGCCATCGCGGAACAGCAAGGTATCGTCATCGATCCGAACCATGTCGGACGTCCGCAACCGCGACAGGCAATCTTGAGCCGGCCCGGCGACTTTGCCGGCGAGCAGCTGTTGAAGCTTGGCTTCGCTGCGGGGACTGGTCATCCGCTCCTGCGGTGCCGTGGAGCAGGACGCGACTGCCGCCGCGACGGGAAGGATTATCAGGCTGCGCATGCTCAACACTCCTGAAGGTTCATGTGGTTTCCGCCAAGGCGCTCGACGAGCTTAACCGAAGCTGTCCTTGCGGCGCCGCAACGCTGCGAATTCGTCTGCATCCTTGGCGCGAACGAACGGATTGGTCTTCCGCTCCTCGGCGACGCTCGTGGGCAGCGTGATTTCGCCGCGAGCGCGCCTCGCCTCAATGCCGCGAAGACGCTCCCGCACCTCGGAACTCCCTGGATCGGCATCAGCCGCGAACCTGGCGTTGGACAAAGTATATTCGTGCGCGGCGTACAGTGCGGTGGCAGGCGGCAGCGCCGCAAGCCGCTGAAGCGAGTTGTACATCTGCTCCGGGCTCCCCTCGAACAGGCGGCCGCAACCCATCGCGAACAGCGTATCGCCCACGAAGGCAATGCCTGCGTCCTCGAACACGAAAGCGATGTGCCCGAGCGTATGTCCCGGCACCTCGATGACCTTGCCGACACAACGGCCGAGCCTGACGACATCGCCTTCCCGCAAAGCGATGTCCCGTGCCGGTATCGCCTCTGTCGCGGGTCCCGAGACGCTGCAGCCGGTCACGTCCTTTACCAGCCTGTTCCCGCCAGTATGGTCGCCGTGCCAGTGGGTGTTCCACACCTGGCCGATGGTCCAGCCCCGGTCATCGGCGGCCGCCAGTGCCGCCTCGCCATCGCCCGGATCGACCACCGCCGTCTCTCCGCTCGCGGGGTCGTGCACCAACCAGATGTAATTGTCGGAAAAGGCCGGAACGGCGACGACCTCCAACATCAGCGGCCCTGCGGCGCCACGATCGGACCTTCGGCGGGCGGCAGCATGGTCAACGCCTCACCGGCCATCTTGCCGATCGCGCCCTTGGCGTCGAGGCGCTGCGCCTGAGTCCAGTAGCGCCGCGCCTCCGATGCATTGCCCGCGAATTGCGCGACATGGCCGGCCTCGAACAGGATCACCGGGTCGTTCGGCGCCAGGCTGAGGGCGCGATTGATGGACGATTGCGCCTTGGCACGGTCACCTTCGCGGATCGCGAGCGCGGCTGAAAAGTACCACAGAAAGGGATCGTCTCCGATGCTTGCGGAAGCGTCGTCGACGCGGCTGCGCGCCGTCCTGAGGTCGTTCTGAGCCTCCGCCGCCCGAGCGCGGTCGAGCAGTGCTTCTCCGCGTTGCTCCGCCTTCAAATCGGTGCCGGCCAGCGCCCGGTCGAGGTCGAGCGCGGCCTTTCCGGGTTGATTGGCGGCAATCCACAAGTTGCCGGCCGCAGCAAGCGCGCGGTCGCGGTCGAACGATGTCTTGCCCGTCGCGGCCGCCCGCTCAAACGCTTCTGCAGCAGCCGCGCTGTCGTTCGCTGCCTTGGCATTCAGCGCCCGGCAGACGTGCGCGTCGTAATTGTCATCCGCCGGGCAGGTAGCTGGCTGGGCAGCAAGCAATGCGGCGGCGAGCAAGAACATCAATGAACAACCTCCAGAAGCCCGGCAAGCGCGTGCACGATCGCTGCGATCTCATGCGGCGCGGAGAGCCGGTGACCGCCGCCCTTGACGATCGTCAGCTGGACATCGGCTGAACGCAGCCGCTCCATCAGCCGATGCGAGACCTCGAGCGGA
The DNA here is from genome assembly GCF_011300455.1 of Sphingomonas piscis. NCBI lineage: Bacteria > Pseudomonadati > Pseudomonadota > Alphaproteobacteria > Sphingomonadales > Sphingomonadaceae > Sphingomonas > Sphingomonas piscis. The sequence continues at coordinate 1,244,541 of NZ_CP049869.1, forward strand.
ACGGCCGAATCCTCGTCTCCATGGACCAGGCGGACCGGGCAATCGACCGAAAGCGCGCCGCCCAGCAACAACATGTCCTGACCCGACTGCCAGAAATCGTTGGTGAAATATCGTCCGCGCGTGCCGTCCGGCATCACCTCGTCAATCTTGCCGTCGCGGGCAAGCTGTGCGCGCAACTCCGACCCGAAGCCCCACTCGGTAAAATCCGGCGCCGCGGCGATCCCGACGATGCCGCGAATCCGCTCGGGCCGAGAGAGTGCGATGTGGAGCGCCAGCCACCCGCCCATCGAGGAACCAACGAGGATCAACGGACCATCCGTCCGCCGATCGACGACGGCCAGGGCATCTTCAAGCCAGCGGGCAAGCGTCCCATCCTCGAACGGCCCGGAGGACTGGCCGTTGCCTGAATAGTCGAAGCGGACGCATCCCAGGCCGCGTTCCTCGGCGTAGCCGGCGACCGCGGCCGCCTTGGCTCCGTCCATGTCCGACATATAGCCCGGCAGGAACAACAGGGTCGGACCCGCCCCGGCGCGGAGCCGATAGGCGATCCGCTCGCCGTCATGGTCAAGATATCGAACGTCGTCTGTCATTCGCCGACCCCTACCGCGCGAAAGCTGCTGGCGGCAGTCCCGCAAACCGTTAAGCTGCAGGAAAAAGTAGGAGGGATGCCAATGTCATTGCCGCTGGCGCTTGTCGCCGCCGCTCAAGCCGCAACCTTGTCGGCCAACCAGCACCAGGTGTCCGCCGCGATGCCGCTGCCAACCGGCGCTCCGGCGTGGCGCGACGAATTCAGCGGCAAGACGCTCGATCGCACCAAATGGAGCTTCGACACGTCCCGCAACGCCCAAGGCTGGTACAATGGCGAGCTGCAATATTACGCTGCGGACCGCCGCGAGAATCTTCGTCTGGAGAATGGCGTCCTGATCATCGAGGCGCGGAACGATCCCGCCGCGCTCAAGTCGCGCCCCGACTATGGCAAGCAGCAGTATAGCGCCGCCAAGATCACCACGCAGGGCAAGGCGTCATGGACGTACGGATTCTATGAGATTCGTGCCAAGGTGCCGTGCGCCTACGGCACCTGGCCGGCCGTCTGGATGATGCCGGAGGGTAGCTACCCTTGGCCCAAGGGCGGAGAGATCGACATATTGGAACATGTCGGCAGCAAGCCTCGCGTCCTCCACGCCAATCTCCACACCGAGCTGTTCAACCATGCGATCAAGACGGGTCGAGGTGCCGAGCGAACCCTGGAAACCGCCTGCTCGGCGTTTCACAACTACCAGCTCGACTGGCGCCCCGATGCAATTACGGTGGGTGTTGACGGCCGCGCCTTCATGCGGGTCAAGAATGACCAGCCCGGAGGCCATGGCGCCTGGCCGTTCGACAAGCCATTCTACATGATCCTGAACCTCGCCATCGGCGGCGACTGGGCAGCGCCCAAGGGCATGGACCCGAAGGTCCTGCCTCAGCGGTTCGAAGTCGATTACGTCCGGGTATGGTCCGCGGCGAAGTAGCTACTCCGCCTCAAGCTCCCGAAGGCTGCGGCCGCGGGTTTCGCGTCCGGCCCATGCAACGAGTCCTGCCGACAGCCCCATCGGTGCAAGCAGGGCAAGCGCCGCACCTCCGAGCGTAGGGATCAGCCCGGCCAGTGCGAAGCCCTGTACGGCGACGCCGCCGAACTTGCTTGCGCCGGCGATCAGACCTGTCGCCCGTCCGCGAATTCCGAGCGGGTAATTCTCAGCGCTGTAGGGGAGCAGAACGGCGATCATCCCGTTTGTGCCGACGATCAGCATCGCGACCACTGCGATGATCAACGGTTCCCAACGGAGGAGCTCCGCCGGGATAAGTGCGCCCAAGAGGCCAGCCAGTGTCAACACGATGGAGCCGATCAGCGTCCACTTGCTGCTGATCCGGCTGTAGGTCCAGGCAGCGATCATGATTGTCGGCAGAGCGATCAGCGCCGAGCTTGCCAAAATCCCACTGGCCAACGTCGAGCTGAAGCCTCGCGCCTGTAAGTCGGTTGGCAGCCACAGCAGCAGGCCGAAGTTGATGAAGCTCCACGATAGGGCGGTTACCACCAGTGCCAACGTCAGCTTGCCGTGCCGCTGCGTGGCGACGGCCGCATCTTCGGGCGCCGCCACGCGCGGACGCGGGACGATGCCATACTTGCGTTGCATATCGGCGATCTCGGCGGTTCGGCCCTGCTCCGCGAGGAAGCGAGGCGACTCTGGAATGAGGCGCGCCAGCAGCAGGAGAACTATCCCCGTCGGAAACCCCTGCAACCAGAGCACGCGCCAGCCGAACAAAGGCTCGAACGTGTGCGCCGCGCCGCTTGCGGCCAAATAGCCACCCACGAGCCCCGTACCGCCGACGAGAACCAACACCCAACTGCGATGCTTCGGCGGCATGATCTCGGCCAGCAAGGTGTAAACCACCGGCAGCATTCCGCCCGCGGAGCAGCCCATCAGGAAGCACATCAGCAGGTTCAGCTGAAAGAGCGGCATGGCGCCGCATATGGACGTCGAGACGAACAGGATGGTGGACAACAGGATGGAGACGCGCCGTCCGAAAATGTCGGCGAGCCAGCCCCAAACGAAGGATCCCACCGTGGTCCCGACTAGGGCTGTGAACGGAAACCATGCCACCGTTGCCTTTGAGATCTGATACTCAGCCCGCATTCCCGGCAGCACAAAGCCGAGCGTCGCTGGTTTCATGACATCGATGACAAGGCCGAGCGTGAGCACGAGCAACACACCTGCGTGCCAACGCGTCAAAGGCGTGGAGTCCGGCGCCTCATAGTTGGTGCCAGCGTGATCGCCGTGGAGAGAGCGATGCTTCGGTAAAGCGCCGAACACCGCGAGTGGAATTCCGGCAACGATCGCTGCCATTCCGAGCCACATGCCGGCATCCATCGGCATGCCGTACAGATGATTTCCCATCCTGTGCGCCATTGCCAGCATCGGCAGGTGGAGCAGCACGCCGGCGCTGATCAGCGCGCAGCCCAGCCAGAACCAGGGCGCCCGTTCGCCCACGATGGAATCTCTTTTCGCTGCGGTCGCCACGCCCGTCCCCAACTCAGGTTGGAGGAGGAAAAGAGCGGCAACGCCATCGAAAGCAATGCCGAACTTGGCGGCGGATTATTCAGGAATCATTTTTCGTAAAACTAGTGCCAACCTGTTGCCGACCCAGCACAAAGTAGAAACGTACCTACAACCTCGGCTAAGAGGCGCTTAAGGTAGAAAGCGCTTCACCTCCGCAGCGAACACCGCCGGCTGATCAAGCATGATGAAGTGAGCGCTATCGGCCACTGGCACCAATCTGGCGGTCGGCAGGCCAGCATAGGCCTTGCCATACAGCGCCTTCACGAGTTCGGCGCGTTCGGGAGAGGGGACCGCGTACAGTATCGTTATCGGCTTGGCCGCGAGTTTAGGCAGGTTCGCCGAGACGTCGGTTGTTGCGTCTTCGACCATGGCTTCGCCGACCGTCGCGGCGTCGGACTCCTTGAGCCAGCTCAACACTTTGGCCCTGCCCGCTTCGCTGCTGCTCATGCCTGGAGGAGCCTGCGTCGGCGCGGGGCCGTTCACCAGCATTGCGCGCATTTGCTCGGCAATCGGCCGAACGCTGTCCGGAGTCGCGCCCGGCCCCATCAAAGCGCCGTAGAAGGGTAGCGCATCAACCACCATCAGTCGGCCGACCGCCTCCGGGTGCCGCGTGGCAAGCATCGTTCCGATCAGCCCACCCATCGAGTGGCCGATTACCGCACTGCCGCGAAGCTTCTCGGCCGACAGATAGGCGGCCAGCTCCTCGACGATGCCGTCCAGCGTGCCCGGCCGGCGGTTCACCTCGGCTGCGGGGCTGCCGAAGCCGTTCACCTGAACAAGCAGCACGCGGTGCCTTTTGGCGAGCTCCGGCACGATGCCGCTCCACACGTCCCGTGGCGTTGCGAGGCCGGGGATCAGCACCACCGGCTTACCTTCTCCGATGCTCTGCACCGAGATGCGGGAGAGTTGGTGAAGCGTGGGCAGTGTCGGCGCGGCGTTCGCCGACTGCGAGCCGAGGCTGGCGATCAGGACGACGAACAGGATGAAGATGACCATGCGCATGATGGATATCCTTGAAGATGGTGGGTCAGGCCCGCCTGGTCGGGGAGATGAAGATCTCCTCGATCGGCAGCTCGAACAGTTCGGCGATCCGGAAAGCCAGCGGCAGGGACGGGTCGTACTTCCCCGTCTCGATCGCGTTGACGCTCTGGCGCGACACCTCAAGCTTGTCCGCCAAGTCGCCCTGGCTCCAGTTGCGCTCGGCGCGCAGCACCTTCAGTCGGTTCAGCATGCCCGGTCCCTCCGGAACAGCCGGCCGACACCAAGGCCGAGCGCCCAGACGGGCACGACCCAATAAGCATCGATGCGGGGCGCAAGATCGAAAGCGTTGAGGAAGCCGTAGAGTGTGCCCACCGTCAACAGGAACCCCGTGGCGAGCAGCGCCTGCTCAACGAGCAGCATGCGCAAATATTCGTCCGTCTCCTCACGCAACAGGAGAACCATGGCGCGGATGATGAACATGACCGGGGTCGCAACGATAATCGCCAGGACGATCCGCACGGCTGGCGGAGGCGCATAAGAATGGGCGAATGCAATCGTTCCGAACAGGGCAGCGACATAGACCATTGAGGCGATCACGACCCGCCGATTGTAGGCGCGCATCGCCTTGGAGTTCATGCCGCACTCGGCCTGGGCACGCTGCACGGAGCGCACCAGCGGAAACAGCAACAGGAATGAGGCGAGGAACAGGGCGATGCCCGGCCAGCCGGGGATTACGCCCGTCTTTGCCAACAATCCGCTGCCGAACGTCGCAACGAAATAGCCGGCGATCCAAAGCCGTGCGGATGTGGCCGGCGCAAGAGAGGTGCTCATGCAAGTGTCCTTCACAGTTAGTAAAGTAGACTTTACACAACAAGACGTGTGCGTGTCAAGTCTCATTTACACAATGTCGTGCTTGCTTGAACTTGCGTCTGCTTGAAGCGTGCTGCCCGCTCCACTAGGTGCGTCGCTTATGTCGCAGATGTTCAAGATCGCCCTTCCCGACGGCTCCGTGCGTGAAGTGCCGGAGGGCTCGACGCCCGCCGATGTCGCCGCCGCAATCGGCCCCGGTCTCGCGAAGGCCGCGCTGGCGGCGCGAGTGAATGGCGAGGTGCGCGACATCACTCGTCCGTTCGAGGGCGATTCCGAGCTGGCGTTGATCACGTCCAGAGACGAAAAGGATGCGCTCGACCTGGTCCGCCACGACTATGCCCATGTGCTTGCGGAGGCGGTGCAGAACCTGTTCCCAGGTACACAGATCACTTTCGGCCCGGCGACGGACGACGGCTTCTACTATGACTTCGCCCCCGCCGCCGACCGCGGCCCCTTCACCGACGAGGACCTTCCCGCGATCGAGGAGGAAATGCGGCGGGTGATCGCCCGAGACGAGCCGCTAATCCGCGAGGTTTGGCAGCGCGAGGACGTCCGCGCCTTCTTCGAGCGCACCGGTGAGCGGTTCAAGGCCGAGTGGGTGATGGAACTGCCCGAAGGCGAGCCGATCACCATGTATCGCTCGGGGCAGGCCGAAAACGCCTGGATGGACCTATGCCGCGGTCCGCACCTTGCTTCGACCGGCAAGCTCGACCCGCAGGCGTTCAAGCTGACGCGCGTGTCGGGCGCCTACTGGCGCGGCGATCCCAAGAACCCGATGCTGAGCCGCATTTACGGCACCGCCTGGCTCAACAAGAAGCAGCTCGACGCTCATCTGGTTCGGCTGGAGGAAGCGGCGAAGCGCGACCATCGCCGCTTGGGCCAGGAGATGGACCTGTTCCACCTCCAGGCCGAGGCGCATGGAAGCGTCTTCTGGCACCCCAACGGCTATCTGGTGTGGCGGCAGCTCGAGGCCTACATGCGCCGCGCCATTGACGAGAGCGGATATCAGGAGATCAAGACTCCGCAGCTGATGGACGCGCGGCAGTGGGAGCGGTCCGGTCACTGGGGCAAGTATCGCGAGAATATGTTCGTGGTGCCTGACGAGGTGCCGAACACGGAGGAAGAGGGCCCGGTCATCACCGGCGACGCGCAGATGATGGCGTTGAAGCCGATGAACTGCCCGGCGCACGTCTTGGTCTTCAACCAGGGCATCAAGAGCTATCGCGACCTGCCGCTACGGCTCTACGAAAACGGCAGCTGCCATCGCAACGAACCGCATGGCGCGCTCCACGGCCTGATGCGGGTCCGCCAATTCACGCAGGACGACGCCCACATCTTCTGCCGCGAGGACCAGATCGTCGGCGAGGTTCGGGCGTTCTGCGCGTTGGCAGACCGCGTCTACAAAGATTTCGGATTCACCTACGCCATCAAGCTGGCGCTGCGGCCCGAGAAGCGCTTCGGCTCCGATTCGGACTGGGACAAAGCGGAGTCCGAGCTTCGCAATGCGGTGATCGAGGCAGGGCTTGCGACCGAGGAATATGGCTGGGAAGAACTTCCCGGCGAAGGTGCCTTCTACGCGCCAAAGCTGGAGTGGCACCTGACGGACGCGATCGGCCGCACTTGGCAGGTTGGCACCATCCAGTCCGACCGCGTGCTGCCCGAGCGGCTCGACGCCACCTACATCGGCGAGGACGGGCAGAAGCACCGGCCCGTTATGCTGCACCGGGCCATCTTCGGATCTTATGAGCGGTTCGTCGGCATCCTGATCGAGCATTACGCGGGCAAGTTCCCGCTCTGGCTGGCGCCGGTGCAGTCGGTGGTCGCCACGATCGTGTCCGACGCCGATTCCTACGCACAGGATGTCACGGCCAAGCTCAAGGCGTCGGGCATCCGCGCCGACACCGACCTTCGCAACGAGAAGATCAACTACAAGGTGCGTGAACACAGCCTCGCCAAGGTCCCGCTGCTGCTGGTCGTCGGCAAGCGGGAAGCTGAGGAGGGCACAGTGGCGCTGCGCCGGCTAGGCTCCGAAGAGCGGCAGGTCGTCATGACCGTTGAGGACGTGATCGCCATGATGACCGCGGAAGGAACCGCGCCCGACCTGCGATGAGGGTGCGGGAAGGCACCCCGGAGGACGTATCGAGGGCGCTCGCGATCTGGCGCGACGCAGTCGACGCGACGCACCCATTCCTTTCACCCGACGACCGGGTCGAGATCGATCACATGGTCGAGCATGCTTTCCTTCCTGCCGTTCAATTGTGGATGGCTGAGGATGACACGGGGCGGCCAGTCGGCTTCCTCGTCATGGACCGCGACATGATCGATGCCCTGTTCGTGGATCCCGCAGTCCATGGACGTGGTTACGGCACCCTCCTCCTGAACCATGCGCTGACACTTGCGCCGAATGCGCGAGTGGACGCGAGCGAGCAGGCAACGAACGCGCTTCCGTTCTACCTTGCCCGAGGGTTCCGCATCGTCGGCCGTTCACCGACCGATCCGCAGGGTCGGCCTTACCCGCTCGTGCACCTGGCACGTTGACGCGGCACCGCCACAGAGTCGCGAAAAAGGCACGGAACCTTCTCGCGCACCTTTTCTTCTAACCGACGAACGCTTAATTGACCGCGTTCGAACAACATCAACCGGAGACTGACCTATACCCCCGCCCTATCCGCGCCGGCCGCAAACGCCACCGCAATTTACCGGCCCTCGCTATAATGAGTTCATCCAGTCCCAAAAGGTGCGGGTGATCGACGAAAACGGCGAAAATCTGGGGGTCATGTACACCCGCGAAGCGTTTGAACAGGCGCAGGAAGTCGGGCTTGATCTGGTCGAGATTTCTCCCAATGCCGACCCGCCCGTCGCCAAGTTCCTCGACATCGGCCGCTTCAAATATGAAGCGCAGAAGAAGGCCAACGAGCAGCGCAAAAAGCAGAAGACGCAGGAGATCAAGGAGATCAAGATGCGTCCGAACATCGACGACCACGACTATGACACGAAGATGAAGAAGGTCTTCGAGTTCATTGACGAAGGCGACAAGGTGAAGGTCACCATGCGCTTCCGTGGCCGCGAGATGGCGCATGGCGAGCTTGGCATGGCGGTGCTCCGCCGCGTTGCCGAACAAACCGCCGAGGTCGCCAAGGTCGAAGCGCATCCGCGCATGGAAGGCCGGCAGATGCTGATGGTGCTGTCGCCCAAGTAGGGCGTGGCCGTTGTTGCACTTTTGCTGCAAGCTCAATTGGGTTTTGGTCTGAAACTTTTATTGGTCTCGCTGCTGGCTTAGCAGTTCCCTCATAACGGCGCCGCGGTGAGCGGCGCTCCTCTTGGGGGATGCTACAAACATGCGTAAATCCGTGTGGCTGCTCTCGGCCGGTCTGATCGCCATCTCGATCCCGGCCCACGCGCAGCAAACCGACACCGACAATCAGGCCGCGCAGCCGACCGACGGAGCTACCAGCGAAGCCGCTGCGGTCGACGATCAGGCGGTCGAGCAGCAGCCGGTAAATTCCGGTGACATCGTCGTCACCGCGACCCGACGCAACGAGGCCTTGTCGGATGTTCCGCTCGCGGTTAGCGCCGTCACCGCTGACACGCTGGAGAACAGCGGCGCAACCGACATCCGGGCGCTGTCGCAAGTCTCGCCGTCATTGTTCGTGTCCTCAAGCTCGACCGAGGCAGGCGGCGCTTCGGCGCGTATTCGCGGCATCGGAACCGTCGGCGACAACCCCGGCCTTGAAAGCTCGGTCGGTCTGTTCGTGGACGGAGTGTACCGGTCGCGCACGTCGGTCGGGTTGACCGAGCTCGGCGCGGTCGAACGTGTCGAGGTGCTGCGCGGGCCGCAGGGTACATTGTTCGGTCGAAACACGTCGGCCGGCCTGATCTCGGTGATTACCGCCAAGCCGCGTTTCACCAGCGCCGTGAATGGCCAACTGGACATCGGCAATTACAAGAGCCGCCGGGTCGAGCTGGGCGTTACAGGCCCGATCTCGGAGACGCTCGCTGGTCGCATCGACGGCGTCTATTTCAAACGCGACGGCTTCATGAAAGATGCGGTGTCGGGCCGCGACATCAATGACCGCAATCGTTGGCTGCTGCGCGGACAGTTGCTCTATCAACCGGACGACGATCTGTCGGTTCGGGTCATCGCCGACAAGACCCACCGGGACGAGGAATGCTGCGTCGGCTCCTACCTGCCGACCTTCGACACGGTTGCGAGTGGCGGTGGGAGCATCACCCAGGCGCCTTCGACGGTGGCGGCGGCATTGCGCGCTGCTGGCGCCACCATCAACGAGGACACGTTCGACCGTGAAGTCTCGATCACGCCCGGCCGGACCTTCCGTGCCGACGTCGACGATTACGGCATCTCGTCCGAAGTCGTTTACGACCGTGGCTGGGGCGAACTGACCTGGATCTCGGCCTTCCGCGAGAACAAATACGTTCGCGGCCAGGACGCCGACTTCAACCAGCTCGATATCATTTACCGCGACGACGGCTTTGCGTCCAACCGTTTCCGCACCTTCAGCCAGGAGGCAAGGCTGCAGGGCACGACCTTCGGCGGCAAGCTCGACTGGCTGGTGGGCGTTTATTACGCCAACGAGCTCCTGCGGGTGCGTGACAATCTCTCGTTCGGCGCCGATGCCGACCTGTTCGGCCGAACCTTGGTCCGCTCGCTCGATCCGCAGCTTGCGGCGTTCCCAGGGTATAACAACCTCAATGCGTTCGTCCGCGGCTTCGCTACGCAGCAGCTGGCGCTCAATCCGGCCTTCGCGGCGGTGCCAGCAGCCGCTCGCCCGCTGATCGTCAACGCGATCGGCGCGCAGGTGCAGAACACGCCGCTGTCCAACACTGGTACTCGTGACGAGTTCAATCAGGAAAGCAGCAACATCGCTGCCTTCACCCACAACATCTTCAAGATCACCGACCGCCTCTCCGCGACCGTGGGTCTGCGCTACACGCGCGAGAAGAAGTCGTTGAGCGCCGACCTGTTCAGCAACACACAGTGCGGCACCTACCGGGCGAACATCGCCCGTCTTCAGGCCTTCGCCGCCAACCCGGGCCTTGGCCCGCTCAGCCCTGCAGCGGCGGCCTTGGCCAATGCGATCGCGACCGGTGTCGGCACCACGCCGGGCCTGAGCGCCGCCGGCGGCGTGCCTTGCGCAATCAATTCGGTGAACGGCACCTTCGACAACGGCCGCAAGAGCGAGTCCCGCGTTTCAGGCACCGCAGTGCTGAGCTACAAGCCCACCGACGAACTGCTGACCTACGTCAGCTATTCGCGCGGCTACAAGGCGGGCGGGTTCAACCTCGACCGCAACGGCCTGTCCCAGGGCGCGACGAACCTCGACGCGCTCGGGTTCGAGCCGGAGATGGTCAACGCGTATGAACTGGGCGGCAAGTACAACGGCCGCGGGATTGACTTAAACGTCGCCCTGTTCCGGCAGGATTTCGACAACTTCCAGCTGAACACGTTCAACGGCCTCATCTTCGTGGTCGAAAATATCAACAGCTGCTCGGAAAGCCTGAACGGCGCCGATACGGACAGCAGCAATGCGGCCGTGGCGTGCGGCGGCAAGAAGAAGCCCGGTGTCCGCTCGCAAGGCGTGGAGCTTGAAGGCTTCGTTCGCCTGATCCCGGACGTTACCGCTGCGTTCGGTGCGACCTATGCGAACACGAAATACCGCAACAATTTGGTGGGTGCGAACGGCAATGCGATTGCCGCTGCGCTCTTCCAGCTTCCGGGGCAGCGGGTTTCCAACTCCTCGGAATGGTCGCTCACCGGATCGCTCGGCTGGCGTCCGTCGCTCGGCAATGGGCTTCGCGGGCTCTTCTACGCCGATGCGCGCCACATGAGCGGCTTCAACACCGGCTCCGACCTCGATGTCGAAAAGTATCAGGAAGCCTTCACGGTGGTGAACGCCCGCGTCGGCGTGCACGCCGCCGACGAGCGTTGGGCGCTGGAACTGTGGGCGCAAAACCTGTTCGACGAGGAATATAAGCAGGTGGCGTTCGACGCGCCGCTCCAGGGTCAGGGTACCACACGCGGCGTCGCCGCGGGCTTCTACCCGCGCTCGACCCAGCTCTACGGCGCCTTCCTAGGCGAACCGCGGACGTTCGGCGTCACCCTTCGCGGCAAGATGTAATCGCGGGGGCGGGTGGCCTTCGGGGCCGCCCGCCTCAACCCGTTTCGGCAACCGTAAGCAGCGCGCTGCGCAGTTGCTCCACCTCATCCCCCTTCAGCTTCTTGCCGTCGGGCCGGGTCAGGTAAAAAACGTCCACGGCGCGTTCGCCGTACGTTGCGATGTGCGCGGAGTGGACCCGGTGGCCGCACTCATGAATGGCGCGCGCCAGGCCGGCAAGTAAGGCTCGCCGGTCGCGCGCATTCACTTCCACGACAGTGGTTCGGCTCGATGCGCGCTCCGCAATGCCGACCGACGCGGCAACGTCGAACGCCGAGCTTGCACGGAGCCGCTCACCCTCCGGCAGGGGCGGCAGTTCGGGACTTGCCAGCGCATCCTTGACGCCTTTCACCAACCGGTCCTTCAACCTCTTGTCGGAATAGGGCTGCCCCCGGCCATCGAGCACAAGGATGTTGTCGAGCGCCTTGCCGTCCAAGGTCGTATGGACACGGGCATCGATGATGTTGGCGCTGGCCTTCGCAAGCGCGGCGCACACCCGGTAGAACAGGGCCTCGCGGTCGCCGGTATAGACCGTAATCCGGGTCGCGCCCGTGCCTTCGTCCGTGTCGCACTCGACACTCGGTCGGATCTCGACGTCACGGGACCCGTCGGCCGCGAGGACCTGCCGGGCGTTGACGATTTGCGTTTCGATGGGCTCCGCAAGCCAATAACTGTCGGCAAATCGCGCGGCATAGGCCTGAAGCTGCTCGTCGCTCCAGGCCATGGTCCGAGCCAGCTCCGACTGCCGCGCTTGCACCAGTTCGGTGCGGCCGCGTTCCTTGTGGCCAAGCCGAAGCCTTTCCTCCGCCGCTTCGAACAGCGACCGGAGGAGAGTGCGTTTCCATTCGTTCCACACACCCGGACCAACCGCGCGGATGTCGACCACCGTCAGGATCAGCAACAGCCGAAGCCGCTCCGGGCTCTGCACCTTGCGGACGAAGTCCTCGATCGTCTGCGGGTCGGCCAAGTCGCGTTTCATCGCGGTTGCCGACATCAGCAGGTGATATTTGACGAGCCACGAGACCGTCTCCGTCTCCGCTGCATCAAGACCGAGCCGTGGGCACAGCTTCAGCGCGATCTCGGCGCCGAGTTCGCTATGGTCTCCGCCGCGGCCCTTGGCGATGTCATGCAGCAGCACTGCCGTATAAAGCGTCCGGCGCGACGAGATCTGCTTGAACAAGGCGTGCGACAGCGGGTGATCCTGCGCCAGCTCGCCGCGCTCGATTGCCGCCAGAAGTCCGATGGCGCGAATGGAATGCTCGTCCACCGTATAATGATGGTACATGTCGAACTGCATCTGCGCGACGACCCGGCCGAAGTCGGGAACGAAGCGGCCGAACACGCCGGCCTCGTTCATCCAACGAAGCACCAGGTCCGGCGCCTTGATGTCCGTCAGCACCTCCATGAACAAAGCGTTGGCGCGCGGGTCGTTGCGAACCTTCTGGTCGATCAGACCAGCGTCGCGCGTCGCCGACCGCATCGCCTCCGGGTGAATTTCCAGCTGCTCCTTGGCGGCGATGGCGAACAGCTCGATCAGGCGGACCGGATCCGACTGGAAGAAATCGTCGGCCGGGATGGACAGGCGTCCGCGGTCGAGCATGAAACCGCCGAGCCGCTTTGGCTTGCGGCGAATTGCCGGGAACAGAAAGCGGAAGCCCTTTTTACCCAATTGCTCGTCAAGTTGGGCAAGGAACTGGCCGGTGAGGTCGCCGACGGTCTTGGCGTTGATGAAGTAGAAATGCATGAACCGCTCGACCGCGGACTTTCCGGGCCGGTCGGCATAATTCATGACCTCCGCGATATGCCGCTGATGCTCGAAGCCGAGCCGTTCCTCGGCCCGGCGCGCTGCCACATGAAGATGGCAGCGCACGGACCAGAGAAAACGTTCGGCGCGATCGAAGCGGCGGAACTCGGCCGCCGAGAATAGGCCCGCCCCGACGAGGTCGGCCGGCCGCTCGACGCCATGCACATATTTGCCGATCCAGTAGAGCGTGTGGAGGTCGCGAAGTCCGCCCTTGCCGTCCTTCACATTGGGTTCGACCAGATAGCGGCTGTCGCCCATCCGAAGGTGCCGCTCGTCGCGCTCCTTCAGCTTTGCCGCCACGAACTCCTTGGCCGTTCCCGCAACGACATCCTTGCGGAAACGCTGGCCGGCATGGGCGTACAGATCCTCCGCGCCCCACAGCAGCCGCGATTCCAGGCATGCGGTTCGAACCGTCATGTCCTTTTTCGCATAGTCGATCATCTGGTCGACCGATCGCACCGAATAACCGACCTTCAGCTTCAGGTCCCACAGGATGTGAAGCATCGCCTCGGCGCAGCGCTCCACCTGGGCGGAGGGATTGTCGGCCGTCAGGAACATCAGGTCGACGTCGCTATGCGGCGCCATCTCGCCGCGGCCCGTGCCACCAAGGCCGACGATGGCCAGCTTGTTGCCGAGCCCGCCGGCGCCGACATGCTCGTAGATGATGCGCAGCAATTGATCGTGGAGGTAAGCATTGGCACGCGCCGCCGTACGACCCGCGCCCGGCTCGGCAGTAAGCCGGCGCTCCACCTCTCGCCGGCCCGTGGCAAGCGCGTCGCGAAGAATGGCGAGACGATCCCCCTTGCCATCGTCGCCGACCGGAAGAGCAGCGACCGCGTCCGATACCGATCGGCGGTCGATGATCAGGCGCCGCTGATCGATCGGCTCGAACAGGGTCATTGCCCGTCCTCCCTCGCCAAGGATTTCAGCCGGTACAATATTTCCAGCGCCTCGCGCGGGCTCAGGGTGTCCGGCTGCACTGCCTCAAGCTCCTCACGAAGGCGATCGCACTCTTTCTCAGCCGGGGCAGTCGCGGCGAAGAGCGGCAAGTCATCGAGACCGGCCGCGATTCCGCCGGTCGCGTCGCGTCCGGCCTCCAGCCGCTTCAGCACTGCCTTGGCGCGCGCCAGAACCTGCGGCGGCACGCCCGCCAGCTTGGCAACGGCAATGCCGTAGCTGCGGTCGGCAGCGCCGTCCGCAACCTCGTGAAGCAGCACCAGGTCGCCCTTCCACTCGCGGGCACGGACGTGATGCAGCGAGAGGCAATCGAGCCGGCCCGCCAGCCGGGTTAATTCATGGTAATGGGTCGCGAACAAGGTCCGGCACTGCACCTCGTCATGCATCGCCTCCACCACCGCCCAGGCGATCGCCAGGCCGTCGTAGGTCGAGGTGCCGCGCCCGATCTCGTCCAGGATGACGAGGCTTCGCGCTGTCGCTTGAGCCAGGATTGCGGCAGTCTCGACCATTTCGACCATGAAGGTCGACCTTCCCCGCGCCAGATTGTCCGACGCGCCGACACGGCTGAATAGCCGGTCGACGATCCCCACCTTAGCGCGGCCTGCGGGCACGAAGCTGCCCGACTGCGCAAGCACGGCGATCAGCGCCGCCTGGCGAAGGAAGGTCGACTTTCCGCCCATGTTGGGGCCTGTGATCAGCCACAGTCGGTCCGACGACCAGAGCCACAAGTCGTTGGCCACGAACGGGTCGCCATGCCGCGCCAAAGCCGACTCGACGACTGGATGGCGTCCGCCTTCCACTTCCAGACACGGCTGCTCATCGATCTGCGGCCGCACCCATCCGCCTACCGCAGCGCGGGTTGCATGCGATGCCGCGACGTCCAGCCGGGCAATTCCGTCCGCTGTGGCGGCGATCGCCGGGGCTGCCGCGACGGCAAGTGCTGTCAGTTCCTCCAGATGCGCCGCTTCGGCCGCAATGGCGTGGCTTCCGGCCTCCACCACGCGTGCCGCCTCGGCATGGAGATCAGGCGAATTGAACCGCACAACACCCGCCAGCGTCTGCCGGTGCGCAAAGCCGCTGTCCGCGGCCATCAGCACGTCGGCATGCCGCGCCGACACCTCGATATGATATCCGAGCACCGCATTGTGCCGGATCTTGAGCGAACCGATGCCCGTCGATTCGCGATACTTCGCCTCCAGCGCCGCAATCGCCCGCCGCCCATCGGACGAGGCCGAGCGTAGCGAGTCCAGCTCCGCATCATAGCCTTCCGCGATGTATCCGCCCTTGGCCGCCTCCAACGGAGGCGAGTCCACCAAAGCCAGGCGCAGCGTCTCGATCAGGGATGCATGACCGACCAGCTTCGGCAGCAAATCTTCGAGCAGCCGCGGCGGCGCAGCACGAGCGCCAAGTTGCTCATGGAGACCGGCAGCAGCAGCCAACCCGTCGCGGATCAGCGCCAGGTCCCGCGGTCCGCCGCGACCTGCGACCAGCCGCCCCAGCGCGCGCGGGAAATCGGGCATGCTCTTGAGCGCGGCCGTCACTCGTTCCCGCAGGATGGCGTCGTCCGCAAACCAGCCGACTAGCTCAAGTCGCCGCTCGATCCGCCAGCTATCCGTCAGCGGCGCCGACAGGTCCGACGCAAGCAGGCGCCGGCCGATCGCGGTCCGGCAGCGGTCGATCTCTCCGAGCAGGCTGCCGCCGACTTGCCCCGTCGCCGACCGGCAAAGCTCCAAGCTGTCGCGGCTCGCGGCGTCGATCATCATGTGATCGGACCGCTGCACCCGACGCGGCGCCTCGAGCAGCAAACCGGCGCCCTTCTGGGTCGCGTCGAGATAGGTCAGAAGCCCTCCCGCCGCGGCCAGCTCCGCCCGGGTCGGCGACCCCAGTCCGTCCAGCGTTGCTAGCCCAAACCGGCTTTTCAACGCCCGCTCGCCGTTCCCGCTGTCAAAGCCGCCCTTGCCGCTGCCGGTTTGGATGCCAGGCGGATAGGCGTCGGCGATCGTCTCGGCGGGGGACAGGCGGGCGATCTCCGCCGCCAACTCGCCGGGTTCGCATCCGACCAGTTCGAACCGGCCAGTGGAGATGTCGGCGGCGGCAATCGCCCAATCGTCACCCGCCCTTCCAATCGCGGCAAGCCAATTGGCCGATCCCGACTCGAGCAGATGTTCTTCGGTCAGCGTGCCTGCAGTGACGAGACGAACGATCGCTCGCTCCACCAGCGCCTTGGATCCGCGCGCCTTTCGCGCTTCCGCCGCGCTTTCCGTCTGCTCCGCGATTGCGACGCGGTGACCGGCGCGGATCAGTCGCGCCAGATAGGCCTCGGCGCTGTGCACCGGGACGCCGCACATCGGAACCGGCTCGCCCTCCGACTCGCCGCGCTTGGTCAACGCGATATCGAGGCAGGCTGACGCGATCTTCGCATCGTCGAAGAACAATTCGAAGAAATCGCCCATCCGGTAGAACAGCAACGCGTCGCCGGCCTCATCCTTGAGGCGGCGATATTGCTGCATCATCGGCGTCGGTGCATCGGCGCGGGCCATCCGTTCTGGTTAGACGTAAACGCGTGGCGCGTCATGTCATGTGAGCGCTAACAATTCGCGGGGTGACTCATGCCGCCGGCCTTGGCTAAGGACATCGGCACAGGAGAGGTTCATGTCCGAAGCCAACGTCAAATTTTCCGAGCAGGAAGCGCTCGACTTCCACGGCCTTGGCCGTCCCGGAAAGCTGGAGATCGTCGCATCCAAACCGATGGCGACGCAGCGCGACCTCAGCCTCGCTTATTCTCCCGGTGTCGCTGTTCCTGTTCGCGCCATCGCCGCGAACCCCGGCTGCGCCTATGATTATACCGCCAAAGGCAATTTGGTCGCCGTCATCTCCAACGGTACCGCCATCCTCGGCCTCGGCAACCTCGGCGCGCTCGCATCCAAGCCGGTGATGGAAGGCAAGGCGGTCCTGTTCAAACGCTTCGCGGACGTCGATTCGATAGACATCGAAGTGGACACGGAGGACGCGCAGAAATTCATCGATGCGGTGGCCCTGCTCGGCCCAAGCTTCGGCGGCATCAATCTCGAAGACATCGCCGCCCCAGCCTGCTTCCAGATCGAGCAGGAATTGAAGGAGCGGATGAACATCCCGGTCTTTCATGACGACCAGCACGGAACTGCAATCATCAGCGCTGCAGGCCTCATCAATGCCTGCCTGATCACCGGCCGCGAACTTGGCAGCGTCAAGGTGGTGGTGAACGGCGCCGGCGCCGCGGCCATCGCCTGCACCGAGTTGATGAAGGCGATGGGCGTGCGCGGCGACAATGTCATCATGTGCGACCGCAAGGGCGTGATTCACAAGGGTCGCGACGACCTGGACCAGTGGAAGTCGGCCCATGCCGTTGAAACGGACCGCCGCAGCCTGACCGACGCGCTGGAAGGTGCCGACGTATTCCTGGGCCTGTCCGCCGCTGGCGCGCTGAAGCCCGAAATGGTGGAGAAGATGGCGCCGCAGCCGATCATCTTCGCGATGGCCAACCCTGACCCGGAAATCCTTCCGGAGGATGCCAAGGCGGTACGTCCCGATGCCATCCTGGCAACAGGCCGCTCCGATTACCCCAACCAGGTCAATAACGTGCTCGGCTTTCCCTTCATCTTTCGCGGCGCGCTCGACGTGCGCGCGACGAGCATCAACGACGAGATGAAGATCGCCGCCGCCAACGCGCTTGCGGAATTGGCGCGCGAAGCGGTGCCGGAGGAAGTGGCGGCCGCTTACGGTGGGCACACCCACAGCTTCGGCCCGGAATATATCATTCCCGCTCCATTCGATCCGCGCTTGATGGAGGTCGTCGCCTCGGCGGTCGCCGAAGCTGCCATGCGTACCGGCGTCGCGCAGAAGCCGATCGAGAATATGGACAAGTATCGGCAGCAATTGCGCGCGCGCCTCAATCCCACGGCCGCCGTGATGACGCTCGCCTATGAGGCCGCCCGGTCTAACCCGAAGCGGGTACTGTTCGCCGAAGGTGAAGAGTCGAACGTGCTGCGTGCCGCAATCGCCTTCAAGGAAGGCGGCTACGGCACTCCCGTGCTTGTCGGCCGCGAGGACGTCCACGATCAATTGCGCGCGCTCGGCGTCGACAAGCCGGAGGAATATGAGGTCCTCAACAGCCGCAACTCGCCGCTGGTCGGGCGCGCGGTGGATTTCATATACGCCCGCCAGCAGCGCCAGGGCCTGCTGCGCCGCGCGGTTGAGCGGATGGTCAACCAGGACCGCAACTATTTCGGCGCCGCCATGCTCGCGCTCGGCGAGGCTGACGCCATGATCACGGGCACCACGCGCCCGTTCAGCCAGTCGTTGAACCAGGTCCGGACGATCATCGACGATGCCGAGGGCGCGACGCCCTTTGGGGTCAACATCATCGTCGGCAGGCACCAGGCGGTGCTGATGGCCGATACCGCGGTGCATGAACGTCCCAACGCCGAGCAACTCGCCGCCATCGCCCGCAGCTCCGCCGCCTTCGCCCGGATGATGGGGCTGGAGCCGCGCGTCGCCTTCATCTCCTACACCACCTTCGGCAATCCGCCGGGCATGCACGTCGAAGACCTCCGCGGCGCCGTGAAGATCCTCGACCGCTCATCGGTTGACTTCGAATATGAAGGCGAAATGGCGCCCGACGTGGCGCTCAGCTTTGAGGCGCAGCGCAAATTCTATCCGTTCAGCCGCCTGACCGGCCCGGCCAACGTCCTGGTCATGCCCGGCCTGCAGTCCGCTAACCTGTCGGCCAAGCTGCTACGCGCGCTTGGCGGCGAGAGCGTGATCGGCCCCATCATGCTGGGCCTCAAGCAATCGGTTCAGATCGCGCCAATGACGGCGAGTGCGTCGGACCTCGTCACTCTTGCCGTTTTGGCGGCGGGAACGGCCGCGGCCTAGATCCGCTCCACGGAGCTGACGGCATCCGCCTCGCGCAGCGCGGCGATGATGGCATGGAGGTGCGCGAGGTCGTGCACCTCGATATCGATGTGGAAGGTATGAAAGCCGCCGTCGCGGTGCGTCAGCTGCAGGTTGATGATGTTGGCGCCTTTCAGGCCCAGCGTGCTCGACAGGCTGCCAAGTGCCCCGGGAATGTCGCGGACAATGACGCAGATGCGCGCAGCGCCACCGTCCGAACCCTCGCCCCACGCCAGGTCGAGCCAGTCAGCATCGATGCCGCTCGCCAGCGTGTCGCATCCGATCAGGTGGACCTCGATCTCTTCATCCTCGCGGCGGAGGCCGACGATGCGGTCGCCCGGCACCGGGTGGCAGCAATTGGCGAGGTGGTAGGCGACTCCAGCCGTCAGCCCCTTGATCGAAATCGCTTTGCGCTGGCCGAGCGGCTTGCGGACGACGTCGGTCCCGACCGATCCCGGCATCAAGGCTTCCATCAATTCTTCGTCGCTGACGCGCTTACGCGCGATCGCGATCATCAGCTCGTCTTCGCTCTCGATCTTCAATTTCTTGAGCGCGCGCTTGGTCACTTCCGCCGATAGTCCGGAGGGTAGCCGCGCAACGATTTCCTCGTAGATCTTGCGGCCGAGCTCGACTGTCTCGTCGCGCTCCTTATGCCGAACGAACCGACGCACTCCCGCTCGGGCCTTGCCCGTTACGACGAAACGAAGCCAGGAAGGCTGCGGATGCTGGGTCTCCGACGCCAGGATTTCGACCTGATCGCCATTTTCGAGCATGGTCCGTAGCGGCACCACGCGACCGTTGACCTTGGCGCCGACCGTCCGATCGCCAAGGTCGGTGTGCACCGCATAAGCGAAATCGACCGGGGTCGCGCCTTTGGGCAGCTGGATCAGTTCGCCCTTCGGGGTGAAGGCGAAGATGCGGTCCTGGTACATGGCGAGCTTGGTATGCTCGAGCAGTTCCTCGGGACTTTCCGCATGGTCGAGGATTTCGACCAGGTCGTCGATCCACGGGATGCGCACATCCGCCGCCGGCTTGCCTTCCTTGTAGGCCCAGTGTGCCGCCAGCCCCCGCTCGGCTTGGTCGTGCATCGCCTGGCTTCGGATCTGGATCTCGATCCGCATTTTTGTGTCGTGGATGACGGAGGTGTGAAGGCTTTGATAGCCGTTGCGCTTGGGCGTCGAGATGAAGTCCTTGAACCTTCCGGGCACCATCGGCCAGCGCTGGTGGATTTGGCCGAGCGCCAGGTAGCAATCGTCAAGTTCGTCGACGATGACCCGGAAGGCCATCACATCCGACAATTGCTCGAAGCTGATGTGCCGCTCGGCCATCTTCTTCCAAATCGAGTATGGATGCTTCTCGCGCCCGGTGACGTCGGCCGTCAGTCCGTGGTCGGCGAGATGGAGTTGCAGGCCGAGTCCGATCCGGCTGACGAGATCGCCGCCCTGTTCGTGCAATTGCTTGAGCCGCCGCGTGACGGATGCGTAAGCGTCGGGCTCGAGCTCGCGGAAGGAGAGCTCCTGCATCTCCTTCATGATTTCGTACATGCCGATCCGCTCGGCGAGCGGCGCGTAGATGTCCATCGTCTCGCGCGCGATCCGCCGGCGCTTCTCCGGATTCTTGATGTGGTGAAGCGTCCGCATGTTGTGCAGCCGGTCGGCAAGCTTCACCAGCAACACGCGAATATCGTCGGATAAGGCGAGCAGGAACTTGCGCAGGTTCTCCGCTGCCCGCTCATTCTCCGACAAGGCCTCGACCTTGGACAGCTTGGTGACCCCGTCGACCAGCCGCGCCACATCCTTGCCGAACAGTTTTTCGACCTGTTCGGGCGTCGCCACCGTGTCCTCGATCGTGTCGTGGAGGATGGCGGTGACGATGGTCTGGTCGTCGAGTTTCAGGTCGGTGAGGATGCCCGCCACCTCGATCGGATGGCTGAAGTAGGGGTCACCCGACGCCCGCATCTGCGACCCGTGCGCCTTCATGGAGAAGACGTAAGCGCGGTTGATCAGCGCCTCGTCCGCGTCCGGATCATAGGCTTTGATCTTCTCGACAAGCTCATACTGGCGCAGCACAATGCCTAGATGGGGCTAGCCGCCTCTATTGTGCAAGCGCGAACCTCAGCGGCGCGCCGATAAGTTGCAGCGGTCCAGTTCCGCGGACGAGAATGCCCGTCCGTTGACAAGGAAGCTCTGCAGCGGCCCGGCGCGCTTGGCCAATCCCTGACAAAGCACCGCCGGGCGGCTTTGCTGCGTGGATGCCTGGCAAGCATCGGGGCCGCATCCCCACACCGCATCGCGCGTTATGATCTTCGCTGCCGCTGGCTGGATCGGTTTTGCCATGTAATTGGCCGCTCCTGCCGGCGTGGCCAGGACGAAGGCGGACAAGGCGACGAAGGAAAAGCGCATGACAGAACTCCGGGTCCGTTTCGTAACGCAACTGATTATGCCTGATCCGTTTCGTTCTGCAACTGTTCATTCATGCAATCTTGTGCTTCACTGATTCGGCAGGAAGGACAAAGGCTTGGCATCTGAAAAAGTGACGTTCGGCATTGATGAGTTCCGCGCCGCCGCGCTGGAATGCCCATTGCCGCAGGCGCTCGACCTCATCGGCGAGAAATGGGCCTTCCTCATTCTTCGCGGCGCCTTCAACGATTTGCGCCATTTCGAGGAGTTTCAGGCGGGCCTCGGCATCGCCCGCAACATCCTGTCGGACCGCTTGGCGAAGATGGTCGCCGGCGGCATCCTGGCCCGCAACCCGGATCCACACGACCGCCGAAAGGTCAGCTACACCCTGACAGAAAAGGGGCGCGGCCTCCTGCCAGTGCTGGTTGCACTGCGTCAGTGGGGTGAGCAATGGGCGGAGGGTTCATCCCGCATCCTGCTGGCCGACCGTCGCGACGGCAAGCCGATCCGCAAGATCTGCATCCACGCACACGATGGGCGCGAGCTGTCGCTCGAGGAGATGGTGTGGCTGGACCGGGAAACGGGCGCGACATGCGGCCGAGTCGCGGAGCAACTCGAGGTCGCCGCCTAGCGAACTATCCCCGCGGCTCGCGCGGGGACCGGCTTATTCGTAATCGCCGCCCGACGGGCTCGGACGCGGCGGCGCGGCGGCGGTGAGGCGAAGCGCTTCGGCCGACTCGCTCAGCGACGCCAGTTCGTCCGTCTCATCTTCTTCGTCGATCTGGACCTTCTGAAGGCTGCTGACGACGGCTTCCTGAAGATGCTTCGGCTTCACCGTTTCCTCGGCGATCTCGCGGAGCGCGACGACCGGATTTTTATCGCGGTCCCGGTCGATGGTAAGGTCGGCGCCACCGGAGATCTGGCGGGCACGCTGCGCCGCCATGAGAACAAGGTCGAACCGGTTCGGGATCTTGTCGACACAATCTTCGACGGTAACGCGCGCCATTCGTCGCCTCGCAATGCAAGCTAATCTGAAGGAAGTGAGGTCCGTTACCTCTCCGAAGGCTCCAAAGTCAAGGAAAGCGCGTTGCGCTTGCATGGACATTGCGGCCTCTGCACAGATGAAGGCGATGGATGAGGAGGTCGGATCGGCTGCAGAAAACGAGCTCGGCGCGGCGATCGACGGCAACGCCCTGCGCCTGATCACCAGCGGGAAGGACCGGCACCGGGTCATCCTTGAAATGATCGGGTCCGCCCAGCACAGCGTTCGCCTGCTCTTCTACATGTTCGTCAGCGACGAGGCGGGCACTGAGGTCCGCGATGCCTTGCTTGCTGCGATCCGCCGCGGCGTAAAGGTCGACGTTCTTCTCGACGGCTTCGGCTCGGCCGGCGCCGAGGACGGTTTCTTTGACGCGCTTAACGACGCGGGCGGCAAGCTTTGCCGCTTTCACCCAAGCTACGGCCGTCGCTATCTGCTCCGCAATCACCAGAAGCTTGTGGTGGTGGATGAGCGCCGGGCCATCATCGGCGGCGCCAACATCCACAAGGATTATCTGACGGACGACGGCCCAGGCCATTGGCGCGACCTTTGGCTGACGATCGACGGACCGGCAGTGCATTGCGCCGCCAACTATTTCGACCTGGTCGACCGCTGGACCGTCGCCAAGCGCCCCCGCCTCAAGGACCTTCGCCGTCTCCTCGCCCGCGCAAGCCAGACGGAAGGGCCATTGCAGTGGAAGTTCAGCGGTCCGTTCATGCGCCGCAATGCCTGGCACACGATCATCGCCCGGGAGATTTCGTGCGGCAAGAGCTTCGACCTCATCTCGGCCTATTTCTCACCGCCCTGGGCGATCCTTCGCCGGATCCGCAAGCTGGGCAAGCGCGCGCGAATTCTTACGGCCGCCAGATCGGACAACAACGCCACCATCGCCGCCGCGCGGTTCACTTATGCCCGGCTGCTGCGGCGCGGGGTGCAAATGTTCGAATATCGCGCCGCCAAGCTGCACACCAAGCTCGTGATCGTCGATGATGCCGTCCACATCGGCTCGTCCAATTTCGACTTCCGGAGCCTCTATCTCAACCTTGAAGTCATGCTGCGGATCGAGGACGCCGACTTCGCTCAGCGGTTGCGCCGCTACGTAGATGGGGAGTTGGCGCAATCGGAGCAGATCACGCCGGAGATTCACCAGCGGCGCGGCACATTCCTCCGCCGGATGAAGTGGGCGCTGTCCTACTTCCTGGTGACCAGCATGGATTATACCGTCACACGCCGGCTGAACTTCCAGCAGGAGGAGTGAGCGTCAGCCCTGCTTCGGTTCGCGCCAGCCCCAGAACAGGGTCGCCGGCGGAACATTGATCCACTCGAACCCCCTGTCGATGCGCTCGAACCAGGGCTTGATGAAGTCCAGGACCTTGGGGCTGAACTGATAGACGAGGAAGGCTCCGCCCGGGCGGATCACCTTCGACGTGGCCTCGGCGATCTGGTCGCCCACGCCCGGCGGCAGAGTTGAAAAGGGCAGGCCCGAAAGCACGTAATCGGCCTGGCCAAGACCGCGGTCGGCCAGGATCTTTTCCACGTCCGCAGCCGAGCCGGTAACGGCAACCAGCCGGTCGTCGTCGATCGACTCCTTGAGGAAGGCGGTGAATTCCGGATTGGTGTCGATGGTCACCAGCTTGGCGTCGGGGCCCATCTTCTCAAGGATCGGCCGGGTGAACGTACCGACGCCCGGCCCATATTCGACGAACACCCGCGTAGCGTGCCAATCCACCGGCCCGAGCATCTTTTCGATCAGAATGCGGCTCGACGGGATGATCGAGCCGACCATGACCGGATGCTTCAGGAAGCCTCGAAGGAATGCCCAGCGCGGATTGACGCTTCGCTTGCCCGCCGCTCGCGCAATAGTGCGGTCGCCCTTCAGGGCGCGGGCGGGCGATGTCGGCATGGAAACTCCGTCAGTGTCTGCTGGGCGAGCGAGCGTTGGCAAATGCTCCGCCGCTTGGCAAGCATCCGCAGGCTCGCTGCTGTCCCGGATCGGCTTCAGGGTCACCGCCTCACTCGTCGCCCTTGCCGCCGGGCCGCGACCGCATCGTTCCCGGCAGCACGAAGCCGATTCCACCATTGGGCCTTACCGCATCGCTCTTCAGCGTCGACTGGATCCGCGCATATTCCTCTTCCATCTGCTCAGTGACGGAGGCGCGGGTATCGGTCAGCGCCGCCTCGAAGTCCGCCATTGTCACCTGCGCCTCCTCCAGTCCGCGTCTCAACGCGTGGAGGCCGGCGCGCCGGACCAGATCCTCAAGGTCGGCACCGGTGAACCGTTCGGAGCGCCGAGCCAGCGAATCCAGATCAACGTCCGCTGCCAGCGGCATGCCTTCAGTGTGGATGGCAAGGATTCGCCTGCGCCCGGCGGTGTCCGGCGTGCCGACATAGATGAGCTCGTCGAAACGCCCTGGCCGAAGCAACGCCGGATCGATCAGGTTCGGCCGATTAGTCGCGCCGATGACGACGACATTCTGAAGCTCCTCCAGCCCGTCCATCTCCGCCAGGATGGTGTTCACCACCCGCTCGGTAACCTGAGGCTCACCCAGCCCGCCCCCGCGCGCCGGCACCAGGCTGTCCAGTTCGTCGAAGAAGATGATCGTGGGCGCCACCTGCCGCGCGCGGGCGAACAGGCGGGCGATCTGCTGCTCGCTCTCGCCATACCATTTGCTGAGCAGGTCCGACGATTTGGTCGCGATGAAATTGGCCTGGCTCTCCCGCGCCGCAGCCTTCGCCAGCAGAGTCTTGCCGGTGCCGGGCGGGCCGTAAAGCAGGAAGCCCTTTGCCGGGCGGATGCCGATGCGGCGGAACGCCTCCGGATGCTTCAGCGGCAGTTCGACGCCCTCGCGCAACTTGTCGCGCGCTTCGTCGAGACCGCCGATATCGTCCCAGCCGACGCGGGGCGCTTCGACCATCACCTCCCGCATCGCCGAGGGCTGCACACGCTTTAAAGCATTCTCGAAGTCGGACCCGTTCACCGACAATCTGTCGAGGATCTCGGTCGGAATGGTCTGCTCGGAAAGGTCGAGTTCCGGCATGATCCGCCGCACTGCCTCCAGCGCCGCCTCCCGCACCAGCGCCGCCAGGTCGGCGCCGACGAAGCCGTACGTCCGCCGCGACAGATCCTCGAGACTGACTCCTCCATCCAGCGGCATGCCGCGGGTGTGAATGCCTAGGATCTCGCGCCGCCCCGGCTCGTCGGGAACACCGACCACGATCTCGCGATCGAACCGGCCCGGCCGCCGAAGCGCCTCGTCGATCGCTTCCGGCCGGTTGGTCGCCGCAATCACCACCAGGTTCTGCCGCGGCTCCAACCCGTCCATCAGCGTCAGCAGCTGCGCCACCAGGCGTTTCTCCGCCTCGCCGGTCACCTGCCCGCGCTTGGGCGCAATCGAATCGATCTCGTCGATGAAGATGATGGAGGGGGCCGCCTTGGCCGCTTCCTCGAACAATTCGCGGAGGCGCTTTTCGCTCTCGCCATAGGCCGAACCCATCACCTCGGGGCCAGCGATGTGGAAGAAACGCGCAGCGCTTTCGTTCGCCACCGCGCGTGCCAGACGGGTCTTGCCGGTGCCGGGAGGGCCGTGAAGCAGCACGCCCTTGGGCGGATCGACGCCGAGACGCTGGAACAATTCGGGATGGCGCAGCGGTAGTTCGACCATCTCACGCAGCGCATCGATCGTCCCGCGCATGCCACCGAGGTCGTCGTAAGTGACATCGGCGCGGCGGTCCGCCTGATCCGGTTCCTTATACTCGGAAAGCAGCTCGACCTGCGTCTTTGCATCGATGTGGACGATGCCTTTGGGCGCGGTCGAAACGACGATCAGCTTCAGCTCCTGGAGCGCGAACGCCGGCGCGTTCAGCAGCTGCCGGATATGGTCGGGCATGTCGGCATTCACCCGCTGGTGGCCCGTGGTCGCGACCACATCGCCTTCGGTCAGCGGGCGGCCCGC
This sequence comes from Sphingomonas piscis, assembly GCF_011300455.1. NCBI lineage: Bacteria > Pseudomonadati > Pseudomonadota > Alphaproteobacteria > Sphingomonadales > Sphingomonadaceae > Sphingomonas > Sphingomonas piscis. The sequence goes on from NZ_CP049869.1 coordinate 1,270,747, forward strand.
GAAGCTGCGCTGCAACGCCGCCGACGAGCCTTCAAGCCGCATGTTGGGCGCGGCGGGCGCGAACACCACGCGGGTCGCGGCAGTGGACTGGCCCTTGCGCACTTCGACATAATCGCCGCTGCCGACGCCGGCATTGGCGCGCTGCAGGCCGTCGAGGCGGATGATGTCGATGCCCTCGTCTTCGTCGTAGGGACGAAGCGCTCGCGCCGCCGTGGTCTTGCTGCCGACGATCTCGATCACGTCGCCTTCTGACAGGCCGAGCTCGCTCATCAGCCGGGCCGGCAGCCGGGCGAACCCGCGGCCATGCTCAGCCGGTGACAAGTTCGCCACCTGCACCTTGCGGGCCTTGGTCCGGTCAACGGTTTCGACGTCGGCCATGCTCTCTCCTTTTATGCTTCTGCCGGCAGCCCCGATGGGCCCAACGGCAGGATCGTCATCCGGTTCATTTTGTTGCCATGAACTTCATCTTGCCCGCGATTTTGCGGACGGCGGCACGCGGAACGAAGCGCGTCGAGAGCGCGCCAACCTTGTTCATTGCACCGGTCACGACGACGGCCTGGTTGCGATCGAGCCCTTGCAGCCCCTGCCGGACCACGTCGGCCGACTCCATCGACAGCCGGTCGAAGGCGCCCTTGTTCCTGAAGCCGGCGACATCCCCGAACTCCGTACGCGTCGGTCCGGGACAAAGCGCGGAGACCTTGATGCCGTGAGGCTTCAACTCCTCGTGAAGCGCTTCGGTGAAGGACAGCACATAGGCCTTGGTAGCAAAGTAAACGGCCATCCCCGGCCCGGGCTGGAACGCTGCCGTCGACGCGACATTCAGGATCGCACCGGACCGCCGCGCGATCATCCCCGGCGCCACTGCCCGACACAGATCCGTCAGCGTTCCGATGTTGAGGTCGATCATCTGCCGCTGCCGCTCGGCGTCCAGCTCGGCGACATTGCCGCCGAGCCCGAAGCCCGCATTGTTTATCAGCAACTCGACCTGCTCGCCCGCAGCCGCAACATCGGCCAGCAAGCGATGCGCCGCATCATGCGCCGACAGGTCGATTCCGACCGCCCGCGCATTGCCCAGCTCATCTGCAAGCGCTTCGAGCCGATCCGCCCGACGCGCCGCCAGCACCAGCCGGTGACCCCGCGCGGACAATTGCCGCGCGAAGTCCACGCCCAGACCGGCCGACGCGCCGGTGATCAGCGCAATGGGTAGCAAGCTTAGCTGGCCCGCTGCACCGTCGCCTTGACGATCTTGCCCGGCGTCCGCGGCGGCTCGCCCTTGGGAAGCGCGTCGACATGCTCCATGCCGCTCTCGACATTGCCCCAGACGGTATATTGCCGGTCGAGGAAGGTGGCTTCGTCGAAGACGATGAAGAACTGGCTGTTGGCACTGTTGGGATCGCTGGTCCGCGCCATCGAGCAGGCGCCGCGGGTGTGCGGCTCGGCGCTGAACTCCGCCTTCAGGTTCGGTAGCGGCGAGCCGCCCGTACCCGTGCCGGTCGGGTCGCCGCCCTGCGCCATGAAGCCGGGGATCACCCGGTGAAACACGACGCCGTCGTAGAAGCCCTGCTCCGCAAGCTCCGTAATCCGCGCCACGTGGCCGGGGCGAGGTCAGGCCGAAGCCGGATGACGACATCGCCGCCGCTGTCGAGGGAAAGGGTAAGGCGGTCGCCGTCGGCCATCGGAACATACTCCTGCAGTCAAAATCGGAAGGGCGCATGTAGGAGCCGTTCCCGCCTTGCGCCAGAGCGCCCCGCCAATAGAGCGGCCACGTCTGCAGCCGGGGAGTGGGTGATGAGCGAAAGCGAGCATATCGCCGCCTTGCCCCCGAGGTCGAGGACGAGACCCCGATGGACGCCGAAGACCGGCTTCGTCCGGAATTCGTCGACCGGGTCCTCGATGCCGTTGCCGACGGCGATGACGAGACCGCCCGGGAACTTGTCGAGCCGCTCCATCCCGCCGACGTCGCCGACCTGATCGAGCTCGCTGCCCGCGATGAGCGCGAGGGCCTGGTCCGGGCGCTCGCCGGCATCGTCGACGCCGACGTCGTTGCGGAAATGAACGAGCACGTCCGCGAGGCTTTGCTCGACGCGCTTGAGCCGCAGCAGGTCGCCGACCTCGCGGGACAGCTCGACACCGACGATGCCGTCGCAATCATCGAGGACCTCGAAGAGGACGAGCAGCGCGCCGTCCTCCGCGCCATGGAGCCGGACGACCGCGCCGCGATCGAGGAAGCGCTCACCTATCCGGAGGAGTCCGCCGGCCGCCTCATGCAGCGCGACCTGATCGCGGTGCCCGAACATTGGAACGTAGGTCAGGTCATCGACTATCTGCGCTCCGGCAAGGATCTGGCCGAAGACTTTTGGGAAGTTTTCGTCGTCGATCCCGGCCATCACCCGGTCGGCACCTGTAAGCTGTCCTCCATCCTGCGCGCGCCGCGCAAGATGCCTGTTTCGGACATCATGTTCGAAGAGCAGACATTGATTCCCGTCGACATGGATCAGGAGGACGTGGCGCTCCGCTTCCAGAAATATGCGCTCGTATCTGCGGCGGTGACGGACGGAACCGGGCGGCTGGTCGGGATGATCACGGTCGACGACATCGTCCACATCATCCAGGAAGAAGCGAGCGAGGACGCGCTGTTGCTGTCCGGCGTCGGCGAGGGCGACATCAACGAGCCGGTGACCGAAAGCTATCGTGCCCGCGTCCGCTGGCTGGTCGCAAACCTGCTTACCGCCTTGGTGACCGCTTTCGTCATCGCCAACTTCGAAGGGCTGATCGAGCGTTTCGCGATCCTCGTCGCGCTCGGCCCGATGGTGGCGGGGGTCGGAGGAAATGCGGGAACACAGACGCTCGCCGTTACCGTTCGCGCCATCGCGACAAACCAACTCACCGGCTCCAACCGCTGGCGCGCCGTTGGACGCGAAGTCCGCGTGGCACTGCTCAACGGCCTGACCATCGCGTGCCTGATCGGCGCCGGCGTTGCGATCGTCTTCGGGTTGATCTTCCACGACCCGTTGGCGCTTCCGCTCGGCGCGGTGATCGCCGCCGCGATGCTGACCAACATCATCGTCGCCGGGTGCGCGGGCGTGATGGTGCCTTTGACCCTGGAACGGGCGGGCGCCGACCCCGCAGTTGCCTCGTCCGTTTTCGTCACCATGGTTACGGACTCGGTCGGCTATTTCGCCGTCCTCGGCCTTGCAGCGGCATTCCTCCACATCGCCTAAACCATTGTCATTGCAGTGCTAAATGCACATGTTTGGCCTCGTGCCGACTCTGCATCTCACCAAGGTGGCATTCGCCTGCCCCGACTTGCCGCGCCTTCAGACCCGCATCGCCGGCCGGGTCGAGGCAGGCGAAGTTCGCGTCGTCACACGCATGCGCCCCAAGCGGGCGGCCGAGCTGATCGGAGGCTCGCTCTACTGGATCGTCAAGCACCGCATGATCGCCTGCCAGCAGATCCTACGCTTCGACGATCGCTCCGACGGGCGAATCGACATTGTCTGCTCGCCCGACTTGATGCCCATCATCCCGATCGCGCGCCGCGCCCACCAGGGTTGGCGATATTACGAGATCGATGCCCATGCCGCGCAAGATGTTGATGTTACTGGCTTAGGCGAATTGCCGCCCGCATTGTTCGGCAAGCTTGCCGAGCTTGCCCTCGTCTGACGCTTGTTCGCTTCCGGTTGCGGCGGTAACGGAGGGGGAAACCGCACCAAGGGAGGCTCCACATGATCACCGTCTCAACCGCCATCGACGCCAAAGTCGCCGAGCGCGCCATGCTGAGCCATCCCTTCTACCAAGCGTGGACCGAGGGCCGCCTGCCGCTGCAGACCCTGCGCGACTATGCCCGCCAATATTTCCACCATGTCGAGGCCTTCCCGCAGGCGGTCAGCGCCGTGCACAGCAACTGCCCCGACCGCGACGGCCGCCGCATGCTCGCCGAAAACCTGGCCGAGGAAGAAGGCCTGGACACTGGTAAGCAGGACCATGCCACATTGTGGATGATGTTCGCCTGCGGCCTCGGAGAGACCGAGGGCGCGGTGAAGTCGCAAAAGCTTAACCTGGAGACGCAGGCGCTGATTGACACCTTCCGCAAGCTGTCGCGTCAATCCTACGCCGCCGGTCTCGGCGCCCTCTACGCCTATGAAAGCCAGTTCCCGGGCGTCGCCTCGGCCAAGATCGACGGCCTTATCGAGCGCTACGATGTCAAGGACGACGAAACGCTGCGCTTCTTCGAGGTCCACAAGTCGGCCGACGTCGAACATAGCGCAGTCTGCCGCCAGCTGCTTGACCGTCTGCCGGAAGACCAGAAGCTCGAGGCGATCCGAGCCGGCGAAGAACTCGCCGGTGCGCTGTGGAACTTCCTCTCCGGCGTCGAAGCCTCCGCCGCCCTCCAGTAAGCCTTATTTGCAGCCCGTCACGCCAGCCGAGCCTTCGAGCCGGCTGGTGCAGGCGGGCCGCCCCTGAAGCACAATGTTCGCCGCCCCGCGGGCGGTGACCTTGGCCGTGTTGGTCGCGGTCAGCTCCACCTTTGCCGGACCGCTCGACAGAATGGTCGCGTCCTTGACACTAAGATCCGCCGCCTGAAGCATCGACGCGCCGTCGACCGACGTGGTCAGGGTCAATGCCTTGCCCGCAACATGGCTGGTGGCCGTGCCGACGAGCCCGATCCGAAGCTGGTCGACGTCCATCCTGCCAATGTCCGCCGACCCGGCTCCGGCGACCGAGAGATCGAATTTCAACCCCCGCACCTTGTCGATCAAGAGGCTTCCCGATCCGTTCACCAGGGCCGAGGCCAAGTCGTGCGTGCCGAGCGCGATTTCGACCGGCTTTTCCGGATCGCCCGGGTAGCCGCCCCAGGCCGCGCGGTCGGGCCGGACGATGAGGGTGCGTCCCTGGACGTCGATGCTGACGCCGTTGAGCGCTCGCGCGTCGCCGCGCACCTTCGCGAATGGTGCGACGTTGGTCGCCAGCGTGACCTTGAACGGGCCGTCGACGCGGATCTTGTCGAAGCCCGTAACCGTGAAGCTCCGCTCCGCCGCGCCGGCCGGAGCCGCGACAGCAAGCAAAAAAAAGGGCAGGAGGATGCGCATTCCACCCTCCTGCCCGAACGTGGTTAACGTGAAGCTAAGAGCAGCGGAAGTTGCCCGACCCCTTGTTCGTCACCTGGCACTTCGCGCCGCCTTTGATCTCGACATCGCCCGAGCCGAAAATCCGCACTTCCGCGGTGCCGCTGGCATAGGCCGCGATATTGCCCGACCCCTTGATGGTGGTGGATGCCGACTGGGCCTGGAGACCGGCTGCATCGATCTTGCCCGATCCGTTGATCGTCAGCTCCGCCGCATTCGTCCGGCCGGCGGCTGCGCGCACGTCGCCCGATCCGGTCACGACCGCTGCAAAGGATTGCACCTCGGCATGATCGACCGCGATGTCGCCCGAGCCGCGAATCGATGCCTCGAAGCGATCGCCCTGAACCTTGTCGACCTTGATGTCGCCCGATCCTGCCACCTCGGCACCGCGCAGGCTCGGCACGGTCACCTGCACCGTCACATGGCCGCTGCTGCCCCAGTTGATGTTGAACTGCCCGTCCTTGCGTGGACGGATGAACAGGCGGCCGCCCTCGACGACCACGTCCATCCTCTCAATGATATTCTCCGGCCCCTTGGCCGACACCGATACCGCGCCGCCTGTGCGCACGTCGACGTCATAGGGCCCGCTGACCTCGATCCGGTCGAAGTCGCCGACCGTGAAGCTGCGCGACGTCTCCGGCCCAGCATCCTGCGCCCCCGCATGATTGCACGCCGCCGTCATCAAGGCGCCGACGATCGCCCCGAACGTGGAAGTCTGCCGCATCGCATATCTCCTGCCTGTGTATTGCTGATGTAATACAGTCGGCCAGTGAGATCAAGGGCGGTCGCGAATGTCTGCCTTCGACCCATAGCGGACATTAGCGTTGGAGGAGGTAAGACGACTTCATGCTCTCGTATTCATAGAAGCCCAGCCGACCGGGGATGCACGAGACGAACGCTCCGTTGCCTATACCGATGATTGCTTCGAGCGCTTCCTTCAAAGGCATCTCTCGCCCATCCAAGTCGCTTCTAGCGGCGAAGACATAACAGGTTACGGGAGCGCCCCTCTTCCGCAGCATGGCTTCGACAGGGGCTAAGAACGCGTCGCTGCCTATCAGATGCTGCGCATAGCGAGGGTCGAGTCGAACAGCATGGTGCAGCAATGACCGAGCGTGCTCCCTGTGCTTCTCGCCCAACTCAAGTAGGGTCTCCATGCGTCGTCTGCTTGGTTCAGCGAGGAAGGCGAGGAAGCCTCTTTCGTGCTCGTTCATAGACTGACGGTGGCGCACGCAAGCGCCCCAATCAACAGCGTCCGCTTTCCCCAAAATGGTTACCGAATGCCCACCGCCCACTTTGCCGAGGCAAAAAGAAGCAGAATCACTCCTGCGATCACAATGCCAATGAATGCGAATTGGAAAGCTCGGAACCTTTCCGGACTCTCAGTCGAGTGATCGCCTGATAAGTCGCCAGGCGAAGACTGGGTGAGATGCATGAAGAACAGAGTGAGGAGGCCAACTACTAGAAGACCGAAACCCACGCCTGCCATCTGCCCTTGCTCCTCAGCTCACAACCCACATGAGATCACTAATCCATTTGGACGCCAGCAATGTAGCGCGAAGGTCCGCTTTCCACCCAAAGCAGACATTCACCCCCGATAACAAAAAGGGCGAGCCCTTGCGGACCCGCCCCTTTGCGTCACCAGGTGAACCGGCCGCTTACTCGGCGGCGGCTTCTTCCTTCGACTTGTGATGGATCACAGCCGCCTTGTTGAGGATCTCCAGGATCTTCTTCAGCGCGGTCGGCTCATCGACCTGCTCCATCGCGGCGAGCTCACGCGCCAAGCGCGAGGAGGCCGCCTCGAAGATCTGCCGTTCCGAATAGCTCTGCTCCGGCGCATCGTCCGGACGGAACAGGTCGCGGGTCACTTCGGCGATCGACGTCAGGTCGCCCGAGTTGATCTTCGCCTCATATTCTTGGGCACGCCGCGACCACATGGTGCGCTTCACCTTGGGCTTGCCCTTCAGCGTTTCCAGCGCGTCCTTCATCGTCTTGTCCGACGACAGCTTGCGCATGCCGACCGAGTCCGCCTTCGCGACGGGCACGCGAAGCGTCATTTTTTCCTTTTCGAAACGCAGAACATAGAGGTCGAGACGGGTCCCGGCGATCTCGGTGCTTTGCAGTTCTACGACGCGGCCAACACCGTGCTTGGGGTATACGACATAATCGCCAACGTCGAAGCTAAGCGCCTTTGCAGCCATTACTCACCTTTCTGAATTCAGACGGACTTTGAGCCGACACAACCCGTATCGTCCCCCAAAACGACCCGTGGTCGCGGCTGCCCGTCTGTGTGTGGTTCCTGCTAACGACCGCTTCTTGTGAATCGGCAAGCGGCCTGATGTGACAATTATATAGCAGAAATTAAATCAAATTGCCAGTCCGAGCTGGGCCGGTGCGCTTGGCTCTTCATCCGTCAGATTGTGAAGCCCAAGACCCAACAACCTTATGCCCTTCGGCACCGGCAAAAGGGCGGTTAACAGCCCTTGACCCGCCGCCAGGAATGCCCCCTTGTCCGTGACCGGCGCGCCGAAGCTCTTTGATCGGCTGATGATCGTGAAGTCCCCATATTTCACCTTCAGCGTCACGGTCCTCCCTGCGGCCTCCGCCCGCTCGATCCGCTCCCACGCATAGCCAGCGACACGCTCCAGCTCGGCCATCAGGGCCTCAGGTTCGCTGATATCCTCGTTGAAGGTCCGTTCGGCGCTCACCGACTTGCGCCCGCGCTCCGACCGGACTTCCCGCTCGTCGATGCCGCGGCAGATGCGCCAGTACCAGCTCGCCGAGCTACCGAAATGCGCCTCCAGCTCCGGCATGGTCCACCGCTGCAGGTCGGCGCCTGTGTGGATTCCCAGCCGCTCCATCTTCGCCGCGGTGACCGGCCCCACCCCATGGAAGCGGCTGACCGGCAGCGATGCGACGAACTCCGCCCCTTTGTCTGGCGTGATCACGCAAAGACCATCCGGCTTGCGGTGGTCGGAAGCCAGCTTGGCGATGAACTTGCAATAGGACACGCCGGCCGACGCGGTCAGCTGAGTCTCTTCCTTGATGCGCCGCCTGATCTCCTCCGCAATCGCCCGCGCGCTACCCAACTGGTGCCGGTCCTCGGTGACGTCGAGATAGGCTTCGTCGAGGCTCAGCGGTTCGATTTTGTCCGTGAAGTCGGCAAAGATGTCCCGGATCTGCAGCGATACCGAGCGGTAGACGTCGAAGCGCGGCTTGACGAAGATCAGCTCCGGGCATCGGCGCTTGGCGGTGACCGACGGCATCGCCGACCGCACCCCATATTTGCGCGCCTCATAGGACGACGCCGCCACGACCCCGCGATGCCCTCCGCCGACCGCGACCGGCTTGCCCCGAAGCGCCGGATCGTCGCGCTGCTCCACCGACGCGTAGAAAGCGTCCATGTCGACGTGGATGATCTTGCGGGTCGGATTGTGAGTTTCTGTCACTCGCGCGACTTTGCAATGGCGGCGCACATCTGCTTAAGGCCGCGCGTCATGAACATCCACGAATATCAAGCCAAAGAGCTGCTCGCCAAGTTCGGTGTCCCGGTCCCGGCCGGTTACGCCGCCATGTCCGCCGACGAAGCCGCCGAAGCGGCCGGCAAGCTGCCCGGGCCGCTCTGGGTCGTAAAGGCGCAGATTCACGCCGGCGGTCGCGGCAAGGGCAAGTTCAAGGAGCTCGGCCCCGACTCGAAAGGCGGCGTCCGCCTCGCCAAGTCGGTTGAGGAAGTCCGCGCCCATGCCGAAGAGATGCTCGGCAAGACTCTGGTCACCATCCAGACAGGCGACGCCGGCAAGGAAGTGCAGCGCCTCTACATTACCGACGGTGTGGACATCGCCAAGGAATTCTATCTCGCCTTGCTCGTCGATCGTGAGACCGGCCGCATTGCGATCGTCGCTTCCACCGAAGGCGGTATGGATATCGAAGCCGTGGCGCATGATAGCCCTGAGAAGATCGAGACGCTGACCATCGATCCGGCGACCGGCCTGATGCCGCACCACGGCCGTGCCGTTGCAGCCGCGCTCGGCCTTACCGGCGACCTCGCCAAGCAGGCGCAGAACGTGCTCGCCAAGCTTTACGACGCGTTCCTCGGCACCGACGCCTCGCAGATCGAGATCAATCCGCTGGCCGTTACCGACGATGGCAAGCTGATGGTCCTCGACGCTAAGGTCGGCTTCGATTCCAATGCCATGTTCCGCCACAAGGATCTGGCCGAGTTGCGCGACCTCACCGAAGAGGATCCGATGGAGATCGAGGCGTCCAAGTACGACCTTGCCTACATCAAGCTCGACGGCGACATCGGCTGCATGGTCAACGGCGCCGGCCTTGCGATGGCGACCATGGACATCATCAAGCTGAACGGTGCCTTCCCGGCCAACTTCCTCGACGTCGGCGGCGGCGCCTCCAAAGAAAAGGTCACCGCGGCGTTCAAGATCATCCTCAGCGATCCGGCGGTGAAGGGCATCCTCGTCAACATCTTTGGCGGGATCATGAAGTGCGACATCATCGCCGACGGCATCGTCGCCGCCGCGCGTGAAGTGAACCTCAACGTGCCTTTGGTCGTCCGCCTCGAAGGCACCAACGTCCAGCAGGGCAAGGACATTCTCGCATCGTCCGGCCTGCCCATCGTCGCCGCAAACGACCTCGGCGACGCCGCGCAGAAGATCGTTGCGGAGGTCAAGAAGGCCGCTTGAGGCAAGAGCGTCAGGAAGGGCATTGCCGCTGCGGGGCCGTTCGCTTCGCGGTCACCGGCAAGCCCATCCTGACCTTTGCCTGCCACTGCACCGGTTGCCAGCGGATGAGCAGCAGCGCCTTTTCGCTCAGTAGCCTTTATCCAGCCGTTCAATTTGAGCAGCTGTCTGGCGAAACGGACATCGGTGGCCTGAAAGGCGGCACCCGGCACAGCTTCTGCGCCTCCTGCCTCAGCTGGCTGTGGACCGTTCCCGAAGGGCTCGACGATTACGTCAACATCCGCTCACCCATGCTGGAGGACGCGTCGGGACGCCGGGCCTTCCTCGACTGCTGGTTGACCGAAAAGCTTCCCTGGGCCAGCAGCGGCGCATGCAAAAGGTACGACACAGTGCCTGAACCCCATGAGTTCGAAGCCCTCGCCGCGGAATATGCGGCGTGGGATGGAGAGGTAACACCATGAAGCTGCTGGTCGCGGTCAAACGCGTCATCGACTATAACGTCAAACCACGGGTGAAGATGGACGGCTCCGGCGTCGATCTCGCCAACGTCAAGATGAGCATGAACCCCTTCGACGAGATCGCCGTCGAGGAGGCCATTCGTCTCAAGGAAAAGGGCGTCGCGACCGAAGTCGTCGCCGTCTCCATCGGCCCGGCCAAGGCGCAGGAAACGCTCCGCACTGCGCTGGCCATGGGCGCCGACCGCGCCATCCTCGTCACCACGGATGAGGAGGTTGAGCCGCTCGCCGTCGCCAAGATCCTCGCCAAGATTGCCGCCGAGGAGCAGCCCGGCATGGTGATCCTCGGCAAGCAGGCGATCGACGACGACAGCAACCAGACCGGCCAGATGCTCGCCGCCCTGCTCGGCTGGCCACAAGGCACCTTCGCCTCCAAGGTCGAGCCGTCGGCCGAGACCGTCAACGTCACGCGCGAGGTCGATGGCGGCCTGGAGACGGTGCAGCTGAAGCTCCCGGCGGTGGTCACCACCGATCTCCGCCTCAACGAGCCGCGCTATGCCTCGCTGCCCAACATCATGAAGGCCAAGTCCAAGCCCCTCGCCAACCGCACCGCGGACGAGCTCGGCGTCGACATCACCCGCCGCCTCGAAACGCTGAAGGTCAGCGAACCCTCGAAGCGCCAAGCGGGCGTGAAGGTCGGGAGCGTCGACGAGTTAGTCGACAAGTTGCGCGAAGTGGGAGTGGTCGGATGAAGTGCCTCGTTCTCGTTGAACATGAAGGCGGGCAACTCAAGGACGCCACCCTCGCCGCCGTCACTGCCGCTGCCAGGCTTGGCGAAGTCCATCTGCTGGTCGCGGGGTCTGATGTTGGCCCGGTCGCCGAGCAGGCTGCGAGGATCGCGGGCGTTGGTAAGGTCCACGTCGGCGACGACGCCGCCTTCCAGCATGCGCTTGCCGAGAATGTCGCGCCGCTCGCCGTCCAGCTGATGGAAAGCCACGACGTCTTCCTCGCCGCGGCGACCACCACCGGCAAGAACATCGCCCCGCGCATCGCCGCTCTGCTCGACGTCATGCAAGTCAGCGACATTCTCTCGGTCGAGAGCGAAGACACCTTCACGCGCCCCATCTACGCCGGCAACGCCATTGCCACCGTGCGCTCGTCGGATGCCAAGAAGGTCATCACCGTCCGCACCACCGCCTTCGAGAAGGCGGACGCCGAGGGCGGCTCCGGTACTATCGAGCAAGTCGGCGGCGGTTCGAACGTAGGCTTGTCCACCTTCGTCGGCCTCGAAGCCGAACATAGCGAGCGGCCCGAGCTGACCAGCGCCAAGTTCATCGTCTCGGGCGGCCGGGCACTTGGCAGCGCGGAGCAGTTCCACGCTCTCATCGACCCGCTTGCCGACAAGCTCGGCGCCGCCGTCGGTGCCAGCCGCGCCGCGGTCGATGCCGGTTATGCACCCAACGACTATCAGGTCGGCCAGACCGGCAAGATCGTCGCCCCCGACCTCTACATCGCGGTCGGCATCTCCGGCGCCATCCAGCACCTGGCGGGCATGAAGGATGCAAAAACCATCGTCGCCATCAACAAGGACGAGGACGCCCCCATCTTCCAGATCGCCGACGTCGGCCTGGTCGGGGATCTCTTCAAGATCGTGCCGGAGCTAACCGAAAAGTTGTGAGGCCCCGGTCTTGAGCTTGGTCGACACGGGAGCTGCCTATTTCCCCGCGGTGCTGAGTTCGTCCGATCTCAAGCGGCTCGCAGCGTTGTTTCCCGCTATACCGCTGGCCTGCGGCTTACAAAATCCGACCTCAGCGGAGTGGCGGACCTGATTACGGTTTCGGGCGATGTCGGGTCGATTGCCGGCGCCTTGCTTGGACCCGAGGCTCGCCCGCGCCGAGCGCTGCTGCTCGACAAGTCGCCGGAGGTGAACTGGCGTCTTGGTTGGCATCAGGACCGCACGATATCCGTGCAACGGCGCATCGATGTTCCCGGCTTCACCGCATGGTCGGTGAAGTCTGGCCAGCTGCACGTCCAGCCGCCCCAAGAAATCACACAGCGTATGATTACCCTCCGCATACATCTGGACCGCGTTGATCAGGACAATGCCCCGCTTCGTGTTCTCGCAGGTTCGCATCGGCTTGGTCGACTGACCAATGAACAAGTGGAAAAAGCTGCGACCGACCTAGCGGAGGTGGTGTGTTTGGCTGAAGCGGGAGATGTTTGGGCGTACAATACGGCCATCGTTCATGCATCAGGCGAGCAGCAAAGCGGAGGCAGGCGCCGAGTCTTGCAACTCGACTATTCTGCTGACGAGCTACCCGGCGGTCTCGAATGGGCCGTCGGCGAAGATTACCTCTATGACTAACGCTTCGCCCGCAAATCACTCGGCAGCGTCGGCTCGCTAATGATCTGTTCGAACCGCTTCCATCGCGCCGCCTCGCCCTGGCGGCTCTCGACATCGGCCCGGACCATGTCCTGGCCGAGGCCGTAGTTGATCACATAGGTCCGGTACTGCTTGGTGAAGCTCACCGACTGCTTGGCTCGCGCCTCGCTCATCAGCTGGTACTTGCGGGTGAGCGCCACTGCTTCCGCCTCGCTGATCCTGCCGTTAAGAAACTCGCGAGCGATGGTCATCCGGGCGCCGCCGAGCTTCTTGGTTGCTTCCAAAAGCGCGTCGTAGCGGTCGGCATCCGCCGTCGGCAGACCGGCGAGCGGGTAGAGCGTGCGCGTTTCGAACTGGACCTTGCGCTTGCCCGGAAAGGCCAGCTCGACGCCGTAATTGGCCGAGCCTTCCGCGATGATCGCCTGCGGGGAGAAGAGCGGGAAGACGCTGTCTTCAATCCACCCACGGCCGCGCGTCAGCTTCTGTTCCAGCAACGAATTCAGCGAATGGTGCCCGGGATAGCCCTCATGGCAGCCGAGATCGACGGCACGGCTGATCCGGATCGGCAGGTCGGTGTTGACCTCGATCTTGGAATGATAGCCGCCCTGATAGTAATTATAGCCCGACCAGCTCTTGCCGGTGACGAAGGCCAGGTCGAACCGCTCGCCCGGTGGCATCCTGAAATGGCTCAGCGTCTCGGCGCGGCAACCTGCAATCGCGGCATCGAACACCGGCTTCAGCCGATCCTTGGGAATGGTGAAGCGGTTCTGGAAAGCGTCGACGCGGTCGCCGATCGGACCGGTGCCGGGCACCAGCCGCTCGATCTCCGCCACCACGGGATCGTAGAAGGACAAGGGCTTGAGATCGGGCACGACGCCGAACAACCCCCGCGCCTCCTCGTCGAAGCTCAACTTCTCGCCCTGCAGCATTCGCAGCCGCGTGTCGGCCGCAGTCAGCTGGGCAGCCAGGAAGCGGGCGCGGCGTGCATCCGGGCCGGCACCGGGCCTGCTCAGCCTCGCCACGCGTGCGCTGAGCGCCCGAGTCGCCGAGCGTAGTGCGGCAAGGTTCGAGCGCTTCGCCAGCGCCTGGCCCTGCGCCTTCAGCGCCGCCGGTCCGTAGTAAGCGTCGATATAGCCCTCTTCCTTTTCGCCGATGGCGAGTTGGAGTACGACGTAGTCGCGGGCCACCGCGTTCAAACTGTCCGGCCGCCGCTGCGCTCCTGCGGGCTGGAGGAAGGTCGCGGCAACAAGGGCCGAAATCAGCAACTTCTTCACGAACGTTCCTCCACATCCTCGCCGAAAATCTCACGAGCTTCGGCATCATCACCGGCAAGGGCCGGCACCGTTTTCACGAACCGCAGCACTGCAAAGCCCGCAACCGCCGACAGCAGGGACCCGGCCAGCGTCCCGATCTTCGCTGCCTCCACCTTATCCGGCTCGCCCGGAAAGGCGAGCGCGCCGATGAACAAGCTCATCGTGAAGCCAACGCCGCAGAGCAGAGACGCCCCGTAAATCTGGGTCCAACGCGTGCCAGGCGGCTGCACCGATCCCGTCAGCTTCACCGTCAGCCACACCGCCGCGAAGACGCCAAGCTGCTTTCCGACGAACAGGCCCAAAGCGATCCCCAACGGCAGCGCGCCCGAAAGTGCGGCTGCCCCGCCGAAATGAACCCCGGCGCTTGCCAGTCCGAACAGCGGCATGATCCCGAACATCACCCAGGGGTGAATGGCATGCTCCAGATGCCGAAGAGGCGATTGCGGTTCGCCTCGCCCGAGCGGAATGGTGAGCGCTGCCACCACTCCGGCAATGGTCGCATGAATGCCGCTCGCCAGCATCGCCAGCCACAGCAGGGCGAACCCGACCAGGAAGGGCCACAGCCGCCGCACCCCGAACAGGCTCATCAGCGCCATCGCGCCGGTGATCGCCAGCGCAATGCCGATCGCAGTTGCATCGAGGTCTGCGGTGTAGGCGACCGCGATGATGATCACCGCGCCGATGTCGTCGACGATGGCGATCGCAACCAGCAGAAGCTTGAGCGACGGGCTCGCTCGGTCGCCAAGCAATGCCAGCACTCCGACGGCAAAGGCAATGTCGGTCGCCGAGGGGATCGCCCACCCGGGCGCGAGCGCGGGATCGAAGCCCGTTACCGCAAGATAGATCAGCGCTGGCACCGCCATCCCCGCCGCGGCTGCGACGATGGGCAGCCGCCGTTCGGCGGGCGTCGAAAGCCGCCCTTCGAACCACTCCCGCTTCACCTCCAGCCCGACGAGCAGGAAGAAGATCGCCATCAACCCATCGGCAACCCATTCGTGGACCGTCGGCACGCCCAGTCGCGGCAGGGAGGGGCCGAGGTGAAGGTGGAGAATGCGATCATAGCCGCCGGCAGCTGGACCGTTGGCGAGCAGCAGCGCGGCGGCAGCGGCAGCCATCAGCAGCAGACCCGCGCGCTTTTCCGAGCGCTGAATGTCCCCCGCGTCCGCCATGGCCGCGACCTTAGCCGCCGCTTTCGCGCGGCGCTATGCCGGGAAGCGGGCTATCCCGGACGCGCGCAGGTCCAGCGTCCGCACCTGTCCTCGATAGCGGATCGGCACCTTGGCATGCGGCGGCCCCTTGACCGTCATCGTCGCCAGCGCCCGGTCACGCCAAGAGAGGTCCACCGTCAGCCCGCCCTTGGCCCGGATGCCTCGAACGCTGCCGCTGGGCCAGGCCTGAGGCAGGGCAGCCAGGGGCCTCAGCTCGCCGCCCCAGCTTTGCAGGATCATTTCCATGATCGCCGCCGCGCCGCCGAAATTCCCGTCGATCTGAAAGGGCGGATGCGCGTCGAACATGTTGGGATAGGTGCGCTTGGGGCCGAGCAGGCCCTTGAGGATGTCATGCGCATGGTCTCCGTCGCCGAGCCGTGCCCACAGGCAGGCGCGCCATGCCGTCGCCCAGCCGGTCGCAAGATCGCCGCGCGTCCGGAGCGTGACCTTGACCGCTTCCGCGAGTGCCGGCGTGTCGCGGACGTTGACCTGTTCGCTGGGATAGACGGCATAGAGTTGGGACACGTGCCGATGCTGCTGCTCGGGGGCGAGGTCGTCCCAATCCTCCAGCCACTCCTGGAACTGGCCGCTCTTGCCGACCCGGTCGGGCGAAAGCCGCGCTCTCGCCGACGCAATCTGGCCAAGCAAAGGCTCGTTCTTGCCGAGCTCCTTGGCCACGGCAGTTGTAAAGTCGAATAGGTCGCGGACGATCTGGCGGTCCATCGCCGGCCCGGAGCAGAGTGCAGTCCCAAACGGGTGCGGGTTTTCCGGTGACACGGATGGGGAGGTGACGAGCCCGCGCCCTTTGGGATCCTCAACCAGCGCATCGAGGAAGAACAGAGCCGCTCCCCGCATCAGAGGATAGAGCCGATCGAGCAGGCGCGGGTCGCGGCTATATTCCCAGTGCTGGTAGAGCGTCGTGCACAGCCAGGCGCCACCGCATGGCCACAGCCCCCATTGCGGCCCGTCGATCGGCGCCGCCGCCCGCCAGATATCGGTATTATGGTGCGCGACCCAGCCCCGCGCGCCGTACATCGTCTTGGCCGTCGCTGCGCCGCGGACGCTCAGTTCTTCGACCATCCGCAGCAGGGGCTCGACGGTGACCGCCAGGTTCGCCGGATCGGCCGGCCAGTAGTTCATCTCCGTGTTGATGTTGATCGTATATTTGCTTCCCCACGGCGGCTCGGTGCCCTCGTTCCAGATGCCTTGGAGGTTCGCCGGCTGTGTGCCCGGTCGTGACGAGGCGATCAGCAAGTAACGGGCGTACTGAAGATAAAGGGCGGCGAGCGCAGGGTCTTCCTTGCTCTCCGACCGCACGATCCGGCGGTCGGTTGTCAGCCCGGTGGGCGCACTTCCCAGGTCGATCGAGAAGCGGTCGAACAAGGCACGATGGTCCGCGACATGCACGCGGCGGAGAGCAGCGAAGGACTTGCCCGTGGCCCCCCGCATCCGATCCCTGACGATCGCCTCGGGATCTCCACCGATATCGTCGAAGCGCTGAAAAGAGGTGGCGGCGGTCACGAGCAAGGTGACGCTCCGCGCGCCAGTAATGCGCAACTGGCCGCCGCTTGCCACCAACTTGCCGTCTGTGACGATCTGCGCGAGCAACGCATAGCTCAGCCCACCCTCGACGCCAGCGGCTGCCCCATTCTTGCCGACGATCAGGAGCTGGTTGCCTGTGGCGGTGACCGCAGCACCATGGGTGTCCGCAGGATCCGCGACTTTCCCCAACCAGTCGGCGGCACGACCGTGGTCGACGCCCGTAGCGGTGCCTTGGAAATCCGAGGGCCGCAGAGAGATTTTGCGAGGACCGCGATAGGA
This sequence comes from Sphingomonas piscis, assembly GCF_011300455.1. Taxonomy (NCBI): domain Bacteria; kingdom Pseudomonadati; phylum Pseudomonadota; class Alphaproteobacteria; order Sphingomonadales; family Sphingomonadaceae; genus Sphingomonas; species Sphingomonas piscis. Next base: position 1,287,744 of record NZ_CP049869.1, read on the forward strand.
AAGCGCGAAGCCGATCCGCTGCTTGCCGGTGGCGCTCATGTGCAGGGCGATGAGCTGGTCCGGTGCCGATGCGAAGGCTTCGCGAACGATCTGCCCGGACGCGGCCGAATAGGTCGTGCGCTGGACGGCATCCGCCAGGTCCAGCCGACGCTCGTAGCGCCGCGGCGCCGACGGATCGTCGAAGGTCAGGAACAGGTCGCCCAGCGTGCCGTACGGCATCTGGGTCAGCGGCTTGGCCATCATCTTTGCGCTGGCGAGCTTCTCCGCATCCTTGAAGCGGCCGGCATCGATTAGCCGGCGCACCTCCGGCAGCGCGGCGAGTGCCTCGGGATTGTCGGGTGTATAAGGTCGGCCCGCCCACAGCGTGTCTTCATTCAGTTGCAGCCGTTCCTGCGCGACCCCGCCGAACAGCATCGCGCCCATCCGCCCATTGCCGATTGGCAGGGCCTGCACCCAGGCCTCCGCCGGCCGGTCGTAGCGAAGCGCCAGCGCATCCTTGTCGTTGCGGGCCGAAGCCGTCTGCGCGGCCGATGCTTGGGCGGCGAGCGGCAGCGCCGCCGACGCGCCAAGAAAAGACCGCCGGCCTAAGCGAAAAACATCCTTCTCCATGGCCGCAGCCTAACGGCTGCCGCCGCCGCCGCAAGCGTGGCTAGCGCACGTGCTCGGGCTTACCCTTGCGCTTGGTCGACGCCATCTTTTCCAGCTCTTTTTCGCTCATGCTGTCCGCCATCTGCTTGGACGCGCCCTTGAGCTTCGACTTGGGCGTGTCACCGCGCTTGGCCGACAAAGCGGCGCCCGCGGCCTTCTGCTGCGCTCCGGATTTAGCAGGCATGCTTGATCTCCTTCGTCGCTTTAACGCACGAGCAACGCGTCGGCTTCCTCTTGCGCAAGGCAGCGCATCGCCGCACACTTCTCACGCCGGATCACTTGGGAGTGATCGATGTTGAACCGTCTCATCCTTGGTCTAGCCGCAGCCGCCTTGGGCGCCGCGGGCGCGGGGGCTGCTCCAACGTCCCGCGACCAATTCTCCTGCGAACCGATCAGCGGGTTGCAACAGCTTTTGGAGCGTCCCGGGCTGCGCTGGATCATTGTCGGGGAGCAGCACGGCACGAACGAAATGCCCGCGGCCTTTGTCGACATCGTATGTCACGCCGCAACGTCTAAGCGGCCGGTTGTCGTGGCCGTGGAACGACCGGAAGGAGAGCAGGCGGCTATCGACGCCTACATGGAATCGGACGGCGGTCCCAAGGCCATAGCCGCGCTGACCGCAAGCGAGATGTGGCATGACAAACAAATGCAAGACGGCCGCGGAAGCCAGGCGTATCTCCAGATGCTCGATGAGCTTCGGAGACTCCACCACCGTGGTGTCGTCGAGCGGGTGGTGGCGTTTCAACCTTGGCGCCCGGCGCTCGAAATGGCGAAGTATGAGGAAACAATGGCGCAGATCCTTCAATCTGCTTCCTCCGATCCGAACCAGATGGTTCTCGCGTTTGTCGGCAATTGTCATGCCGCTCGACTGCCGCTCTGCCGCGACAAACCGGCGGCTGCCTACCTGCCATCGTCTGAACGACTAACCATCAACGTGGACGGCAGCGGCGGGACTGTTTGGAATTGCATCGTGCTGGAAGGCAAGCTCAAGTGCGGTTCCCGCGGTCTGGGGACGGCCAAGCCGCCCCATGCCCCTCGCATTGAGCTGATGGAGGATCCAAAAGCGCACTATGACGCGGTGCTGCTCCTCGGCGGTCCGCTAAGCGCTTCTCCGCCCGCAGTTGCGAAGATGGATGAACCGACTTCGCCCTAGCGGCCTCACTCCCCGCGGATAAATGCCTCGAGATCCTTGAAGGCCTCGTCGTCCGGGACTTGCCGCATCGGATGCTTGCAAAAGGCGGTTGATGCCGGGTGGATGGCGCCGCTCAGCCCACGATCCTTTGCGGCCTTGGCGCAGCGGATCATGTCGATGGCAACTCCGGCGCTGTTGGGCGAATCCTCTACCGAGAGTCGAAGCTCCAGGTTCATCGGCACGCCGCCGAACAATTGCCCTTCCATGCGCAGGAAGCAGACCTTGTTGTCGTTTTGCCAGGCGACGTAATCGGATGGGCCGACGTGAATATTCTCGGGATCGAGGCGATGCTCGGTGACCGACTGCACCGCTTCCGTCTTGCTGATCTTCTTGGACTTCAGCCGCTCCCGGTTGAGCATGTTTAGGAAGTCGGTGTTACCACCGGTGTTGAGCTGGTAGGTGCGGTCGAGTTTGACGCCGCGCTTGTGGAATAGGTCGGTAAGGACGCGGTGGACGATGGTGGCACCGACCTGCGCCTTGATGTCGTCGCCGATGACCGGAACGCCCGCTTCCTCGAAGCGCTTCGCCCAACCCTCATCGCTGCCGATGAACACGGGGATGCAGTTCACGAAGGCGACCTTCGCCTCCAGCGCGCACTCCGCGTAAAATTCCGTCGCCTGCTGCGACCCGACAGGGAGATAGTTGACCAGCACGTCGGTGCCGGTCTCGCGCAGCACTTCGACGACATCTTCTTGGGTCGGCTCGCGCTCACCGTCGGCGAGCAGGAAGGTGCGGCCGTCGTCGTGCCCGGCCATATGGTCGGAGTAGCCGTCGAGAACCTTGCCCATGCGCACCACCGCACCGGTCTCGCCGACATGATCGCAGAAGACGGCCGTGCAATTGGGCTTTTCGAAGATCGCCTGTGCGACGTCGCGGCCGACCTTGCGGCGATCGATGTCCCAGGCGGCGACCACCCGCAGGTCCTTGGGCCGGTAGCCGCCCAAGTCCCAGTGGGAGAGCCCGATCTGCTCGTTCGCGCCGCCGTTGGAGTAATGGGCGATGCCTTGCACCAGCGAGCTTGCGCAATTGCCGACGCCGACCAGCGCGACGTTGATGGGGCGGGTAGGGTTCAACATCAGGCAGCGCTCCGTTCGGCGGCAAGCCGCTCATCACGATTGAAATGAAGGGGGGACAGCTCGGGGGCTTGCACCTCGAAACCGGCCGGGATTTCGGGCGCTTTCACGTCACCCGCCGCGCCGGCCGGCGCATAACGGTCGGTCATCCAGGCGCAGAAGTCGGCGAATGCCTGCGGGTCCTTGGCCGCGCTGGTGTGGTGCGGCTCGATGCCGAGATGCTCAGGCGTGAAGCAGAAGGTCACGGTCACGTCGAAGTCCGCCAGTGCCTCCATCTGCCGGTCGAACCAGTCGATTGCGTTCGGGCGGAAGCTGTCAGCCCAGCTGAGGCCCGTGCGGATGCGCCGGGTGCCCAGCCGCTTCATGGTCTCCACTGCCTCGTCGAGGCGGGGATCGTGAAAGTGGAACCACTGCATCAGCCCGATTTCGGCGGCATGCTTGGCGTAGATGTCCAGCGCCGGCTTGGGCGTGCCGTCTTCGCGGATCAGCCCAAGGTAGAAATGGCGGTAGTAAGACGATCCTTCCGCCTCGCGATGCCGAGTCTCCGCGCCCCAGCTCTGCGGCAGGTCAAACAGCGAATACCAGAAGACACGCGGAACGCCCGCAGCCTTAAGCAACTCGATGGTGCGTTCTATTCCGAACGCCTGCACTTCCTCGGCGCCGAAGCTGCTGACGCCCACCTCGGTGACCCACACGGGCTTGTCGGTCACCGCCCGGATCTCATCGATTTTGTCCGGCCAGGCGCTGAGCGGCCACAGATTCCAGTCGAGCGGAAAGCCGTGCACCGCGACCACGTCGACGGCGTCGAGCGCGCCATGCCCTCGATCCGCTTCAACCAATGCGTGTCGATCGGCGACATGCCGCCCAGCACCCGGGTCATCTGCGGGTTCACCGCGCGGATGGCGTTGCCGGCGGCGATCACATGGTCGGCGAACATCTTCCAGTCTGGATCGATGGCCGGATCCCAATGGGATTTGTTGTTCGGCTCATTCCAGATCATCGCGGCTTCGATCACGCTTCACTTCCCTTGGCTGGATACACGGCGGCAGGCCCGTACTTGGCGTACGGAACGGGCGCGACGCGGCACAGATAGACTTCGGGCTCGGGATTGGCCTCGATGCTGAACCCGGCGGAGCGCAGCATCGCCTGGCTGCAGGCAGCATTCGGGGCCCACCAGTTGGTCCAGTCGTTCGCGTAGGAATTCTCGATGAAGTGCATCTTGGGGTAACCGGGATCGTCGAAGATCGGCGGCTTGGTCGTCGTGCCCGGAACGAAGAAAGGATGGTCCTCAGGCACATCCGCAACCTCGTCGGATCCCTGCTGAAGCGTCTGGAAAAGCATCAGGTCGCCCGCGACATGCTCGCGGATCAGATCCAGCGCGAGCAGCGGATGCCGTAAGTGGTAAAGCACGCCCATGAAGATCACGAGGTCAAAGCGCTCACCCAGCTCGCCGACCTGGTAGACGTCCAGCTTGCGCAATTCGATGTCGCTGAAGCCCAGTTCGTCGGAGGCCAGCCGCGCCTGCGCCAGATAGCGGTCGTCGCTGTCGATCCCGACCACCCGCGCCGCGCCGCGCTTCTTCATCTCGATTGAATAGAAGCCGGCATTGCAGCCGATATCGAGCACGCTCTTGCCGGTGAGATCCTTGGGAACGACGCTCTCGAAGCGCGCGAACTTCTGCGCCGGATAGTCACCGAGGAAATGGTCGGGCGCCGTCCAGATCCCAGCTACTTCTATGTTGTGGAACCATGGGCCGAGCGAATGAATGCGGTCCTGAAGATTATCGGAAGTCGCCGGCACGACACCCGGCTCCGCAAAACTCATTCGTAAACGCCCCTACGATGCCGGTCTTTTCGGATGGGAAATAACCTCGGCACCGGGCGCAACCGACATTGTGGCAGGTAAGTTCCATGGTCGCAGGAACTAAGCTACCTGCCTTTGGTTCAGGCGTGATGATCGACACTGCCGCCGGTCAGGCGACTGCCACCCAAACCTGGCAACCCAATTTCCACTGGCTGACCGACGAGATTGCGGTTGGCGGATGCTTTCCGATGAAGAGCGTGCCCGACCTCGCCGATCGCCATGGCGTCGGCGCCGTTGTCGACCTGCGTGAAGAGGATTGCGACGACGAAGCGCTGCTTGGCGCCCACGGCATCGCCTTTCTTCACCTCCCAACCCCCGATCTCCACCCGTCACAGCTCGATCGGCTCGATATCGGCGTGCAGTTCGTTCACGAACAGATCGCTCGCGGCCGCAAGGTCCTCATCCACTGCCAGCATGGCATCGGCCGTTCCGCTTTGCTGGCTCTGTGCGTGCTCGTCGACAAGGGAATGGCGCCGCTCGAGGCGCTGAGGCTCGCCAAGGACAAGCGCGAACTCGTCTCCCCTAGCCAGCGCCAGTATGAAGGCTGGTCCGAATGGCTGACCCGCCACGGTCACCCGGTACCCAGCTATCCCGACTTCGGCTGCATCGCTTATCGCCACTTGGCGCAGCACTGAGCCTTGCTGGTCTACGGCGACCATCAGGACGAGGTCGGCATTGCCGATGCGCTAGCAAGCTTGTTGAAGCGCCTCGCTGCCATCGAAGCGAGTGAACCAGGGATCGGGCGTCATGCGGCTCTGGTCGCCGCCTTGATAGAGGCGGGACGGCTGCAACAGGGCGTTCAGGACGCCGATTTTGAGCAATCCGGCGTTGATCGTATCACCCCGGCCGGTCAGGCCTTGGGCGCTTTTCTCACCGAACTGGCCGAGCTGGTCATTGCGTCATGGCGCGATCCGGCCGCGCCGATCGCGGCCTTGCCGAAGCTGCGCGAGCTGAAAGATGCCCCCGACCGGCTGCGCCTTAACCTGCCGGAGGGCTATGCCTTCTACGCCGTCTATCCTGAGGCTTATGCGGACGCGGCAGAGAGATTGCGCCTGGACGCACCGCCGAAGGTCATCGGCCTGCGCAGCATCGGGACTTCCCTCGCCGCAATCGCCGCTGCAGCACTCGGCGCGCCGCCGCCGGTGACGGTACGGCCGGCAGGCGATCCGTTCGACCGGAAGATCGAGATCGATCCCGAACTCGAGCGCGACCTCCTCGCCCAACCAGCGCACTATGTCGTGGTCGATGAGGGGCCGGGGCTGTCGGGCAGCAGCTTCGGCGCAGTCGCGGACTGGCTCCTCGCGAAAGGAGTTCCGGAACAGCGGATCGCTTTCCTGCCGAGCCACGGCGGAGCGCCTGGCGTTCATGCGCAGCCCCGTCACCGCGAGCGCTGGCCGCGGATCCAGAAGCAGGTCGCCGATCTGGGCTCCCGACTTGCCGGCCGAGTTGCGTCATGGATCGAGCCGCTGATCGGCCCGCTTGAACGGGCTCCCATGGAAATCTCCGGCGGCGGCTGGCGGCCGCTGCTGCTGGTCGACGAAAACCAGTGGCCGCCCGCCAATCCGGTTTGGTCGCCGCGCAAGTTCCTGCTTCGTGCCGGCGGCGCGGAATGGGCGTCTAGCTTCGTAGGGTTGAGCGAGGAGGGAAACCGAAAGCTCCGGATCGCACAAGCGCTTCACGAGGCCGGGTTCGCCGCCAGGCCGGCCGGCCTCGCTCATGGCTTCCTCGTGCAGCGCTGGCATGGCGAAGCCCGCCCGCTGCACGCCGCCGAACCGCCGCTGGAGGAGATCGCCTCCTATCTCACCGCGCGAGTGCGCCTCGATGTTCCGAGGCCCGGCGCCTCGCTCGCCGAGTTGCTGCTCATGGCCAGGCGCAACGCCGGGCTAGCGCTTGGCGATTGGGCGGCCGAGCGCCTGGATGCCTGGACGCCCTGCCTTTCCGAGCTGCAGGCGCGGGTCCGTCCCATATGCAGCGATAACAGAATGGAGCCGCACGAGTGGATACGGCTTCCGAATGGCAAATTGTTCAAGGCGGACGCTCTCGACCACCATGCCGCTCACGACCTGATCGGCTGTCAGGATATCGCATGGGATGTGGTCGGCACCGTTGAGGAGTTCGGCCTTGGTGCGCAGCAGGTGCGGGAGCTGGTCAGGGCGATCGAAGCACGCACCGGCCGGCTCGTCGATGCCGAGCTCATGCACTTCCTCTCGCACGCTTATCTCGCGTTCCGCCTCGGTCAGGCGAGCATGGCTGCGGAGATGGTCGGCGAGCCGGAACGCCGACGCTGGCAGCACCGCATCGACGTGTTTGGTGAGCGCCTGCGGGTAAGGCTCAACAACATGGAACCCGTCGCAACTCCGCGGATTTCCTCACTCGGTCGCCAACCGGAACGAACCGCCTCGGGAACAAACCTTCATTCGCAGGGTTGATGATGAAGAAGAAGGTTCAACCTATTCTAATCTAAGTTAAATATTCACACGAGAAATAGGGGCGAGACTTGGCGGAAACGGTCCTGGTTACGGGGGGCGCTGGCTTTATCGGCCGCGCTGTATGCAAAGAGCTTCTGCGACGCGGCAACAATGTCCGTGTTCTCGATAGCCTGATCGAGCAAGTTCACGGCGATGTCGAACGGCCTGACGACCTTCCGGACGATGTCGAGCTGATCCGCGCCGACATCCGAAACAAGGACCTCGTCACCAAGGCGCTGAAAGGCGTCGACAGCGTGATCAACCTCGCCGCGGAGGTGGGGGTCGGTCAGTCGATGTACGCCGTCGAACGCTACACCTCGGTGAACGAGGTCGGCGGCGCCGTGCTGTTCGAAGCCTTGATCGACAATCCCGTCCGCCGCGTCGTCACCGCGTCGTCGATGAGCATCTACGGCGAAGGCCTGTACCGCGACGACGACGGCAACCTGGTCCAGAATGCGGAACGTCAGCCGCGCAAGTCGGAAAGCGACAGCTGGGAGCCGCTGGATGCCGGGGGCCGCCCGCTGTCGCCCGTCGCCACCCCGAATGGAAGCAGCCCAGCCTCGCCTCCATCTACGCCCTCGGCAAATATGTGCAGGAGCGGCAGACGCTGATCATGACTCAGGCCTACGGCATGGAAGGCACCTGCCTGCGCCTGTTCAACGTTTATGGCCCTGGCCAAGCCTTATCCAACCCATATACCGGCGTTCTGGCGATCTTCTCCTCGCGCCTGACCAATGGTCAGCGGCCGATGATCTTCGAGGATGGCGAGCAGCGCCGCGACTTCGTTTATGTCGGCGACGTCGCCCGCGCCTTCTGCGAGGCATTGGTCAACCCCAACGCCAATGGCGAGGTGTTCAACATCGGCTCCGGCCGCGACCGCAGCGTCAAGGAGGTCGCCCAGTCGATCGCTCGCGCCATGCACAAGAACGACCTGGAGCCGGAAATTGTCGGCAAGTCGCGCATCGGCGACATCCGCCATTGCTTCTGCGACGGTCGCAAGGCGGAGGAGAAGCTCGGCTTCAAGGCCGAGAAGGATTTTGACCAGGGTCTCGCCGAACTCTCCGAATGGGTCGCCGAGCAGGAAGCCAATGACCGCGTGGACGAAGCCCGGGCCGAACTCGAGGCACGAGGCCTAGTCGCATGATCGGTCGCGACGACCGTCCAATCCTTATCACCGGCGGCGCCGGCTTCATCGGCAGCAACCTTGCCAACCGCCTTGCGGGCAGCGGCGCGGAAGTTATCGTCTTCGACGCACTGTCGCGCCCCGGAGTCGAGCGCAATCTCGCCTGGCTGAAGGAACGTCACGGGTCCAAGATTACCAGCATCACGGCCGACATCCGCGACGAGGATGAGGTCGTCCGCGCTGCCAGCGACGCCAAGGCCGTTTTCCACCTCGCCGCCCAGGTTGCCGTCACCACCAGCATGGTCGACCCCCGCGAGGATTTCGAGATCAACATCCGCGGCACGGTCAACGTGCTCGATGCCCTCAGGAACCGCACCGACCGTGTTCCGGTGATCTTCGCCTCGACCAACAAGGTCTATGGCGACCTCGCCGACCTGCCGTTCGAAACGGACGGAAACCGCCACTCACCGATTGGCGATGTTGCCATGCTTGGCGTCGACGAAAGCCGCCCGCTCGACTTCCACACACCCTATGGCTGCTCAAAGGGCGCCGCCGATCAGTACGTCCTTGATTACAGCCGCAGCTTCGGAATTCCGTCCGCAGTCTTCCGCATGAGCTGCATCTATGGCCAGCGTCAGATGGGCACGGAAGATCAAGGCTGGGTCGCCCACTTCCTGATTCGCGCGCTGGAAGGCAAGCCGATCACCCTCTACGGCGACGGCAAACAGGTCCGCGACATTCTGGACGTGTCGGATGCGGTGGACGCGTACGTCGGCGCCCTCCGCAATATCGATCGGGTGAACGGCCGCGCCTTCAACCTCGGCGGCGGCCCCGCGAACGCGGTCAGCCTGCTGCAGCTGATCGACGAGATGCGCCTTATCACTGGGCGCGACGTCGACGTCGGCTTCGAGGATTGGCGCCCCGGCGATCAGCGCTGGTACGTCAGCAACACGGCGGCTGCCCGCTCGGCGCTGGGCCTGGCCGACGCCCGCCCATGGCGCGACGGCGTCGCTCGCCTCGCCGGATGGCTGGCGCAGGAACGTAATCTTCAGCTCACCCCCGAACCGCTGGCGAGCGCCGCCGAATGAGCAAGTTGCGACTGCTGCTCGTCACCGACACTGTCGGCGGCGTGTGGGTTTACAGTCTGGAACTCGCACGAGCCCTCGTCCCCTATGATGTCGAGGTCACGCTTGCCGTTATTGGCCCGCCCGCCTCACCGACACAGCGGGAACAAGCCGAGGGCATTCGCCTCATCGACACCGGCCTGCCGCTTGATTGGCTTCCGACCACGCCGGCGGAGATGCACCGCGCCGGCGAAGCGATCGCAGCCCTCGCCAGCAAGGAAGGTATGGACCTGGTCCAGACCTGCAGCGCGCCTTTGCTTGCCGACACCAAGTTCGACCAGCCGACAATCGCCGTGCAGCACAGCTGCGTTGCCAGCTGGTGGTCCGCCGTCCGCGGAACGCCGCTACCGCCCGAGTTCATGTGGCGCCGCGATCTTGTTCAGGAAGGGCTGAACCGTGCCCGCGCCGTTGTCGCGCCCAGCGTCTCCTTTGCCGCCGAAACCGCCCGGATCTACGACGTCAGCTGCCCGGTGATGCCGGTTCACAATGGCCGGCAGTCCGTGGTTCCGCTTGGCCTGCCGCAGTCGAACTTCGTCTTGACCGCCAGCCGGCTTTGGGACGAGGGCAAGAATGTCGCCACGCTGGATGCCGCAGCGAGGCTGACGTCCACACCGTTCGAAGCTGCCGGCCCACTTGCAGGCCCGAACGGCACGCGCGCCGCCTTCAACAACATCCATCACGTCGGCGAACTCGCCAGCGCGCGCTTGAGCGGCGTTCTCGCTACCCGACCGATCTACGCTTCCTCCGCGCTGTACGAGCCATTTGGTCTTTCCGTCCTGGAAGCCGCCAATGCGGGATGCGCCCTGGTGCTGTCCGACATCCCAACCTTCCGGGAGCTGTGGCGCGACTCCGCCCTGTTCGTTCCGGCGCGCGATCCCAGAGCTTTTGCCGACGCGGTCGACGCGCTGATGAAGGACACGCAGGAGCGCGAACGCCTGGGCCGCGCCGCCCGCAATCGGGCGCAGCTCTACACGCCCGCCCGAATGGGACAGAGGATGGCGGGCATCTACCGCAGCTTGCTGCCCCGCGCCGCTGCCACGCCGCAGAACGGGATGGCGGGCGCCGCGTGAGGATCGTCTACTTCACCCATTCGCTGGCGAGCTGCTGGAATCACGGCAATGCCCATTTCCTCCGCGGCGTGCTGTCCGACCTGATCGCGCACGACCACGACGTCCGCGTGTTCGAGCCGGAGGGGGCATGGAGCCTCGACAACCTCACGCGCGACCATGGTGAGCAGGGCACAGCGGCATACCGTAAGCTGTACCCCGAGCTATCGTCGACGACATACGATGCCAACGCCGATCCCTCTGAAATGACCGACGGCGCCGACCTCGTGATTGTCCACGAGTGGAACGAGCACAAATTGGTCGCCGACCTCGGTCGCCTGCGCGCGCAGGGCGCTCGCTTCACCCTGCTGTTCCACGACACCCACCACCGCGCCGTTTCCGAGCCGGAACAAATGAAGGCGTACGACCTCGGCGGCTATGACGGCGTCCTCGCCTTCGGTGAGACGTTGTCCGAGGTTTACCGCAAGTGGGGCTGGGGCGACCGGGTCTTCACTTGGCACGAGGCTGCCGACATCCGCCGCTTTCGCCCACCACTTCAGGAAGGCGCCCGCGAGGGACTTGCCTGGATCGGCAATTGGGGTGACGGCGAGCGCAGCCAGGAGATCGTCGACTATCTCCTCACTCCCGCCCGCGATGCCGGCCTGCCGCTAGACATCTACGGCGTCCGCTACCCCGACGAGGCAAAAGCCACCCTTCAGACCTTCGGCGCCCGCTACCACGGCTGGATCGCCAACGCCGCAGCGCCGGAGACTTTCGCCCGCCACCTTGCCACCGTGCACGTACCGCGGCGCTTCTACACCCAGGTGCTGCCCGGCATCCCGACCATTCGCGTGTTCGAGGCGCTCGCCTGCGGCATCCCTTTGCTGTCCGCTCCATGGGAAGATAGCGAGAACCTGTTCCGCGTCGGCACCGACTTCCTGATGGTGCGCAGTGGTGCCGAGATGACGGATGCGCTGCGCCAGCTGAAGAACGATCCCGACCTCCGCGCCAGCCTCGTGCGGCACGGCCTCGAAACCATCCGCGCCCGCCACACCACGGCGCACCGCGCGGAAGAACTGTTGACCATCGTGGAGCGGCTCCGCGCTCCCGCACTGAGGAGCGTTGCGTGAAGATTGCCTTCTACGGATCCAGCCTGCTGTCGTCCTGGTGGAACGGCGCCGCGACCTATTATCGCGGGCTTTTGCGTGATCTCGCCGCGCGCGGCTACGACATCACCTTCTATGAGCCCGATGCCTACGACCGGCAGCAGCACCGCGACATGGAGCCGCAGCCCTGGGCCAAGTCGGTCGTCTACCCGGCCACTCAGGACGGTCTGCGGTCGGTTCTTGCGGAAGCGCGCGCCGCCGACATCGTCGTCAAGGCGAGCGGCGTCGGCGTGTTCGACGACGAGCTGATCGCCGGCATCATCGAGCATAGCCGCCCCAGCGCGCTCAAGATCTTCTGGGACGTCGATGCCGCCGCAACCTTGGACGAAATGCGTGGCCAGGAAAGCCACGCCGTCCGCAAGGCGCTGCCCGACCTCGACATGGTGCTTACCTATGGCGGCGGACCCCCGGTGGTGAACGCCTACGAAGGGTTCGGAGCCGCCCGCTGCGTGCCGATCTACAATGCGCTCGATCCCTCGACCCACCATCCGGTGGCGCCGGACCAGCGCTTCACCGCCGACCTGTCCTTCCTCGGCAATCGCCTTCCCGACCGGGAGGCGCGCGTGGAGGAATTCTTCCTCTCCGCAGCGGCAGCGCTGCCGGAGCGCAGCTTCCTGATCGGCGGCAACGGCTGGGAGTCGAAGGACATCCCTTCGAACGTGCGCCACCTCGGCCACGTCTTCACGCACGAGCATAACGCCTTCAACTGCACGCCGCTTGCCGTGCTCAACGTCGCCCGCGACAGCATGGCCAACATCGGCTTTTCGCCTGCAACCCGCGTGTTCGAGGCTGCCGGCGCCGCCGCCTGCCTGATCACCGACGCATGGGAAGGGATCGAGCAATTCCTGCAACCGAATGAGGAAGTGCTGGTCGCCCGCGATGGCAAGGACGTTGCCGAACTGGTCGGCTCACTCGACGAGACCCGGGCCCGCGCCATAGGCCAGGCAGCACTTCGCCGGGTCCTCGCCGAGCACACCTACGCCCATCGCGGGGAAGAAGTGGACGAGCTGTTCAAGAAGGCCGTGGCGCCGGAGCTGGCCGACGCATGAAGCTCGTCGTCCTTGGTCTCAGCCTGTCATCCGCGTGGGGTAACGGCCACGCCACCACCTTCCGTGCACTCTTGCGCGCCTTCGCCAAACGTGGCCACGACATCCTGTTCCTGGAACGCGATGTCCCCTGGTACTGCAACAATCGCGACATCGCCGACCCGGATTATTGCCAGCTCGAATTCTACAGCTCGCTTGAAGACTTGAAGCGCTGGGATGGTGAGATCGCCGCCGCCGACGCGGTCATCGTCGGCTCCTACGTCCCCGAAGGCGTGGAGGTCGGCCGCTATGTTCAGAAAATTGCGCAGGGCGTCACCGCCTTTTACGACATCGACACGCCGGTGACGCTCGCCAAGCTGGAGCGCGACGATTTTGAATATCTCTCGCCGCGCGTGATCCCCGGATACGACGTCTACCTGTCCTTCACTGGCGGCCCGACCCTGCGCCGGATCGAGCGTCAATACGGCTCCCCCGCCGCACGCGCGCTCTACTGCTCGGTCGACCCCGACAAATATCCGGCGCTGGACGTGCCGAAGAAATGGGACCTGACCTATCTCGGCACCTACAGCGACGACCGCCAGCCCACGCTTGAGAAGCTGCTGATCGAGCCAGCGCGCCGCCTGCCCAATTTACGTTTCTGCGTCGCCGGCCCGCAATATCCGGACAACATCGACTGTCCCGCCAACGTCGAACGGATCGAGCATCTTCCGCCCTCGGAGCATGCCGCTTTCTACAACGCGTCGCGTTACACACTGAACGTCACCCGCGCCGACATGATCGCGGCGGGCTGGTCGCCGTCCGTGCGCCTGTTCGAGGCCGCCTCCTGCGCAACCCCGGTTATTTCCGACCGGTGGGACGGCATTGAGGACGTGCTAACGCCCGGCCGCGAGATCGTCATCGCTGACACCACAGAGGAGGTCGTCGAGCGCCTGTCAGGCAGCGAAGATGCCAGCGCGCTCGGACGCGCCGCCCGCACGCGGATCATGGCCGCGCACACCGCGGACCATCGCGCGGCCGAGCTGGAGCAATATATCGAAGAAGCCGCCGGCAAGGTGGTCAGTGATCGTAAAAGGGAGAAGCCTGTGGAGTTTGGCCGCGAACGGATCGCGCTTGTGACGGGTGGCGCAGGCTTTATCGGATCCAACCTGTGCGAGCGCCTGCTCGACGAAGGCGCGCGCGTCGTCTGCCTCGACAATTTCCAGACCGGCCGCCGCTCCAACATCGTGCACCTCGAAGCCAATCCGCGTTTCGAGGTGGTCGAGCACGATGTGATCGACGAGCTGCCGCAGTGGTTCAGGATGCGTGGGACCAAGTTCACCCACATCTACCATCTCGCCTGCGCTGCCTCGCCCCCGCACTATCAAGCGGATCCCGAGCATACGATGCTCACGAACGTTATGGGCACCCGCAACATGCTTCGCCTGGCGGAAGAGCTCGGCGCCCGCCTGCTGCTTACCTCCACCAGCGAGGTCTATGGCGACCCGGAGGTGCATCCACAGCAGGAGGATTATCGCGGCTGGGTCAGCTGCACCGGTCCGCGCGCCTGCTATGATGAGGGCAAGCGCGCTGCTGAAACATTGGCGTTCGACTTCCTTCGCGCCGGCCGCGCCGACGTTCGCGTCGCCCGAATTTTCAACACCTACGGCCCACGCATGCGCTGCGACGACGGCCGCGTCGTCTCCAACTACATCTGCCAGGCGATCGAAGGCGCGGACGTCACCATCTATGGCGACGGCTCGCAAACGCGCAGCTTCTGCTATGTCGACGATCTGGTCGAGGGCTTGTGCCGCCTGATGGACAGCGAGAGCGCGGTCGGCATGCCGGTCAATCTCGGCAACCCCAACGAGCTGACGGTGGGCAACCTTGCCGACCTGGTGATCGAGATGACCGGCTCCAGCTCGCGCAAGGTGCATGAACCGCTGCCCGTCGACGACCCCCGCCGCCGCAAGCCGAACATCGCCCGAGCCCAGGAGCTACTCGGCTGGGAACCGACGGTGGAACTCCGCCGCGGCCTTGAGTCTGCGATTGCCTGGTTCTCACAAGCCGGCAACCGCAACATCGAAGAAGACCGGATCGACGTGCCCCTAACCGTCGCAGCCGAATAAGGAAAGACCATTGCAATGAACGTTCCGGCGGGCACCATGCGCGCCGCGGTGCTGACTGGCCCGCGTAGCTTCACCATCCAGGATGTTCCATTGCCCCAGCCGGGGGCTCTCCAGGTGCGCATCCGCTTGGAGGGCTGCGGCGTTTGCCCCTCCAACCTGACGCCCTGGCATGGCCCCGAGTGGATGAACTTCCCGACAGACCCTGGCGCGCTCGGCCATGAGGCATGGGGCGAAGTGGACGCGGTCGGCGATGGCGTAACCGACGTGCAGGTCGGCGACCGCGTTGCGGCGCTGAGTGGTAAGGCCTACGCGCAATATGACGTCGCTGACGCCGTCGCTGTCGTGAAGCTTCCGGACTCGCTCAAGGACCTCGATCTCCCCGGGGAGCCCTTCGGCTGCGCGATGAACATCTTCCGCCGCAGCGACATCAAGGCCGGCCAGACCGTCGCCATCCTCGGCATCGGCTTCCTGGGCGCCATCCTCGTCCGCCTGGCCAGCAACGCCGGCGCCCGAGTCATCGCCATCTCGCGCCGTCAGGAGTCGCTTGACCTTGCGAAGGAGATGGGCGCCGCCGAGACCATCCCGATGCACGATCACTACGAGATCATCGATCAGGTGAAGCAGCTTACCGGTGAGCGCTTCTGCGAGCGCGTGATCGAAGCCGTCGGAAAGCAATGGCCGCTCGACCTTGCCGCCGAACTCACGGCCGAGGGCGGCCGGCTCGTGATCGCCGGCTACCACCAGGACGGCCCGCGACAGGTCAACATGCAGCTGTGGAACTGGCGCGGCTTCGATGTCGTCAACGCCCACGAGCGCGACCCGCAAGTGGCGCTTCAGGGGGTGAAGGATGCGGTGGCCGCGATCGACGGTGGTCTGATCGACCCCAGAATGCTGATCACCCACCGCTACCCGCTCGACCGGATCGACGAAGCGCTGCAGGCCACCGAGGACCGCCCCGGAAATTTCGTCAAAGCCGTCATTGTCCCCTGACATGTTGCGCCTAGGATTTCTCGGCACCGGCTGGATCGGCCGCAACCGCATGGAAGCAATGCTCGCCACCGGCTTGGCCCAGGCCGCCGCAATCTGCGACCCCAACCCGCAGATGCTTGAGGAAGCGCGTGCATCCGCTCCCAACGCGGGGTCGTCCCCGACCTCGACGCCATGCTCGCGCTCGGCCTCGACGGCGTGGTCATCGCCACCCCCAGCGCCCTCCACGCCGAGCAGTCGATCGCGGCGCTCAACGCCGGGGCCGCCGTCTTCTGCCAGAAGCCGCTCGCCCGCACCGCTGCGGAAGTTCAGTCCGTCCTCGACGCGGCCCAACGCAACGACCGTCTGCTCGGAGTCGACCTCTCCTACCGCCACACCGCCGCCATGCAGGCCGTGCGCGAACAAGTGGGCTCCGGCGCGCTGGGTCATGTATTCGCCGCCGACCTTACTTTCCACAACGCGTACGGCCCCGGTGCCGGCTGGTTCTGGGACCCGGCACTATCCGGCGGCGGTTGCCTGATCGACCTAGGAGTTCACCTCGTCGATCTCGCGTTGTGGATGTTCGATTTCCCCGAGGTGACCAGCGCCACCGCCTCCCTCTTTCGCGACGGACGCCCGCTCCAGCCGAATGAGGTTGAGGATTACGCCGTCGGCACGCTCCAAGTCGCGACCGGCGCGACCGTCCGCATCGCCTGCTCCTGGAACCTGTCCGCCGGCACCGATGCAGTGATCGAAGCCAAATTTTTCGGCAGCCAAGGCGGCGCCGCGATGCGCAACGTCGACGGATCCTTCTTCGACTTCACCGCCGAACGGTACGAGGGCCGCAACACAAGCACCCTGACCACCCCGCCCGACGAATGGGGTGCCCGCGCCGCTGCCGACTGGGTCCGAACGCTCGCCGGCGGCGGTCGCTTCGCCGAGAGCACCACGGGTCTGCTCGACAGCGCCCGCGCCCTCGACCGTCTCTACGGACGCAGCTAAGCAATCCCCGAAAAAGGGGAAGCCGATGCCAGCGCCATTCGACAAAGTCGCCATCATCGGCCTCGGCCTGATCGGTTCCTCCATCGCCCGCGCTACTCGCGAAGCAATGCCGGGCCTTCAGCTGTCCGGCTTTGACGCGGAAGACGGTATTCGCGATCGTGCAAGGGGGCTTCAGCTTGTCGACCAACTCCCGGACGATGCCGCGGAAGCCGTGGATAACGCCGACCTTGTCATCCTGTGCGTTCCCGTCGGTGCGATGGGCGCCGCAGCCGCTGCCATCGCGCCCAGTCTGAAACCGGCGGCGATTATTACAGATGTCGGTTCATCCAAGGCGTCGGTAGCTGAAACGCTCCGCCAGGCGCTCCCCGGCGCCACGATCATCCCCGGCCACCCGATCGCCGGCACCGAGAACAGTGGCCCCGAAGCGGGTTTCGCGACGCTCTTCAAGGGCCGCTGGTCGATCCTCACCCCCGCCGCCGATGCGCCGATGCACGCGATCGAGAAGCTCACGGCCTTCTGGTCAGCCCTCGGCGCCAAGGTCGAATGCATGGACCCGCGGCAGCACGACCTTACGCTCGCCGTCACCAGCCATCTGCCGCACCTCATCGCCTACACGATTGTCGGAACCGCCAGGGAGTTGGAGAATGTCACCGAAGGCGAGGTGATCAAGTATAGCGCCGGCGGCTTCCGCGACTTCACCCGCATCGCCGCCAGCAATCCGACCATGTGGCGCGACATCTTCCTCAGCAACAAGGAAGCGGTGCTGGACGTCCTCGATCGCTTTCGCGGCGATCTCGCGGGCCTCGAACAGGCAATCCGCGACGACGACGGTGCGACCTTGCACGACTGGTTCAGCCGAACCCGTGCCATCCGCCGCGCCATCATCGACCAGGGTCAAGATGTCGCCGCCGCGGACTTCGGCCGAGCATCCAGCCCGGCGCAACCCAAGGGTTGAACGGATGACCGACAGCGCTCCTGAACGCCGCAACACGGCGCGTATTCTCACTGCCAGCCTCGTCGGCACCTCCGTCGAATTCTACGACTTCTACATCTATGCGACGGCGACCAGCCTGGTCTTCGGGCCGTTGTTCTTCCCCGCCAGCTCGCCGTCCGTGCAGCTCCTCTTCTCCTACGCAAGCTTCGGCCTGGCCTTCCTCGCGCGGCCCTTGGGCGGCATTTTATTCGGCCATTTCGGCGACCGCGTCGGGCGGAAGTCGACACTGGTCGCATCCCTCCTGCTGATGGGAGTTTCGACAGCGGCCATCGCCATTCTTCCAACCTATGCGATGATCGGCTGGGTCGCTCCTCTGCTTCTGTGCCTTCTTCGCTTCGGGCAGGGGCTTGGCCTGGGCGGCGAGTGGAGCGGCGCAGCGCTGCTCGCCGTCGAGAACGCACCGAAGGGATGGCGTGCCCGCTACGGAATGATGCCGCAGCTCGGCGCGCCCGTGGGCTTCATTGCGGCGAACGGCTTCTTCCTGATCCTGGCGGTGACCCTGACACCCGACCAGTTCCGCGACTGGGGCTGGCGGGTGCCGTTTCTCGCAAGCGCCGCGCTTGTGGCGCTGGGCCTTTGGGTGCGGCTGAAGCTAACGGAGACCGCCGCCTTTGCCGCGGCAGTTCGGGATGAAGCGCCGGAGCGAGTCCCGGTGAAATCCTTGCTGAAGGATCATCTCGGCCCGACGCTCGCCGGGACCCTGGGCGTGATCTGCTGCTTTGCCCTCTACTACATCGCGACGGCCTTCGCGCTGGGTTTCGGCACGACCCAATTGGGCTACGATCGCTCGTCCTTCCTCCAGGCGCAGCTCGGCGCCATCCTGTTCATGGCGGTCGGCATCCTCATCTCGGGCTGGCTTGCCGATAAGAGCAGTGAGCGCCGGGTACTGCTTGGCGGCTGTCTTGCGACGATCCTGGTCGGGGCCACGCTTCCCGCCCTGCTCGGCAGCGGCTCTCTGGCCGGAGTCTTTGCCTTTATGGCGCTCGCATTGCTCGCCATGGGCTTCGTTTACGGGCCGCTCGGCGCATGGCTGCCGAGCCTCTTCCCGGCACGGGTGCGCTACACCGGCACTTCGGTCGCGTTCAATCTCGGCGGGGTCATTGGCGGAGGGCTGACCCCCGCATTAGCGCAGCTGATGGCCGAGCGGGGCGGCCTTATTCCGGTTGGCGCCTATCTGGCAGGCGCAGCGGTGTTGAGCGCCGTCGGCCTTATGGCCGCAGGCAAGCGCAACGAGGGATCGACACTGGACCAATGAGGCAGCGACCTCACGCAATCCCTTAGGGGCGAACGGCCTCAACGATCCGGCTCGATCGGTCACCCAACGGGGTCGTTGTACGAAGCTGAACGGATGACGAGACCGGAATTGGTCGCAGGTACGTCTGCCATTGTCCTCCGTGAACACGATACTCGATCGGTGTTCCGGGAAGTTCGGAGTTCGCCTCGAGCATTCCGGTCACGCGGGCACCGGGCGGTGCCAGGCGGTACTGGATGCCGGCGACGCTCAGCTGGGCGAGGTGGAACGGCAGCTTGCCCGCGAAGGCTGCCCAGTCCTGCCGGAGCGCGGCGCCGACGTCCTTGTCCCCATAGCCGTAGGTCGCGCCTGGCTTGGACACGACTTCCCAGGGTGCGCGATGCCAGGCGCGCTCGGCGAAGGCGAGCAGGCGCGGGAACAGCATCTGGTCCACGAGCGCATCGCTCCGCACCGTCTCGCTCCACAGCTGCGCCTGCATGCCGGCGATGCGCGGGATGACCGCCGGCGCGGTCACCGTCACCGCCTGGTTCCTGCTGTTCTTCATCACGGCCGCATTGGCCGCGAGACTCTCCGGCATGAAGCTGAAGACCTTGAACGTGTCGGTACCCCGCGTCGGCCAGTCGTAGCCGCGCTCCAGAGGGTGCGGCGCATACGGCACGTCGAAGTAAAGCACCGTCGGAACGGAGATGACGGCGTCCCAACCGCGGCCGGCATGATCGGCCGTCTCGGCCGGAGCGGCGGTGAACAGGTCGCTCCAGATGTTCGACTGCACCTTGGCGGGCATTTTGGCTGGATCGACATGCCCCATCCCATCGCTCCAGCCGCCCACGGCAATACCGCGGCGAGCTAGCGAGGCCGAGACTTTCTCGATGAACATGGCGCCGAGTTGCGGGGCCGTGCGACGGGTTGCCGCCATTACCTTCTTGCAGGCCGGAGAGTTGGTCCACGCGCCGGCGGTCTCATCCGCGCCGATGTGGTAGGTCTTCAGCGGCGTTCCGGCTGCCGCGTGCATGGCGACGACGTCGTCGATGACTTCGTCGAGAAAGCGATAGGTGCTTTCGAGACAGACGTTGAGCGTGTTGTCCGAATAGTGTTGGACGCTGCTGTACTTGGTCCTGTCCGCCGGTTCGACGAGGCGGAACCGCTCCGCCTCCGCTCGCTGGCCCATCCGCATCAAGCGCCGGTAGCGGGCCTCCATCGACCGGATCGCCGCACGGGAGTGGCCGGGCATGTCGAAGGAGGGGATCACCTCGATGTGGCGCGCCTTGGCCGCCTGCAGGATCTCGCGATAGTCGGCCTGCGTCAGGAAGCCGTTCACCGCCGCGTCGCGGTCGGGCCCCGACCCGAGTTGCGGCAGCAGGCAACGGTCTTCGGCGGGATCGAAGCAGCGGAAGCCGCCGACCTCCGTCAATTCGGGGAAGCGGCCTATCTGCAGCCGCCACCCTTCGTCGTCGCCCAGGTGCAGGTGCAGCTTGTTGAGCTTGTAGACTGCCATTCGGTCGATCAGCTTCAGCACTTGGCCTTTGCTGTGGAAGTTGCGGGCGAGGTCGAGGTGGAGCCCGCGAAATGGCAGGCGCGATTCGTCGTCGATCACCAGCGGGCGCAACATGCCCTTTTCGAACGCGACCTGCTGGGCGAGCGACTGCAGCGCATTGGCCGCCCCGGCCGGGGTTGCGGCTTCAATCTGAATGGCGCCATCGGCTGCCCGAAGCCGGTACGCGTCCGCCTTCAAATCGGCTGCGCCAACGCGGATGCGCAGGTCGGGCCCGCGCTCGAACGATGGAACGCCATCGTCTGAAAGCCGGTCCAGCGCCGCGGCCACATCGCTTCGCTGCAGGCCCGCCAGTCGCAAGGTCACGCCGCCGCGCAGGTCGACGGGTTGGCCGCCGGGCCGGGACACGAAAATCGGCGTTGGGATGATGGCGATGTCCGGTGAGGTAGCGGCTCCACGACTTGCGTAGAGGTCGAACGCCCGGTCCGCCGTCAGCCAGCGCGTATCGTCGTTCGGGCCTGCCGTTGCCAGGCGCTGCTCGTCCGTCATCGGGGCCACAAACGGCAGCAATTCCATTCCGCTCGCAGGGTCGATCCGCGGCTTGGTCGCGTCGATCACGCGGGCCTGGAGCGTTCCCGAAGCAACGAACATGTTCGGCATCGGATAATAAGCGGAGAAGAAGTGACCGCCGGTCCAAAGCTGCAGCCGGTAGGTGGCGCCTCCGGCAAGATGCACGTCGGCGCGGGGCTCGATAACGTGGAGGTCGCCGTTGAGGTGCCGAACCTCGAACGCGTTGCTGACGCCCTCGATCACCGGGCTGACCGAACTGAAGTAAAGCTTGAACCGGCCGGCAGCGATGTCTGACGGAACCGTCCTAGGCATGGTCAGATCGAGGTGCGACAGGAAGCAGCCGCTCGCCTGCTGGGGACAGGTTGGCGGCCGATTATCCACGATGGTCAGTCGCACGCCCATGTTGCGGGCCAGTGCGTCGACCTCGCCTTGGGTTTGGGCGACGGCGGGGGCGAAACAGCCGATGCCGGCCAGCAGGGCGAAAAGACGTGCGACCTTCACCTTGTTACCCCTTCACGCAAACCCTCGCCAAAATGCAGATGCAGCAGCGGAACGTCGCCGACCAGCAGATGAAGTCGGCGATCGTCGACGAAGGCGGCGCCGTGCGGCACTGCCTTGCCGAGAGCATCAAGGTCGACGCGAGCGCGATCGGCGACTTTGACGCTCAGCCGACCGGCCTTGTCGTGCCAGCCCCTGACGTTTGATGGACCGCCGAGCGCGCCGAGAATGGCTTCGGCATCTGGCGCGAAGGGCCCCACCGCCGGCGCGCGCGCAAGCTCTGCACGAATGTTGGACGCGACCTGATCGGCCACCGGGCCGAGAACGACCTGCAGCAAGCCGGGTCCGGGACGAACGAACCCGCGCGCGCCCAACCTTCTGAGGCGCGCCTCGTCGATCGCTGCCTCCCCGACGTTCAGGCGCAGCCTGGTGGTGCATGCGTCCACGCTCCGGAGGTTCGCCGAACCGCCGAGCGCCTGAATGAAGGCGCCCGCCTTGACGTCGTCGGTGCCCTTCTCGGCGATTGTCTCGCCCGCCGGTTCCCGCCCGGGCGTCAGCAGGTTTAAGCGGGTGATGCAGAAGCGGAAGGCGGCATAATAGATGCCGGCATAGGCCAGCCCCACCGGCAGCAGCAGCAAGGGCCGGGTCGACTGGCGGAAGTTCAGAACATAGTCGAACAGGCCCGCCGAAAAGCCGAAACCTAGCCTGACCCCAAGCGCGTCCATCAGCGCCATCGACACACCGGTCAGAACCGCATGCACCAGGTAGAGCAAGGGCGCGAGGAACATGAAGGTGAACTCGATCGGCTCGGTGACGCCGGTGAGAAAGCTGGTGAGCGCAAGGCTCGTCAGCATGCCGCCGACGAGCGTGCGGCGTTCGGGCGGCGCCGAATGGTACATGGCGAGACAGGCGGCTGGCAGGCCGAACATCATCACCGGGAAAAAGCCCGACATGAACTGGCCCGCGCTGGGGTCACCGGCGAAGAAGCGCTTCAGGTCGCCCGTCGTCCCGTGAAAGTCGCCGACGATGAACCAGGCGAGATTGTTGAGGATGTGGTGAAGGCCGGTGATGATCAGCAGCCGGTTCAACAGACCATAGAGGAAGAGGCCGACGCCGCCTGCCTGAACCACCCAATGGCTGAGCGCATCGATGCCGCCCGCAAGGATGGGGAAGCCCAGTCCGAAGATGATCGCGCCGAGCACCCCCGCAACGCCCGCCGCGATCGGGACGAACCGACGGCCGCCGAAAAAGGCGAGATACTCAGGAAGCCGAATGTTGCTGTAGCGGTTGTACAGCCACCCCGAGACCAGCCCGGCCGCAATTCCGCATGGGACGCTGAGCTTGGCCATCTGCTTGGCCTTCCACGCCGCCACCGCCAGGTCGACGGCGGCCTGATCGGTAAATCCGCCGTTCGCCTCCGGAGGTACGGCCATCAGCGCTTTCGCTCCCTCAACGGCAACGAAGTAGGCGACCGCACCGGCGAGCCCGGCCGCCCCATGGTTCTCGCGCGCAAGTCCCACCGCCACGCCGATGGCGAACAAGATACCGAGGTTGGAGAAGATCGCTTCGCCGGCTGCGGCGATGAAGGTGAGGTTGAGCAGGTCCGGTTGCCCGAGCCGAAGCAGCATCGCGGCAACCGGCAGCACGGCAATCGGCAGCATCAGCGCGCGGCCGAGCGGCTGAAGCTTGTCCAACCCGATCCGCATCAGCTCTTCTCCGCCAACAAGGTGCGAACCTCCGCCGCCGTTCCAAGCGACAGCGCTTGTTCGGCCAGCGCGCGGCAATCTGCCGTCGTAAGGTTGCGGACGGCTGCCTTGACCTCCGGCACCGCGGCCGGGACGGCGGACAGCTCCGTCGCGCCCAGGCCGATGAGCAGGGGCGCGGCCCGCGGTTCTGATGCCAACCCGCCGCAAATGCCAAGCCATTTCCCCTTGGTCGCGGCACCCTGCGCGGCTTGAGCGATCAGGCGCAGCACGGCCGGGTGCAGCGCGTCCACCATCCCCGCCACGGCCTGATTCCCGCGATCGACGGCAAGGGCATATTGGCTGAGATCGTTGGTGCCGACGGACAGGAAGTCCGCTTCCTCGGCCAGACTGTCGGCAAGTACCGCGGCGCTCGGCGTTTCGATCATGACCCCCAGCGGCACATGGTCTTCGCTTCCGGCTGCCGCCTGCGCCTCCGCGAGCAAGGCACGCACGGCCCGGAGTTCGGCAACGTCGACGATCATCGGCACCATGATCCGGCACTGGTTGGCGGGAACGCTCGCGAGGATTGCGCGCAGCTGAGTCGACAGCAGGTCTGGCCGGGCAAGGCTCAGCCTGACGCCGCGGCGGCCAAGGGCGGGATTCTCCTCCGCCGGCTGATCGAGATAGGGCACCGGCTTGTCGCCGCCGATGTCCAACGTGCGGACGATCAGCGGCCTGCCGCCGAGTGCCTGGGCAATACTTCGGTAGACGTCGCGCTGCTCCTCGAACGTCGGAGCTGCCGGTCGGTCGAGGAACAGGAATTCGGTCCGGAGCAGGCCGCACCCTTCGGCGCCATATTCCACCGCGCGGGCCGCATCCTCAACCGATCCAAGATTGGCGAAGACTTCGATTCGGGTCCCGTCCGCCATGATGCAGTCCGCCGCCGCCGCCTGCTGCTGGTCCGACCGGATTGCAGATTCGGCTGTGATCGTTGCCCGGGTCCGCTCCACCTGCTCTGCGCTCGGGGCAGCATTGAAGCGTCCGGCGGTCGCATCGAGGATCGCCATCGTTCCGTCTGGAACCGACAGAATACCGTCTCCCGCCGCAACCAGCATCGGCAGCCCTGCCGATGCCGCGAGGATGGCAACGTGCGACGTCGGACCGCCGCCGGCGCTCACGATCCCGCCGACGCGGTCGGCTGGAAGCGCCATGAATTGTGAAGGCAGCAGATTGTCGGCGATGATGATCGCGGTGTCAGGGATGGCGGTTGCGTCGATCTCCGGCTGTCCGGTCATCTTGGCGATCAGCCGCCGCTCGACATCGACCAGATCGTCGATCCGCTCGATCAGGAAGGCGTCCCCCGTCCTGCGAATCTGGTCCGCCATCTCGCGCGTCGCCGCACGCCAAGCGTACGGTGCGCTTCGGCCCGCATCGATATGCCGCAATGCCGCAACCGCCAGCTCCGGATCCTCGAGGATCGCGCGATGGGCAAAGGCGACGCCGCTGGCACCTTCGACCTGCTTGCCAAGCTCGTCGCGCAAGGCGTCGACGGCGCCGTGAAGCCGCGCCTGTTCCGCAGCAACGCCCACCCCATCGGCAGGCACATCGGCGTCGGCCGCAATCAACTGAACCACTGGGCCGATCGCCAGTCCGGGGGCGGCGCAGACGCCGGGAAAGCGTGGTCCCGAGGCGATTGGAACGACTTCCGCAGGACGGGGGGCAGCGGCGTTCAGCTCGCCCATCCCGCTGTCGATCAGGCTTTTGACCGTCTCCGCCGCCGCGTGCGCATCCTCGCCGGACGCCGAGATGACGATGTCAGCGCCGTGACCGATCCCGAGGGTCAGCAGGGCAATCGTGCTCCTGGCATTGCCGGACCGACCGTTGGCCTCGATCTGCACCTCGGCGGTAAAGGGCTTGAGCGCCGCAGCGATCCGTGCCGCGGGCCGGGCGTGGATTCCATGGGCCAACCGGACGACCGTTTGCAGCCGCACGGCCCCGGAGATTTGCGATGCTGATGCCGCGACCAAGCCTCCATCATCGCCGCTGCCGACCAGATGGAGCAGCGGTTCCCCCGCCCGCACTGCCCGGTTCAACGCAAGCGGCCGAACCTCATAGCCTTCGGACAGCAGGAGGATGGGTGTGAGCAGGCTCTTGGCGCCACGTGCCACCGCCTCGAGATCGATGGCGATCAGCGGGTCGCCGGCGCTCACGCGTGCACCGACCTCGGTCTTTACGGCGAACCCACGCCCCCCGAGTGCCACCGTTTCCAGCCCAACGTGGATCAGCAGTTCCGCACCATTTGCGAGCCGCAGTGTGATGGAGTGCGAGGTCGGCGCAATGGCGATGACTTCACCGTCCGCCGGGGCGCATAGCTCCGGCCCAAGCGGATCGATGGCGAGACCGTCGCCCATCATTCCTTCGGCAAATACGGGGTCGTCGACCTCGGCAAGTGGCCGGACCCAGCCGGTCAGCGGCGCCTTCAGCAACAGGTCGGTCAAGATGCTTCACACGTCACTGGGATCGACCTGGCTCCTCGTCCGCCATTCATGCGCCTGAGCGCAAGGCGAGGCAACGCCGTGGCGGCAGCGGCAGGCGATGCATGGGGGTACATGGCCTGCCGCTGCCGGATGGCCTGCCTAGAAGCGGAACCGGGCGCCGACGTAGAATTGCCGGCCATTGTTGTAGATGCCGCGCGGCCGGGTCGTGGTTCCGCTATATTGCTCGATCTTCTCTTCCGTCAGGTTGATGGCGTCGAAGGTGAGTGCGACGTTGCGGTTGATGTTGGCGCTGACCGACGCGTCGAGCGACGCCGTCGCTTTCTGGTTGAGCGGCGCCGCACGGTCGTAGGTGATGAAGAATTTCGACCGGTAGTTGTAGCTGAGCCGCGCCGACAGGAAGCTGTTTTCGAAATAGCCGGTGAGGTTCAGCGCATGCTTGGACACGCCCGGAACTTCGCCCTCGCCGTCGAAATTGGCGTCGGCAAAGGTGTAGTTCACGATGGCTCCGAAGCCGCCCCACAAGTTGCGCTGCGCCTGGATCTCGAAGCCCTTGTTGGTCCCGCCCGGCCCGTTGGCGCGGCGGTTCACGTCGAAGGTGCAGTTGTAAAGGTTTTCCGCCGGGTTCGCCGGCGTACAACGCGACAGGTTCGGCGTTGCTGTCTGAACCGGGAACACCTCCTGGCTGATGTCGTCAGTGATGTAGGACTTGATGTCCTTGAAGAAGACGGCAGCGGCAACCAGCGTGTCGCGATCCGGATACCATTCGAGCGAAGCATCGGCCTGGTTCGCGCGATACGGCTCTACGCGGGGATCGCCCCCGGCTGCCGTCAGCGAACCGGGGTTGAGGTTCACGCGCGGCACGATGTCGGTGTAATCCGGGCGGGCAACGGTGCGCCCGACCGCGAGCCTCAGGACCAGGTTGGGATTGAGATCGATCGCGACGTTCGCGCTCGGCAGCACGTCGGTGTAGCTGCGCTTGGCGGTCACCGGCAGGTAGACGCCGAACGCATTGTCGTTGACGGTATCGGGTCCTGCGGGAACGCCGATCAGATTGCCGGTCGAGGTCTGCCGGGTGCGGACGACACGAACGCCGACGTTGCCGCGCCACCCGTCGCCCTTCAGCTTCAGCATGCCGTAGCCACCGAGCGCTTTTTCGCTGATCGAGTGGTTCTCCGGCGGATTGATGATTCGCGCGCGAACGCTTGCCGGCTGGCTGAAGTAGATGTCCTCCAGCGCCTGGCGGTCCACCTGCCAGAAGCTCGTGAGCGTGCCGGGCGACGCCACTCCGTCGAGGAAGTCGCCGGGGGTCAGGCCGCCGGCAAAGTCGGTGGAATCGCACGGCCCGCCGCAGCCTTGCGCGAGTAGCGGCAGGAAGAACCCGCCGTAGGTGGTCGCGAGGAACACCGTCTTGCGGTCATGGTCAGTGTACTTTCCGCCGAACTTGACCGCGTCGAGGATGCCGGACCCGATTTCATGCTCGTAATCGACGTAGGCGTACTTCTCTTTGTCCGTGTTCGTGATCTTGTGGAGCGAGCCGAAATCGAAAGCGAGATCGCTGGGATCCGTCGGATCCACGCCCGTGAAACTGACCTTGGGAGCGCGCCCCGTCAGGTCGTAGGTGAAGGCGCCCGGCGCCCCGCCTTCGTAGAAGGGCTGTGCCGTCGTATCCCCATGTGCCTCGGTATAGCCGGTCTTGAAGTGCAAGGTGCCGGCATCGCTCACCTGCCACTTGGCATCGAAATCGGCTGACCAGGTCTTCGCAAAGGCTTTCCGGTCGATAGCGTCGTAAACCACCGCGCGCCCACCCGGTGTCGAGGTGATCGTACCGGACACGGCGGTGCCATCCTCGATCTGCGCATTCGTCAGCGTGCCCCCGCCGCCAAGCGCATTCGAGCCCCAGGCAAGATAGTTCTGGTTGAAGTTGTCGGCCCCGAATTTGGAATAAAGTCCGGTGACGTTGATCTCGAGGTCGTCGGTCGGCTTGAACTGCAGGCCGACATTGGCGCCATAGCGTTCACGCTCCTGCTTGAAGAGCGCCGAACCGATCAGCGATGGGACAAGGACCGGCCCACTTGCGGTCGGCTGGGTGAAATAGCCGAGCACCTCGACACCGTCCCGGCGGATATCGCGCTTCTGGTAGACCGCGCCAACCAGCACGCCGAATGTTTCCGCATCATTCTTCCAGCTGAACAGGCCGGATGCCTGCGGGTCCCAGCTCTTGCGCAGGCTGGAATAGACCATCTGCGCCGAGCCGGTCAGGGTGAATGCGTCCAGATCCAGCGGGTTGCGGGTGTGGACGTTGATGGTGCCGCCGATGCCCCCTTCTTCGACGTCCGCCTGCGGGCTCTTGTATACTTCGACGGTGCCGACGATCTCGGCCGGAAGCGTCAGATAGTTGAAGCTGCGGGTGGCGGAGAGCTGCTCCAGCACGAACCAGTCGGCAGTCGCGATGGCGTGGCCGTTGACCAGAGTCTTGGTGAGGTTCGGGGCGGTGGCGCGGAGCGACACGCGCTCGCCTTCACCGAACTCGCGATTGATGACGACGCCCGGAACGCGCTGAAGCGCTTCGGCGACATTCTTGTCCGGGAATTTGCCGATGTCCTCGGCGGTGATGACGTCCTGAACGACGTCGGCATTGCGCTTGGCCGAGATCGACTTGCGGAGCGATTGGCGAATGCCGGTGACGACGATCTCGCCATTGTCGCCCTCGCTGGCTGCCGCTGCGGCTGCAGTCGAGTCCGGTGATGTAGAAGGGTCAGTCTGCGCCGCTGCCGGTGTCGCCATCAACGCCAGAAAGCTTGCGGATCCAATGAGCAGAGCGTGCTGTTTCATGTCCATTCCCCTGTTGCCCCAACTGCATGCCAATAGCATACCAATGCCGTACCATCATGCATACCAATTTAGCCGTCAAGAGGTGGAAACAAAAAAGTCATGCAACAGTCTTGCTATTCTTGTCGGGCAAGAGGTACGTAATTGGTTCTAATGTTAGGGTCCGCTTTCCGGCGGATGGGGAGAGGCAATGTCACTGGCCAGCGAGTTGGGGCCGCTTGATGCGCTTGGGCGAGCGCCGCTTTACCAGCGGCTGCAGCTGGCGCTGCGCGGCGCGATCGAGCGCCAGCTTCTGAAGCCGGAAGATGCACTTCCGCCCGAGCGTGATCTCGCCTCCGACTTCGACGTGTCCCGAATCACGGTCCGTAAAGCGCTCGACGGCCTGGTCGCCGACGGCCTCCTCACGCGTCGCCATGGTGCCGGCACGTTCGTCGCCGGCCGCGTCGAGAAGCAATTCTCCAAGCTCACCAGCTTTTCCGAAGACATGGCATCGCGGGGCCGAGTCCCGCGCAGCGAGTGGCTGAGCAAGGTGGAAAGCCTGGTCTCGCCCGACGAATCGCTGACGCTCGGCCTCAGTCCCGGCAGCCGCGTCTTCCGTTTCTCTCGTATCCGCTTCGCCGATCAGATGCCGATGGCGATCGAGGAATCGACCGTTCCGAGTTTCGCCCTCGGCAGCGCCGACGAGGTGGAGGCGTCTTTGTACGAAGCGCTGGACATACGCGGCCACCGGCCTGCCCGGGCCTTGCAGCGCCTGCGCGCCGTTCTCTTCGATGCCGAGCAGGCGAGGCTGCTGCGGATCGAGCAAGGCGCCCCGGGGTTGTTGATCGAGCGCCGCGGTTACCTCGAGGACGGGCGCGCGGTGGAGATGACCCGCAGCTGGTATCGCGGCGACGCTTATGATTTCGTGGCGGAGTTGAACGCACAGGCATGACGGACGCGCAATCCACCCTGATGTTCGCCGAGGCTGCGTCGGCAGCTTCGGTGCTGGAGGAGCAGCGCCGCCGTAATCGTGCCGTCGTTTCCCAGCTCGGCGAGCGGCTGCGCGCGACCCGTCCCACCGCCGTACTGACCTGTGCACGCGGCAGCTCCGACCATGCCGCAACCTTCGCCCGCTATCTGATCGAGACGCGTGCCGGCGTTCTGACCAGCTCGCAGGCGCCGTCGATCGCCTCGGTTTACGACAGCCAGCCGCAAACCGGCCGCTCCCTGTGCATCGCCATCTCCCAGTCCGGAAAGAGCCCTGACATCCTCGCCGCGGCCAGCGCAGCGCGGCAATCCGGCGCGCACCTCCTGGCGCTGGTCAATGTCGAGGACAGCCCGCTCGCTCAGCTCGCCGACACGGTGCTTCCGCTCTGCGCCGGCAAGGAGACCAGCGTTGCCGCCACCAAAAGCTACATCGCCGCGCTTGCCGCCATCGTCGACTTGGTCGCCGAATGGACGGAGGATCAGGTTCTGGCCGAAGCGCTTGAGCAGGCACCCGATCTCCTTCGCCGATCGTGGGAAGCGGACTGGTCGCCACTGTCCGCCGGTCTCAACGATGTCAGCGGCCTGTTCGTGATCGGGCGCGGGCCCGGCCTCGGCATCGCGCAGGAAGCGGCGCTGAAATTCAAGGAGACCTGCGGGATCCATGCGGAGGCGTTCAGCGCTGCGGAGGTGCTTCATGGTCCGATCGCGCTCGCCGGCCCGGATTTCCCGTTGCTGGTATTCCGTCAGTCGGACGAGAGTGCCGAAAGCATCGACTCGCTGGTTCGCGAAGTGGCGTCGCGCGGCGGCAAGCTGTTCGTCGCGGGACCCACGGTCGACGGTGCCGTCCATCTTCCGGTGCAGCAGGCCCATGCGGCGATTGAGCCGATGCTCCAGATCCAGTCCTTCTATCGCGCGGTGAATGCCCTTGCGCTTGCCCGCGGGTTCAACCCCGACCAGCCCCGTAACCTGCGCAAGGTGACGGAGACGGTATGAGCCTGCACGCGCTCGCCAATGCGACGGTGCTGACGCCCGAGGGGCTGCGTGAACGTCACGCGGTGGTGTTGGATGGCGGACGCATCGATGCCGTCGTCCCGATTGCGGATCTCCCCTCCGGCATCGCGTTCGACGATCTTGGCGGCGACACGCTGGTGCCCGGGTTCATCGATGTTCAGGTCAACGGCGGCGGCGGCGTGCTGTTCAACGATGCGCCGACGGTGGAGGCGATCGAGGCCATCGCCACCGCGCATCGCCGCTTCGGAACCACCGGCTTGCTGCCGACCCTCATCAGCGACGATCTGGATGTGGTCCAGCGGGGCATTGCTGCGGTGGACGACGCAATCGCCGCAGGCATTCCGGGCGTGCTTGGAATCCACATCGAGGGGCCTTTTCTCAACCGGCAGCGCAAGGGCATCCACCACGCGAGCAAGATCCGCTTGCTCGACGAGGATGGCCTCGCGCTCGTGACCTCCCGAACCAAGGGGCGAACTTTGGTGACGCTGGCCCCGGAATGCACGACGCCGCATATGATCGCCCAGCTGGTAGAGCATGGCGTTATCGTTGCCGCAGGTCACACGGACGGGACCTATGCCGAGATCCGCGAGGCACTCGACCATGGTCTCAGCGGCTTCACCCACCTGTTCAACGCCATGTCCCAGCTCGGGTCGCGCGAGCCGGGCGCTGTTGGCGCCGCGCTTGAAGACCCTGCCGCATGGTGCGGGATCATCCTCGACGGGCGCCATGTCAGCGCCGTCAGCCTCAAACTGGCGCTCCGTTGCAAGCCAGCGGACCGCTTCATGCTCGTTACCGATGCTATGCCCAGTGTCGGCTCGGCCGAAAAGTCCTTCATGCTTCAGGGTCGGCCGGTGACCGTCGTCGATGGCGTATGCGTCAACGAGGACGGCACGCTTGCAGGCTCAGACCTCGACATGGCGCAAGCGGTCAGGAATGCCCAGGCGCTTCTGGGTGTAGACCTTGCAACCGCGGTGGCGATGGCAAGCGTCAATCCCGCCGCCTTCCTCGGACTGGACGGACGTCAGGGACGGATCGCGAAGGGCATGAGCGCCGATCTCGTCCAGCTGGACTCAAGCGGAGCGGTCGCAAGAAGCTGGATCGCGGGACGTTAGCTGCTCATCGGGGCAGATGGTGCCCAGGGACGGGATCGAACCGCCGACACTGCGATTTTCAGTCGCATGCTCTACCAACTGAGCTACCTGGGCCCACAGCGCGTGCGCTGACCGCGACTGGTGGTTCGCGCGGGCGGAGCGTCCCCTAACCCTCGTCTGCGCCCCTGTCCACCCCGAGTACCTCGCTCTCGGGATCGACCGGCGGACCTGGAATGGCATAGCCGTCGCCGAGCCACTGCAGGAGGTCGCGATCCTTGCAGCGGGCACTGCAGAATGGGGCGAAGTCGCTGGACGAGGGCTTCCGGCAAACCGGGCAGGGCTTAGGCTGGTTCGGCATACCCGCCCGACATGGTGAGCGCCCCATCCGCCCGCAAGCCGACCCCGCCGCCGATCTGCCGCGCCAATCGGTCGAGCCAGTCCGGCCTGCCCTGCAGCACCCGCACCACCGCCGGATGCGCGGCCAGCCCAATGGCACCAACCTCCCGTGCCGCCCGCCGCAACAAGGCCCGCGCCTCGAACGGCGCCCGGTCCGCCGCAAGCTCGATCAGCGATGCTCGCGACCGCGGCCGTACCACCTGCACGAAGCCGAAGCCGTTCATCGCCGTCTTCTCGAACGGTACCGGTAGGTACGCGTCAAGCACCTCGTCCACCGCCTTCCGCTCCTCCTTGCTTCGAAGGCTCGGAAAATCGATTCCGACCGGCCCGCCGATGTCGAGCCGCCGGATCGCGCCAGCCGCGGCCCAGGCCGCCATCTGTCCCAGCCGGTCCGGCACCAGCCAGCCGTCGACGTCGATCATCGTCATTGCCGCCGTCGGCTCGATCCGGAGCTCGCCGCCTTCGAAGCGCACCACCCCGCTCCGCGCTTCTTCCAGCAACTCGTCCCAGCCGTCGATCATGCCCTCACGCCCCACCGAGAGGGGCGGTGCCTCGCACAGGGCGTCATCGGTGAGCCGTGCCAGCCCCCGCTTCCACGGCTCCGCACCGCCCAGCGCCTCGCGCGTCACTTCGACCCTGAGCGTTCGGCCCTCGCTGATCCCGCTTGCACCGCGCGGCAACAGGAACTGCTCGCCGCCCGCTTCCACCGTCACGCGCGGCGCTACCGCGACCAGCCGTCCTTCGAGCACCGCTCCGGCGGGGATAATTCCCTCGCGCCGGACCCGCGCCTCAATGATCGTGTCATGTTCGATCAGCGCCGCGCGGGTCTCGCCGATGCCATGCTCGATGATCCATTCAGGCAAGCGGGTAACCGGCGCTCTTCAGCAGGTGACGCGTCTCTGCCAGTGGAAGTCCGACGACGTTTGAATAGCTTCCGGCGATGTGGCGCACATAAACTTCGCCATAGCCCTGCAGCGCATAGCCGCCGGCCTTGCCGCGCCATTCGCCATGGGCGGCGTAGAAATCCACCTCCTGGGCGGAGAGCCGCTTCATCGCGATCATGGTTTCGACCACTCGGCTGTGCCTGCCACCTGGCCAGACCAGCGCAACGCCAGTCATCACCCGATGCCGCCGTCCTGACAGCAGCGTCATGCAGGCGCGCAGCGTCGCTTCATCCTCGACCTTGGGCAGGATTCGTCGGCCGACGGCCACGACGGTATCGGCGGCAAGCACCAGATCGTTCGGGAATCGCGCGGCAACCGCCGCCGCTTTCTCTTCCGCCAGCCTCAGCGCATGCGCCTTCGGCAGCTCGGCCTTGGGCACGCTTTCGTCGATGTCGGCAGGCGCGACCTCGTCCGGCGTCACTCCGATCCGGGCGAGCAGGTCCAGGCGGCGGGGACTCGCCGAGGCGAGGATCAGCCGCACGGCCTCGTCCTCAGATCAGGGATAGCCCGGGGGACCGGCGCGGCCCGGCATGAAGCGATAGGTGATGCGCCCCTTGGTGAGATCGTAGGGCGTCAATTCCACCAGCACTTCGTCGCCGGTCAGCACGCGAATGCGGTTCTTGCGCATCTTGCCGGCGGTGTGGCCGAGGATTTCATGACCATTTTCGAGTTCGACGCGGAACATCGCGTTGGGCAGCAGTTCGACCACCCGGCCGCGCATTTCCAGAAGCTCTTCTTTGGCCAAATCAAATCCTCATGTGTGTGAAAGGTGACGGAAAAGTCGCGGCCTCTTACCGCCAAGCGCCCGAAAAGTGAAGCTAGGCGCTTACGGCAGCAAAACCGTGGACCCAGTAGTCTTCCGAGACTCAAGCGCGCGATGCGCCTCGGCGACGTCCCTCAGTGCAAAACGCTGGCCGATCTCGACCTTGACCTTGCCCGACTTCACGACGTCGAACAGCTCCGCCGCCGCGCGCTCCAGCTCCGGACGCGTTGCATTATAATGAAAAAGGGTCGGACGCGTCAGGAACAGCGACCCTTTTTGCGCCAGCAGCGTCGGCGATATCGGATCGATTGGACCGGATGCCTGTCCGAAGCTGGCCATCATGCCGCGCGGCGCCAGGCAATCCAGCGAGCGCAGGAACGTGTCCTTGCCGACGCTGTCGTACACCACCGGCAGCTTCTTTCCGCCCGTGATCCGCTCCACTTCCGCGACGAAGTCCGCCTCTCCCGTAATCACGGGATGGTGGCAGCCATGCGCCCGCGCCAGCGCCGCCTTCGCCTCCGTCGACACGGTACCGATCACCGTCGCGCCCAGCGAAGCCGCCCATTGGCAAAGGATCAGGCCGACGCCGCCCGCGGCGGCATGGACCAGGATCGTCTCGCCTGCCTTCAGCTCATGGATGCGGCGGATCAGCATGTGCACCGTCATGCCCTGGAGCATGATCGCCGCGGCCGTTTCAAAATCGATCGTCTCGGGAAGCTTCACCAACTGCGCCGCGGGGATCAGCCGCACCTCGGCATAGCCGCCGGCCGGTCCGGCATAAGCGACACGGTCGCCGACCTGCACCTCGGTTACGCCATCACCCACCGCATCGACCACACCGGCGCCCTCCGATCCCGGCGTGAAGGGCAGCGGCTGCGGATAGATACCCATGCGATGGTAGACGTCGATATAATTGAGCCCGACTGCATGCTGGCGGATCCGCGCCTCGCCCGGACCCGGAGCGCCGACCTCCACCTCTTCCCAGCGCAGCACCTCGGGCCCGCCGGTCTCATGCAGCCGGATTGCTCCGCTCACTTTCTATCTCCTGCAGCCTACCGTGCCCGCGGGCCGCTTTGACGAAATGGCGGCGCCGCTCATATGGGTTCAGGCGCCAGCAATCTCCAGCGGCGTTGAGCGATTGCAACTTTCAAGGATTTCAGGAGACGACCATTGCGCCATGCGACCCGCACCCTTCTTGCGAGCGCACTTCTTGTCGCCGCTGCCGGCCCTGCGCTGGCCCAGACGGGAGCGAACGATCCGCTGCCACGGGCAGAGCTGGTCGCCAGCCTCGGTGCCCGCTTCAAGCTGATCGACACCAATGGCGACGGTTATTTCGACAAGACCGAATATCTTGCCGCCCGCACCAA
Source organism: Sphingomonas piscis (assembly GCF_011300455.1). NCBI lineage: Bacteria > Pseudomonadati > Pseudomonadota > Alphaproteobacteria > Sphingomonadales > Sphingomonadaceae > Sphingomonas > Sphingomonas piscis. Next base: position 1,322,922 of record NZ_CP049869.1, read on the forward strand.
GGCCGAGCAGATCGAGCTTGGCCGGATCAAGGAGCTGCTCGCGCGCCAGTTCGCCGAGGTCGACACCAACAAGGACAAGTTCGTCACGGTGGCCGAGATCGACGCCAAGATGAAGAATCCGGCGCGCGCCAAAGAGGGCGTAACGGCGCTCGACAAGAACAAGGACGGTAAGCTGTCCTTGGCCGAATTTGCCGCCCAGGTCGGCAAGGTGGAAGCGACCGCCGATACCGATCAGCAGCTGACTCGCTGGGACACCGACCGCAACAATCAGGTGACCCTGGCCGAATATCAAGGCTCTGCTCTCTCCCAGTTCGACAAGCTCGATGCCAACAAGGATGGCACGTTGACCGAAGCCGAAGCGCGTGCAGGCGCCGCGGCCGCTCCGGCAGGGCGCTAGAGCCGCTCGACAGCGCGGGCGCGGATCAGGATTTCGTCCTGCTCGAACTCCCGTTCGAGCTGCGCCCGCATGTCGCTCCACCAGTCCTTGTCGACGATGTCGGCAACCACTTCGAAGATGACGATCCGGTCCGCCGTGACGCCGCCTTCCTCATCTTCCCACAAACCTTCGGCCGGCGCCCGCGTGAAGGCGGTCAGACCGCCGAATCGATCGACCAATTCCCTGCGAAGCCGGGTGAACAGCTCGCGCGGCTGATCCGACCCATCGTTGCGGGTCAGCGGCAGGAAGATTTCGATCACGTGCATCGCCGGTAGCAACGCGCCCACTGGCGCCGGGCTCCGCATCGGCCTATGCCCGTCCTATCCCCGGGGGAGCGCTACCGGGTCCCACCAAAGCATACTTTGATGGGGTCCTATCGGCGCTTGAGAGGAAGGCACGAGCCTTCGACCCGCTGAACCTGATCCGGCTGACACCGGCGTAGGGAGCGGAAGACGGCTCGCACCGCCATTCGCTCCACTTGGAGACGAGACAATGGCCGACATCCCCGCGCGCACAGAACTTAAAGTCACCACCGGCCCGATCCGCGGCTCCAGGAAGATTCACGTCGGCCCGCTCGGCGTGAAGATGCGGGAGATCCATCTCGAGCCCTCGTCAGGCGAGCCGCCGTTGCGCGTCTACGACCCCTCGGGCCCCTACACCGACCCGGACGCCCGCATCGACATCATGGCCGGCCTCCCCGAACTTCGCCGCGCCTGGATCCGTGACCGCGGCGATGTCGAAGAGGTTCAGCAGCGCGAAGTTCGTCCCGAGGATAACGGGCAGCTCGGCCCCGACCGCAGCGGCGGCGTTCAGCCCTTTCCCAACGTCCGCAAGAAGGTGCTGCGCGCGCGCGCCGGCATGAACGTCAGCCAGATGTACTATGCCCGCCGCGGCATCGTTACGCCAGAGATGGAATATGTCGCCACGCGCGAGAATCTCGGGCGCGAAATGGCGCGCGAATACAAGCGCGACGGACAGGACTGGGGCGCGTCGATCCCCGACTATGTCACTCCCGAGTTTGTCCGCGACGAAATCGCCCGCGGCCGCGCCATCATCCCCAACAACATCAACCACCCAGAATCCGAGCCGATGGCGATCGGCCGCAACTTCCTGGTCAAGATCAACGCCAACATCGGCAACTCGGCGGTCGCATCCGATGTCGCTCAGGAAGTGGACAAGCTCGTCTGGGCGATCCGCTGGGGCGCCGACACCGTCATGGACCTCTCCACCGGCCGCAACATCCACGACACGCGCGAATGGATCATCCGCAATTCGCCCGTCCCGATCGGCACCGTCCCCATCTACCAGGCGCTGGAGAAAGTCGGCGGCATCGCCGAGGACCTGACGTGGGAGATCTTCCGCGACACCCTCATCGAGCAGGCCGAGCAGGGCGTCGACTATTTCACCATTCACGCCGGGGTCCGCCTCCCCTACGTGCCGCTGACCGCCAAACGTGTCACCGGCATCGTCTCGCGCGGCGGTTCGATCATGGCCAAATGGTGCCTCGCCCACCACAAGGAGAGCTTCCTCTACGAGCGGTTCGACGAGATCACCGAGATCATGAAGGCCTACGACATCGCCTACTCACTGGGCGACGGCCTCCGGCCTGGAAGCATCGCCGACGCCAATGACGAAGCCCAGTTCGCCGAGCTCTACACGCTTGGCGAGCTCACCAAGCGCGCCTGGGACCAGGACGTGCAGGTGATGATCGAGGGCCCCGGCCACGTGCCGATGCACAAGATCAAGGAGAATATGGACAAGCAATTGGAAGCGTGCGGCGAGGCGCCCTTCTATACGCTCGGGCCGCTCACCACCGACATTGCGCCGGGCTACGACCATATCACCAGCGGCATCGGCGCCGCGATGATCGGCTGGTACGGCACGGCGATGCTTTGCTACGTCACGCCCAAGGAGCACTTGGGCCTTCCCGACCGCGACGACGTCAAGGTCGGCGTCGTCACTTACAAGCTAGCCGCCCACGCCGCCGACCTCGCCAAGGGCCACCCCGCCGCCAAGCTCCGCGACGACGCCCTGTCCCGCGCCCGCTTCGAGTTCCGCTGGCGCGACCAGTTCAACCTGTCCTTGGACCCGGACACGGCCGAGCAATATCACGACCAGACGCTGCCCGCCGAAGGCGCGAAGACCGCCCACTTTTGCTCCATGTGCGGCCCGAAGTTCTGCAGCATGAAGATCACGCAAGAGGTGCGCGATTTCGCCAAGCTTCAGGAAGTAGGTTTGCTGAACTCCACCGGCGCTCACCCTGAGCCTGTCGAAGGGCGAGCGCTCCCTGTGGACGAGGGCATGGCGGCGATGAGCAAGCGCTACAACGAAGGCGGCAGAGAGCTATACATCGGCGCCGGTGGGCGCGAACATGACTGACAAGGTCAAAGGCCCCGCCTCCTACTTCCCGTCCATCGAGGAGAAGTACGGCCAGCCCATCGCCCACTGGCAGGACCTCATTCGCGCCCGCCAGCCCGCCAAGCACATGGAGCTGGTCGCCTTCCTCAAGGAAGAGCACGGCCTCGGCCACGGCCACGCCAATGCGCTGGTGGCGCATGCCTTGGCTCAGAAGAGCTAAGCCGAATGGCTGATCTTTATCTCAAGCGCCTCGAATCGGAGCGCAGAACGCTCTGGGCCACCTGCCGCCTCAAAGGCCTGCCCAAGGACACGCCCGAGCGAATGCGGATTGCGGAGATCGACCGGCTGATCGCCGAGCATAAGGCCAAGGCATGACCGCGCGTTCCGGCGAGATCGTCACCACGGATGAAGCGCTGCCGCCCGCCATCGGCAACGAAGCCGGTCCGCTGTCGACCCCGCAGACCGCCCGCACCCGCATTAGCATCGCTGACCGCGTCATCCTCGACGCGGAGGTGAAGGCGACGCCGCTCGGCCTCCTTGCCATCGGCGGGCTGGTGACGGCGATCCTTCTATCGGTGCCGCCAATTATCCGCGCCGCGCGCGAACGGGAGCGTTGATCGAGTCTTGTACAAGGCAACGTGCCTCTAAACTATCGAAGGGTGTCCGAGGTAGCCGCTCTCAGCCGACTTCTGATCGTGGAAACCGAGAGAAGCGGAGAGACTGTTAGCCTTGACGACATAGCAACAAGGGCCCGAAGGCCCTTGCCATTACAAGGAAGGATCAAGCTGAGAGTGTTGGGCGCTCCAAGCCAAGCTCGACGGTCATTCCGACAAAGCGCTCGCGTTCGTGAACGGCGCCGGGCCGCCGATGCCGTCGCCGGCACCTGCCCGAAGGTCAGCCATAATCGCCCGGGTAGCGATGGCGCCGCCGATGCTTGCGGCGGTGAACGGCTTGCCATTGGGCGCGATGACGCTCGCCCCTTTCTTCAGGCAACGGTCGGCCAGCAAGATGTCGCCGGTGACCACCACCGTGCCGCCGTCCGCAGCCTCCGCGATCCAGTCGTCGGCCGCGTCGAAGCCGGAGCCGACCACCACCCGCTCGATCAGCGGATGGGCGGGAACGCGCAAATGGCTGTTGCTGACGACCTTCACCGGCACCTCACGGCGCCAGGCGACCTTGTAGATCTCGTCCTTCACTGGACAGGCGTCCGCGTCGACGAGGATCTGCACGGCATTCGGGCCCGCCATGGCGACGTCCCTTTCCGGCGGATCAGTCCTTCGTCAAGCCGCCACCGCCCTTGGTCGACGGGTTGGCCGCGATCGTCTTAACCTTCTCCTTCTTCGGCTTGCGCGCTTCTTTGTTCGATTTCGCCTGACCCTTGGCCATGCCCGTCTCCTTTGATTGCAAACGCCCCAACGCACGAGACGGCAAAGCGGGCCGAGGAGATGGGAAAAGGGCCGCGCCATCCAGCGGCGCGGCCCTTCTCGTCAGCAGCTGCAATTCTTGCAGGTGCACGGGCTGCAGCGGCAACCGCCGCGCGTGTCGAGCTTGGCGGCCTTGACCTGCTGTTCGGTGTGCTGGCTGGTCATGTCATTTCTCCTTCTGATGACCCTGCCCGTAAGTGGGCCTCACCCCTTTAGCTTCCGTACCATGGTACGGGGTCAAGCAGAAAAATGCTGTCCTACAACGCGGGGTTTGTGCCTTACCCTGTTCGATGAGCTACCAGCGAACCAAGCCCCTCCTCGCCACCCCGCCCCGCAGCGATGGCTGGACCGCCAAGCGTCATCTGCGCTTCCTCACTGTTCTCCTCCACACCGGCAATGTCCGGCTTGCGGCCGAGTGCGTCGGGATGACCCGCGAAAGCGCCTATCGCCTCCGCAGCCGCGATCCCCACGGCTTGTTCGCCCACATCTGGAAAAAGGCGATCGCGCTCCCCGCCTGGCCGCCCGAAAGCGGCGAAGTTGACAAAGGTCACACTCGCATCACCCTCGACAGGCTCGCTACGGAGGGGAGTGGCGACCCGCGGATCTTCGTCACCACGTCAACTTCGTGACTTTCGGCCAAGCCGCCGGAGCCGAAGACGACCGGAGGTCACCTCGCGGCTTGATTCCTCGACGGCGCCGCCCTTTCTCGATCTGGTCTTTTGCCTTACTCCGCCCATCAGCCGCGTTGAACGGAGACCCGAATGAGCGACGAGAAGGTCAAAGGTCCCGCCTCCTACTTCCCCTCCATCGAGAAGAAGTACGGCCGCCCCATCGCCGAGTGGAAAGCCCTGCTCCGCGCCCGCCCGCCGGCGAAGCATATAGAGCATGTGGCCTGGCTGAAGAGCGAACATGCGATGGGCCACGGCCACGCCAACGCCCTCGTCGCCCACACGCTGGCCGAGGACAAGGGCTGAACCATGAGCCCATCGGCGGAAATCGACGCGATCATCGCCAAGTTGAGCGACTGGCGTGGAGCTGCCCTGCAGCGGCTGCGACATCTAATCCGCGACGCCGACCCGGCAATCACCGAGGAGATCAAGTGGCGCAAGCCCTCCAACCCGGACGGAGTCCCGACGTGGAGCCGCGACGGCATCATCTGCACGGGAGAGGCCTACAAGGATAAGGTCAAGCTGACCTTTGCCGCCGGGGCGTCGCTGCCCGATCCCGCAGGCGTCTTCAACGCCAGCCTCGACGCCGGGACACGACGCGCGCTCGACATTCGCGAAGGGGACCAAGTGGACGCCGAGGCATTCAGCGCCATCGTCCGTGCCGCCGTCGCGTTCAACCAGACCAGAATGGCCGGTAAGTGAAGCACTTCATTCTCTTCTACACGCTCAGCGCCGACTATCTCGAACGGCGCGCTGAGTTCCGGACCGAGCATCTTCGCCTCGCCTGGGAAGCACAGGAGCGCGGCGACATCGTGCTCGCGGGCGCGCTGAGCGATCCTGCCGACACCGCGGTCCTTCTGTTCAAGGGCGAAGACGGCCGCGCCGCCGAAGCCTTCGCGCGAAGTGATCCTTACGTGACCAACGGCTTGGTCGAGCGATGGGAGGTGCGGCCGTGGACCACCGTGATCGGCGATCTCGCTGCAACGCCCGTCCGGCCCTGACACATTCCCGTTACGGAACGCGCATTTAAGCCTTTCGAAACCATGGCGTTTGTGCTTCGTTACCGGTTCATGCTTGGAGAGCGTGCCCTTCTCTGCTTGCCCCTCGTCGCGCTGATCGGTGCGGCGCCGGCGCAGCCGACTCTCGACCCGCTGCGCTTCTTTGAAGGGCGCACGGTGTCGCAAAGCACCGTCAAGATCATGCTGAAGAAGCCCTATTCGGCGCGCAGCATCGGTCAGGGGCGGATCGAATCGGACGGCAGCCTGACCCTTGTCCAGCAGGTGCTCGACGAAGGTCAGCCGGCGAAGCAGCGCCGCTGGCGCGTCCGCCGAGCCGACGCCGACAGCTTCACCGCGGTGATGACGGAAGCTGTCGGGCCGGTTGCGATCGATCGGGTGGGTCCGGCCTACCGCTTCCGCTTCAAGATGAAGGATGGCCTCAACGTCGAGCAGTGGATGAAGCCGCTGCCCGGCCTGAAGGCCGCGGAGATGAGCGCCAAGATCAAGAAGATGGGCGTCACCGTCGCCAAGTCCGAAGGCACGATCCGAAAGATCGGCTAAGCGGCGCTCAGGCGCACCGCCCCGCCGCTTTGGCGACAGCAATCGGCACTGCCGGATCACGGACCTCGCTGCCGATGCGAAGGAGGTCGGCCCCGTTCAGCCTTCCGGGCGTGACGTCGCCGCTGCGATAGGCGCGGGCCGCGGCTGCGAGCTGGCGAAGCTGGCCGATCGACAGATCTCGCTCCAGCGAGCCGCCGACACACTGGGCACGCGACGGGTCGAGCCCGGCCTTGGTGAGTTCCGCCGCGATCCGGTCCGACGTGTTGACGCAGGCGGCGAGCGTCAGCGTTGCGGTGAGGAGGAACAGGAATTTTTTCACGAGGGACGCAACGCACCAAGCGCCTTCAGGCCGCATCGAACTTGTGGTCGTTGCTGACCCACAGTGCCAGCCAGATCAGCACCGGCTGCAACAGCATTCGGGGGATGTGGTATCCCCAGCCGAGCCGCGGGTGTGCCGATCCTATGTCGATCAGCATGTGGTTGATGTTCGCTGGGAAGACGCAGACGGCATAAATCGCCAACCCGATCCCGCCGGCGCGCCGAAGTGCTGCGGACCAGGGCTGAAGCAACGCAACGCCACCGGCCGCTTCGGCAATGCCGGTGAGGGTGATCACCAGCGGCTTTGCCGGCACCCAGTTCGGCGTGATCGCGATCAGTGCCTCGGGAAAGAGGAAGTGCAGAATTCCGACGGCGATGTACCCGCCGCCGAGCAGCCAGCGCAGTCCAGTCCGAAGTGTAGACGGGCTTACGGCCGCACCTCGCCTTCCTCGCCGCCATCCCACCAGTGAACGCGGCCAGCGTGGACCTTGATAAGCGTCAGGCGAGGCGTATCGACGCCCTGTTCGAACCAGCGGTCGAGATCGCTCGTCCAATGCTCAGCGAAGCTTGTCTTGTCGCGAATCAGCTCGGCCTCGCCCTCCACGGCGATGAAGATTCCGGGTTGGCCGAGAAGGCTCGCCTTGCCCTGGAACGCCAGCGCAACGTGGCGGTCGGCGTCGATCTCCCGCACCTTGTCGGTGTCGCCGTCGCTGAAGAAGTAGCTGTCGCCAGTGTAGGTGACTTCGCGGTTATTCGACATCGGCCGCGCCGACATACCGCCGTCTTCTCGGCGGGTGGTCAGCATGCAAAAGTCGATGTCGCGCATCGCCCCGCTGATGTCGTCGAGTGTCTTGTCGGCCATGGTCTTGGTCTCCTCATCTCCTCAACGAAGCGGGCGGCACCGGGTCGCAGTCCTGACCAAACGGCGGTACTTCGAAACGTCTTTTCAGCGCTTCCTCACGCCGTGCTCATGCCGCTCACCGGTCGACACGATAGTGCCTGCTCGACGAGAAGGAGGCAGATCTCATGACGATGGCGAACGGCGAGATGAACATTCGGTGGGTGCGCTGGGCCGGGTGGAGTGGCGCGGCGGGGCTGATTGCGGCGCCCCTCGTTGCGATGAAGGTAGCACCGCAGTCGGGCGTGGATTGGTCGGCCGGCGATTTCCTGTTCGCCGCTGCGCTGCTCGGCGTGATCGGGCTGATGCTCGAGCTTGCGGTCCGCCGTGCCCACGATTGGGCCTACCCTTTCGGCGCGCTGATCGGCATCGGCACCGGCGCACTGATGATCCTCAGCAATCTTGCGGTCGGCTACATCGGCGACGGCAGTGCGCCGATCAATCTGGTGCTGCTCGCGATCCCGGTTGTCGCGCTGGTTGCGTCGATATGCGTTGGTGGCAAGGCGGGGCGCTTGGCCGTGATTATGGCGCTCGCCGCTTTGGCGCACGCGATTGCCGGTGCGATCGGCTACCGGCAGGACACGCGTACCGGACTTATCACCCTGGTGTTCGTTGCTCTGTGGTCGAGCGCCGCAGCGCTGTTTCGTAAGTCCGGGCGCTAGCGCTTCGCCGGCATCTGGCCCCGCCAGATCCAACGCAGCACATCCGGGAGGATCTGGCCACCGTGATCATCGCTGTGACCGCCCGTGCCCCAGACGTAGCGGACGTCGTAGCGCGGCCCCTTGTCGCCTTGTTTGTCGGCATTGGTGTTCGCCCATTGGAGCGCCTTCACCATCTGCTGGTTGGCCAGGAACCAGTTGCCATGTTCGTTGTCGAGGTCGGCGCTGCCGTCCTGAAGGAAGATGCGAATGGGGCGGATCGGGCTCTTGCGGATCATTCCCGGGTAGAGATCGCCGCCGGGAACCAGAGGGGTGGTCGCAGTCGCCGCGCGATAGCCGATCGACGTGTAGCTGCCGATGAAGCTGATGACGTTGCCGAACGCCTGCGGACGGTGCCAGGCGGCGGTGAAGGCGGCGATGGCACCGCTGCTGGTGCCGCCGATAACCCGGCGCCTTGGATCGCTGCTGAACCGCCAGCGCTTGGCAACCTCCGGCATCAGCTCGTCGGTGAGCATCCGCACATAGTCGTCGTCTAGGTCATCATATTCCTCAACCCGGTGGTCCGGGTTGCTCATGCCCAGATTGTCGGGATAGCGCTGGCTGAGGTTGCCGGGCGTGACGAACAAGCCCAGCGTCGGTGGAATCTCCTTCTTGGAAATCAGGTTATCGAGCGCATTCTGCACCCGCAGCGAGCCGTCCGGATTGGTGGCGCGCTGTCCGTCCTGAAAGACGAGGAGGTTCGGAGGCCGTGCCGGACTGTAGCCAGCGGGGACGTAGACCCAGTAACGGCGAACCGTGCCGGGAAAAATCCTGCTGTGGAACTCGAACGGGCCTTTAAGGGTGCCATGCCGGACGGACGGGTCGGCGCGAGATGCGGCGGTGAGCGGATAAACCGTCTGCCCTGCCGCACTCGTGGCGGCGCAGCACAGCAGGCCGCCAATCATGATGGTTCGCATTCCCGCTTCCTTCCCGCTTCAGCCTAGCCGGGCATAAGCGCCAGGCAAGCGGCGGAAAAGAAAAGGGCGCCTGCGGCACGCAGACGCCCTCATCGGGTCGATGCCCGACTGATTACATCGCGTTGCCGGACGTGTTCATGTCGGTCATGTTGGTTTCGGCCGTCATGTTTCCGCTGGAATCCATCGTGCCGTTGACGTCCATGGCATTCATGTCGGCGGTCATGTTCATGTCGCCCATGTTCATGTCGGACGTGCCCATGTTCATGTCCATGGTCGACAGGTTGGCGTCAGCCGCCGTATTTTCCTCGGTGTTGCCGCCGCAAGCTGCGAGAACGGCACAGCCAAGGCCAATGGCGACGAATTTCATAATCTTCATTTGTATTCCCCTGACGTGGTGATTGTGCAAGCGCCCACCGACGATTGAACGTCGCGATTGTTCCTACAGTTTGGCGCATCGTGGCAAGCCACTGGCCCAAAAACCGTAGCGCAGGTCAGTGCGCCCCGCCTAAGCGCGGCGCGATGAACCGCGTCACCTCCCTCTTCTCTTATGGTACGCTGCAGCAGCCGGACGTGCAGCTCGGCACCTACGGACGCCGTTTGGAGGGTAGGGCCGATGTGCTGGTCGGCTTCCGGCTCGAGCCAATCACAATTCACGATCCCGACGTCGTGGAACTGTCGGGGATGGAGGTTCACACCATTGCCGTCCCAAGCGCGGGCGATCACGACCGGATCAGCGGTGTGGTGTTCGACCTTACGCCCGATGAAATTGCGGCCACGGACGATTATGAAGGGGGCAATTACCGGCGGGTGGAGGTGCAGCTGCTGAGCGGACGACGCGCCTTTGTCTATATCGCGCCCTGACGCCCCGCTCAGCTTCGCTTCAGGGCTCGCACTGCAGCAAGCGTCATGTCGACATGCTTGCTCCAGTCGCCTTCCGAATGGACCATGGCGATCCGGCCGTTGGGCGCGATGACGTAGGATGTGCGGTTGGTCAGGCCGGAATTGCCCATCGCGACATCATATTTGCCGATCACGTCCTTCGTCGCGGTCGCGACCGGGAAGGCGTTGCGGCACGCCTCGGCACTGAACTTCTTGAGGGTGGGGAGGTCGTCCGCCGACATGCCAACCACCTGGGCACCGGCCTTGCGGAACTGGGGCATTGCGTCGGAGAAGGCCTTCGCTTCCAGCGTGCAGCCCTGGGTGAATGCCTTGGGGAAAAAATAAAGAACTAGTGGTCCCTTGCGGAGCTGCTCGGTCAGGTGGAGGCGGAAGTCCTTGCCGCCGCGAGCGCCGGTGACAAAGAAGTCGGGGGCGACTGCGCCCTGCTTCAAGGCCGCGGACGCGGGCAGCGCGGCAACGGCAGCAACGATCAGTCCGGCAATTAGCTTGCGCATGGTGAGATTCCCTTAAGGTCGGGGCGCAGGATAGTGAGGCTGTCGCCACGTGCAACCGTGGAGGGCATCTGGACGCCTTCGCGGCGCATACCCACTTAGGCGGGATCAGAAAGCAAGGGAGAGGTTGATGGCGAATGGTCCGATGACGTGTCCGGTGGACGGCGCGACACTGGTGATGAGCGAGCGGTCCGGGATCGAGATCGATTATTGCCCCACCTGCCGCGGCGTTTGGTTGGACCGCGGCGAGCTCGACAAGATCATTGAGCGAAATGCAGCCTCACAGGCCGCAGCGCAGCCGTCTCCAGCGCCGCAAGCTCCGCCCGCGCCCACCCCGCCGCAGGGTCCTTGGGGTGCTCCTCAGCCTGGCTATCACCAAGGCTATGGTCACAAGCCGCACAAGCGGCGGAAGTCGTTCCTAGAGGAATTATTCGACTAGGGTGCAGTGCGTCGGTCACCGGCTGGACGCCAACCAGCCGGTCAGGACATAGAGGATCGGCACCACGGGGAACGTTGCGAAGGCGAGCACGACGAGGCCGAGGCGGATCAGCAGCGGATCGACATTGGTCAAATCGGCAAGACCCGCGGCCACGCCCATGATCTTTCCGTCGCGCTTGTTGAGAAGAAAACGGCTGGTCATTTCGAAAGCTCCGATAGAGGTGGGTTAGGCAACCGGCAGCGGGCCGACGGCGGTGCTGAGAAACAGCATGGCGGTGACGAACGCGGCGGCGAACGCGGTGGCGTGCTGGCGGCTGGCGGTGAAGATGGCAGTCATTGATCATTCCCTTTTTCTGGTTCGTGGCCCTTGAGTGGGTCCACGCCACCATTAATGCAGGGAGCGTGCCAAACTGAAAAACTCGTTTGTTTTCAGTAGGCGGTGACTGGGTCATCGTTGAAGTTGGCGCAATTCACACCGCCGTTTGGGAAATATCGCCAACCCGCTTTCCCAAGAAGCGCAGCGACGAGGCAATCCAGCGCAGCACTGGATTGCCTCGCTCCCTTGCTATGACAAACGTCGGCTACCCGTTGACGACAGTGCCGCCGTTTGGGTGCAGCACCTGGCCGGTCATGTAGCTTGAGTCCTCGCAGGCGAGGAACAGAAAGCTGGGCGCGACCTCGTTCGGCTGCCCCGGGCGGCCCATGGGCGCATTCTTGCCGAACTCGGGCACTTTCTCCGGCGGTTGCCCGCCTGACGGGTTGAGCGGCGTCCAGATCGGACCCGGCGCGACGCCATTGACGCGGATGCCGTCCTTCAACAGCGATTGGCTAAGCGAGCGGGTAAAGGCGGTAATGGCACCTTTGGTCGAGCTATAGTCGAGCAGGATTTCCTCCCCCTGATAGGAGGTGATCGAGGTGCAGTTCACGATGGCGGAGCCGCGCTTCAGATGCTGGCGCGCCGCCTGCGTCAGGTAAAACATCGAAAAGATGTTGGTCTGAAAGGTGCGCTTCAGCTGTTCTTCGCTGATGTCGCGGATGTCCTTGGCCCAATGCTGCTCGCCGGCATTGTTGACGAGGATATCTAGACCGCCCAGCTCGGCAACCGTACGGTCCACCACCAGCTGGCAAAAGTCCTTGTCGCCGAGATCGCCGGCAATGGTGATCGCCTTGCGGCCCTCGCCTTCGACGATCTGCTTCGTCTTCTCTGCATCGTCATGCTCGCACAGGTAGACGATTGCGACATCAGCGCCTTCGCGGGCGTAGAGTGCCGCGACCGCTCGGCCTATTCCGCTGTCCGATCCGGTGATGATCGCCACCTTACCTTCGAGCCGGCCGGATCCAGGATAGCGGGGCTGCCATTCGGGTTTGGGATCGAGCTGGCTCTCGTGACCAGGCTCATTGTCCTGGTGCACCATGGGTTCAATGACGTCCGACATGCCTATCTCCTCTTTGCCGATGTGAACGGCGGGAGTGTCGGAGCGTTCCTGTGGTTGGTCGATTCCGGGCGGCGGTTAACCGCGGCGAGCGGACGCCAGAATCACGCGCGGAGCCTCGCGCTTGGGCGTGGTTGCGGAGGCGCCGAGCGGCGCGCTCACTTCGCGGCACTCAGCCATCAGTTCAGGGAAGTCGAGGTCGGTGCTACGGGCCAGCGCCGCATCAACGTTCGCGACGCATTCTGCCTTCGTGGCGTAGTGCGTCGGCTCCGTCGCGACCGGCGTGCAGGCGCCGCTGCCGTCGGCGCAGCCTAGGATTGCGATGATGAAATAGCCTGCGCCCATGGCACTGAATTCCCGCGATTAACTTGAATCAACAACCCAGAAATTATGCCGTTGTTCCAAACGGTTCGTCGCATTGTTTGTGCTGCAGCGCACCACTTCCTACATGAGTGCGGCCCATGACCTCCGCCGCCGCCGATCCCGTCAAACCCAACGCCAGCGTGCGTACCTTGTTGCGCTTCCTGCCGATGCTCTGGCCGGCGGGTCAGCGCGAGCTGAAAGCCCGCGTCATTGCCGCCGTTGTGCTGGTGCTTGCAGGCAAGGGCGCAGTGCTGGTGATGCCCTTCGCCTACAAGGCGGTGGTCGACCGCATGACGGGCGGCGGTGCGGTGTTCGGCATCGTTGCCATGCTGGTGCTTGCCTACACGCTGGCGCGGTTCGCGGGCGTGCTGTCGGACAATCTGCGCAACGCCTTGTTCGAAAAGGTCGGTCAGAGGGCGGCGCTGACGCTGGCGGGCCAAGTGTTCCGCCATGTGCATGACCTGTCGTTGCGCTTCCATCTCGAGCGGCGGACGGGATCGCTGACCAAGATCGTCGAGCGCGGGACCAAGAGCATCGACACGATGCTCTACTTCATCCTGTTCAACATCGGCCCGACGATCATCGAGCTCGCGGCCATTTGCGCCATCTTCCTGGTGAAGTTCGGTTTCGGGCTGGTCGCGGCGACTTTGGTGATGGTGGCGGTGTATATCACCTTTACGAAGGTGGTGACCGAGTGGCGGGCCAAGCTTCAGCGCGAGATGAACGACGTCGACAATCGCGCCATCGGCCGCGCCGTCGACAGCCTGCTGAATTATGAAACGGTCAAGTATTTCGGCGCGGAGGAGCGGGAGGCTCGGCGCTACGAGGAGGCGGTGGACGCCTTTACGCGCGCCGCCGTCCGCAACGAAACGTCGCTTGCCTGGCTTAATATCGGTCAGTCGCTGATCACCAACGCGATGATGGCCGGCGCGATGATCTTCACCGTCTGGGGCTGGAGCCAGGGCCGGTTCACGCCGGGCGACGTGGTGCTGGTCAATTCGCTCCTGATGCAGCTGTTCCGCCCGCTCGACATGCTGGGCTGGGTCTATCGATCGATCCGCCAGGGGCTGATCGACATGGAGGCGATGTTCGAGCTTCTGGATACGCCGGCCGAGGTGGTGGACGCGGAAGGCGCCCCGCCGCTTGTTGTGAGCCAGGGCCATATTCGCTTCGAGGGCGTCCACTTTGGCTATGAGGACGGGCGCGAGATCTTGAAAGGTTTGGACCTCGACGTTCCAGCGGGCCAGACGATCGCCGTCGTCGGTCCATCCGGTGCCGGCAAGTCGACCCTCGCGCGGCTGCTTTATCGCTTCTACGATCCGCAAGCCGGGCGCATCACCATCGACGGTCAGGACCTGGCGCAGGTTCAGCAGAAAAGCGTGCGCGCCGCCATCGGCATCGTTCCTCAAGACACGGTGCTGTTCAACGACACGATTGCCTACAACATCGGCTACGGGCGCGGGGATGCCGGGCAGGACGAGGTCGAGGCTGCAGCACGCGGTGCGTCGATCGACAGCTTCATCGCCTCGCTTCCGAACGGATACCAATCGATGGTCGGCGAACGCGGGCTGAAATTGTCGGGCGGCGAGAAGCAGCGTGTGGCCATCGCGCGGACCCTGCTGAAGAACCCGCCCATCCTCGTTCTGGACGAGGCCACCAGCGCGCTCGACACGCGGACCGAGCAGGCGATCCAGGACACTCTAGACCGTGTCTCGCAGAGCCGCACGACGATGGTGATTGCCCACCGGCTGTCGACCATCGTCGATGCGAACCGGATCGTCGTGCTGGATCAGGGGCGGGTTGCCGAGCAGGGCACGCATGACGAACTGCTGCGGCGCGGCGGGCTTTATGCCGAATTGTGGGAGCGGCAGGCGGCCGAGCGGGTGCTCGAGGAAACGGCGCAGGCGGCTGAATAGCCGCCGCGGATCAGGCGAGCGGGCGCGCCTTGCCCGAGGAGCGAACCGGCGCACTGGCGCCATTGTTGGTGCGCTCCGAACGGCATTCGGCGACCAGCTTGTCGCCGGGGCGGCTCAGCGCGCCAAGAATGTCGGCGCGGTCGGCCAGGCAAGCGGACTCGCTGCGATAGGCCGCCGGCATGGTCATCATCGGTTTGCAGCTGTCGCCCTGGCCGCAGGCCATCACGACCATGACGAATGAGATTGGACCCACGACTTCGACTCCATCAACCAGCGAATTCAGGCAGCGATAGGACGCGTCTGTTACAGTTTGGGGACTGCACATCTTTCGTGCTCCGCTCGTAGTGGATTGCTTCGTCGCGCCGCTCCTCACAATGACGAGGAGGTGACCTCCCCTCGGGACATCCTCAAGACAACCTTCGGCTTCGATCATTTCCGCGGTGTGCAGGAACAGGTGGTCGACCGGGTCATGGCGGGACGGCACACTTTGGCGGTGATGCCGACGGGGGCGGGCAAGTCGCTTTGCTACCAGCTGCCGGCACTGGCGCGTCCGGGCACGGCCTTGGTCATCTCCCCGCTTATCGCGTTGATGCACGATCAGATCCGCTCGGCGGAAGCCTTCGGAATCCGTGCGGCATCACTGACATCCGCCGATGAGAACCGCGAGCGGACGATCGACCGCCTGCGAGCCGGCGAGCTCGACCTCATCTATGCCGCGCCGGAGCGGGCGACCACCGAGGGCTTCCGCCGGTTGATCGACCGCGTGCCATTGTCGCTGATCGCTATCGACGAAGCCCATTGCGTCAGCGAATGGGGGCATGACTTCCGGCCCGATTACCGCCTGCTCCGGCCTCTGCTCGACGCCTTTGCGGATGTGCCAAGGCTGGCGCTGACCGCCACCGCTGATGCGCGAACGCGCGCCGACATCCTGGCGCAGCTCGGCATCGCGGAGGACGGCCTGATCATCTCCGGCTTCGACCGTCCCAACATCCGCTACCATGTGCAGCCGCGGGACGGATTAGGTGGTCAGCTGAAGGCGCTGCTCGCCGCGCATCCGGGCCCCGGGATCGTCTACGCACCGAGCCGAGACGGAGCGGAGAAAATCGCCGAGCAGGTGGCGGGCGGCGGGCGGAAGGCGCTGCCCTATCATGCCGGGCTGGAGCCCCAGGTACGTGCCCGCAATCAAGCTGCGTTCGTCGCGTCGGAGGAGATGGTGATCGCGGCCACTGTCGCCTTTGGCATGGGCATCGACAAGCCGGACGTCCGTTTCGTCGCGCACGCGGGCATCCCAAAGTCGGTCGAGGCATATTACCAGGAGACGGGCCGCGCCGGCCGCGACGGCGACCCGGCGGAGGCATGGCTGTTCTGGTCGGCCGAGGATTTCGCCCGCGCGCGCCGCCGCATCGAGACTGAGGTGGAGCCGGATCGTCGCCCAGGTGAGCGCGATCGGCTTAACGCCCTGGCAGCCTTCGTCGAGACGGCAGGCTGCCGCCGCGCCGTGCTGCTGCGCCACTTCGGCGAGGACCCGCCGGAAAGTTGCGGCAATTGCGACAATTGCCTGAACCCGCCGCAGACGGTGGATGCAACCGAGATCGCGCGCAAATTGCTGTCGGCGGCCTTTCGGACCGAGATGCGCTTTGGGGTCGCGCACCTCACCGACGTGCTGGCCGGCAACGACAATGACAAGGTGCGCAGCTTCGGGCACGACCGGCTGTCCGTGTTCGGCATTGCGTCGGCCGATGAGCTGCAGCTCGTGCGGCCTGTGTCGCGAGCATTGATCGCCCGCGATGCGTTGCGAGCCGATGCCTATGGCGGGCTCTCGTTCGGACCCGCAGCCAAGGCCATCTTGAAGGGCGGGGAAGAGGTGCGCATCACCGTACCGCCCAAGCGCCAGAAAGCGAAACGACCGCGGGATGGAGGCCCGGCCGATCCGATGTTCGATTCGCTTCGGGAAGCCCGCCGCGCACTGGCCAGCGAGCAGGGGGTGCCGCCCTACGTCATCTTTCATGACAGCGTCCTGCGCGACATTGCGGCAGCTCGCCCGCAGAGCCTCCACGAGTTGGCGCGAATATCCGGCGTGGGCGAAACCAAGCTTCAGCGTTATGGTCAGGCCATGCTCGACGCCGTTGCGGCGCACATTAAGGACAGCGACCATGCACCAGCTTGACGACAAGACCTTGGTCAGCGGGCAAATCCTGCCCGAGCAGGTGGCAGGGCTGAAAAGTCAGGGGATCACCGCCATCGTCAACAATCGCCCCGACGACGAGGAACCGGGTCAGCCCGCCGCGGCCGAGATTAAGGCCGCCGCCGAGGCCGCCGGACTATCCTACTGTCACATCCCCATTGCGCGCGGCATCGGCCCGGCGGATGCCGAGGCGATGCGCGACGCCATCAACGGTGCCGAGGGCAAGGTTCTGGCTTTCTGCCGCTCCGGCGCGCGGTCGACCTATGCCTGGGCAGTCGCGCAGGCCGGGGAGGGACGCGCACGCGACGAGATCGAGGCCGCCGCAGCGCGCGCGGGGTACGATCTCGCACCGGTCGCGCACCTGCTTTAGGGATCAGGCGAGCGTCCGTATCTTCGCGGTCAGGTTGTCGCGATCGGCAAGGCGTAGTCCGAAGTCGCTTTCCAGCACCGCGCAGACCTCGTCGGGCGCAAGACGGCGGCGTTGAGTATCCTCGCCAGGCTGGTGCGTCGTATAATCCAGATTGCGCAGTGCAAGGCGGCGGCCCGCCGGTGAGCGGGCGGCGACCAGCGAGAAGGTGAAGTGCGACGCCGGGCTGGTCGACGTCCACCAGTTGCCAAGCGCATCGTCAATCGCCAGCGCCTGTTCCAGCGTGAATCGGTAGGTCGTCCGCCACTCGCCGCGGATCTCGATCTGCTGACGCCACTCGCCATCCTTTTCAAGCAGGCGGAAGCGTTCGTGCGGCGTCTCCTGCGGAACGCCCGATTCCAGCCGAAGCAACCCGGTACAGACCGCGCCGCCGAAGCCGACATCGGCCAGCACCGGACCGTCCGGCAAGTCGACCATCAGCAATTTGTGGGTGCGCGGCGTTTCGGCATCTTCATCCTGCATCCACAGCACGCGGGCGGCGAGTGGCGTGAACTTAAAGCCGAGTGTTTCGAGAACATGCGCCAGGAGACCGTTCTGCTCGAAGCAATAGCCGCCACGACCACCGTGGACGAGCTTGGCCATGAATGCGTCGGCGGTCAGCTCCACCGGAATGCCGAGAAACGGATTGAGGTTTTCGAAAGGGATGACGCCGGGATGAAGCGCGACGATCCGAGCAAGGGTCTCGCGGTCAGCGCGCGCCTCACCTTCAAAGCCGATGCGAATGAGATAAGCCTGGAGGTCCGCCGCCGAGAGGCTCAAGCGGCGGTGCCCCCGACCGTGATGCCGTCGATCAGCAGGCTTGGCTGGCCCACGCCCGCGGGCACCGACTGCCCACCCTTGCCGCAGATGCCGATACCTTCGTCGAGCGACAGGTCGTTGCCGATCCCCTTGACGCGGGTCAGCACGGTGGGCCCGTCGCCGATCAAGGTCGCGCCTTTGATCGGTGCGCCAACCTTGCCGTTCTCTATTCTGTAGGCCTCGGTGCAGCTGAAGACGAACTTGCCGCTCGTGATATCGACCTGTCCGCCGCCGAAGCTCTTGGCGTAGATGCCGTTTGGAACGCGCGTGATCAGCTCGTCCGGATCGTCCTGGCCGCCGAGCATGAAAGTGTTCGTCATGCGCGGCATCGGTGCGTGGGCGAAGCTCTCGCGGCGGCCGTTGCCCGTCGGTTCCATGCCCATCAGCCGGGCGTTCAGCCGGTCCTGAAGATAGCCCTTGAGAATACCATCCTCGATGAGGACGGTGCGGCCGGTGGGAGTTCCTTCATCATCGATGGTCAGCGATCCGCGCCGCTCGCCGATCGCTCCCTCGTCGATCACGGTGACGCCGGGGGCCGCAACCCGTTCACCGATCCGGCCGGAGAAAGCGGAGCTGCCCTTGCGATTGAAGTCGCCCTCCAGGCCGTGGCCGACCGCCTCGTGAAGCAGCACGCCGCACCAGCCGGGACCTAGCACGACCGGCATTTCGCCGGCCGGCGCGGCGACAGATTCAAGATTGGTCAGCGCCTGCGCCAAGGCCATGTCGATGGCGCGGCTCCACTCTTCCGGGCGGAACAGGCGGTCGTAAAGGTAGCGGCCGCCCAAGCCGTGGTAGCCGGTCTCGCGGCGGCCGTTCTGCTCGGCGACGATCTGGACGTTGAGGCGGACCAACGGGCGCACATCGGTCGCCATGAAACCATCGGGGCGGACGATTTCCACCACGCTCCAGCTTCCGGCAAGCGATACGCTGACCTGGGCAACACGAGGATCCCGGGCGCGGGCGGCAGCGTCGACCTGCTGGCACAAAGCGACCTTTTCGGCGAACGGCACCAGCGACAAAGGATCCGCCGCGCCATACATCGCCTGGTTGGTGCGCTGCGGCGCTGCTGCCGCCGGACCCTTCGCAGGATCGAGCAAGCTAAGCGTCGCAGCAGCACGGTCGATGGCGGCGGCGCTGATCTCATTGGCGTGAGAGAAGGCGGTGGTCTCGCCAGTCACGCCGCGCAGGCCAAAGCCGGAAGCGGTGTTATAGTCGGCGGTCTTCAGCCGTCCGTCATCGAAGGCAAACGCCTCGCTGGCCGTATATTGAAGGTAGAGTTCGCCATCATCGCAGGCGCTTAGGTGACGGGCGGCAAGCCGGCGCGCCTCGTCAGGGTCCAGCGCATCGCGGTACAGGAAGCGCCTCGGATCCAAGGCGCTCATGCGGCCTGGCTGTCGGCCACCCCGCCTTCCAGCACGAAACGACGGTCGCAATAGCCGCACTCGACAAAGCCGACTTCCGGATCGATCCGCAGGAACACGCGCGGATGACCCAGCGCGGGGGAGATGTCGCCGGAGCCGTCGCAGGCGACCTGGAGCGTCTTGATCTTCAGGGTTTCGGGAGGCGGGGGAGCTTGCATGGACCTCAAGTAGCAACGCCGGGGGCATGCTTCAATTGAGTCCGTTGCTTGTCGGTCGCGTCGGCGAGACCTATGCCGCTGAGGATGAGCGACGCCGCGATACGGATTGAGAATCTCTGCAAAACCTATGCCGGCGGCAAGCGGGCGCTGAACGATGTCTCGCTGGACATACCGCGGGGACAGATCTTCGGCCTGCTCGGTCCCAACGGGGCGGGCAAGTCGACCATGATCAACATCCTCGCCGGGCTGGTGATGAAGACGAGCGGCGCCGTCTCCATTTGGGGCTTCGACATCGACGAGCGGCCGCGCAACGCCAAGCGTGCGATCGGCATCGTCCCGCAGGAGATCTTGTTCGACCCCTTCTTCACGCCGCGCGAGGCGCTGGAGATCCAGGCCGGCTTGTACGGGATTCCGCCATCCGAGCGACGGAGCGATGCTTTGCTTGCGGCCATGCACCTGACCGACAAGGCGCATGCTTATTCCCGGACCCTGTCGGGCGGGATGAAGCGGCGGCTCCTGGTTGCGAAGGCGATGGTCCATTCGCCGCCCATCCTGGTCCTCGACGAGCCAACGGCCGGGGTCGACATCGAGCTTCGCAAGCAGTTGTGGAGCTATGTGAAGCAGTTGAACGCCCAGGGCGTGACGGTGGTGCTGACCACCCATTATCTCGAAGAGGCCGAGGAACTGTGCGACCGCATCGCCATCATCAACCACGGTGAGGTGGTCGCGAACGAGCCGACTCGGACGTTGATCGCGCGGGCACAGGAAAAGGCGGTGGTCGTCACCGTCGACCGCGACATCGATAAGGTTCCCGAGGCGACCTGCTTTGACCGGATCGCGCAGTTGGACGAGCGAACGATCGAGATCGGCTATCGCAAGGACAAGGTGAACGCGGGCGAGGTGCTCGCCGCCGTGCAGCGGGACGGGTTGGGGATCGTCGATGTGCGAACGCGCGATCCCGATCTCGAAGATGTGTTCCTGAGCCTTACGAGCGAGGCTGCGGCTTGAGCCAGCAATTCGACGTACTGATCGTTGGGTCGGGCGCGGCAGGGCTGACGGCGGCGCTGAACCTTGCCGAGCATCGCAAGGTCGGGGTGATCGCCAAAGGTGCGCTGAACGAAGGGGCGACCGGCTGGGCGCAGGGCGGCATCGCCGCCGTGCTTGAAGAAGGCGACACCTTCGACGCCCACGTCAACGACACGATGATAGCCGGCGCAGGGCTCAACGACCGGGATGTCGTCGAGCATGTCATTGCCGGCGCGCCCGCCGCCATCGAGCGGCTGGCGGAGCTTGGCGTGCCCTTTGCGGCGGGTGAGGACGGCAATCGCTGGCACCTGACGCGGGAAGGCGGGCACAGCCACCGCCGCATCGTCCACGTCGCCGATGCGACCGGCGCGGCGGTGCAGCGCGCGTTGGAGGAGGCAGCGCTCAAGAACCCGAACATCACTTTGGTGCCCGACATGGTGGCGATCGACCTCATCACCGGCCGGCACGCCACGAATTTTTCGACCAGTGGGGCGATCCACGGCCTTTACGCCTTCAACCGCAAGACGAAGCGGGTGGAGACGCTGACGGCGCGGGCGACCATTCTCGCCAGCGGCGGTGCGGGGCGCGCCTATCTTTATTCCACGGCGCCGCGCGGCGCGACGGGCGACGGCATAGCGATGGCCTGGCGGGCAGGCTGCCGAGTCTCCAATATGGAGATGATGCAGTTCCACCCGACCTGCCTTTACAATCTGGAGGTCAAGAACTTCCTGATCACCGAGGCGGTGCGCGGCGAGGGCGGGCAGCTCAAGCATCCGGTCACCGGAAAGCGCTTCATGCTAGACTATGACGAGCGCGCGGAGCTTGCCCCGCGCGATGTCGTCGCCCGGGCCATCGACAATGAGATCAAGCGTGACGGCCTCGACTATGTCCACCTCGACATCTCGCACCGTGACCCAGTGTTCGTGCGCGAGCATTTCCCGAACATCTACGACCGGCTGATCGCGCTGGGGATCGACATCACCGCTCAGCCGATACCCGTGGTCCCGGCCCAGCATTACACCTGCGGCGGGGTGATGGTGGACATCCATGGCTGCACCGATGCGCCCGGCCTGTATGCCGCGGGAGAAGTTACGGAATCCGGGCTGCACGGCGCCAATCGTCTGGCGTCCAACAGCCTGCTCGAATGCCTGGTCTTCGGAGAGGCCGCAGCGAGGCACATCCTACAATCGTGGGACAGCCTGGCCGAGGTGCCGGAGATCCGCGTCTGGGACGAAAGCCGCGTCACGAGCAGCGACGAAGAAGTCGTGATTCAGCAGATCTGGGGCGAAATCCGCCGGTTCATGTGGAACTTCGTGGGCATCGTCCGAACCACCAAGAGGCTGGAGCGGGCCAAGCGGCGCATTGACATGCTCCGACAGGAAGTCACCGATTATTATGCCAATTTCCGCGTGACGCCTGACCTGATCGAGCTCAGGAACCTGGTGGAGGTCGCGGACCTGATCATCCGATCAGCCCTGCACCGGCACGAAAGCCGGGGGCTACACTTCACGCTCGATTATCCGACGACAGCGCCCGAAGCGAAGGACACGCTGCTGGTGCCTTGAACGCAAACGGGCCCGGCGGCGCCGAGCCCGTCCTTGCGACTGGTTATTTAGGCAGCCTGTTTGACCACCGGCAGTTCCGCAACTTCCGCAACCAGCGCGGGGCCGCGCTTGGGCGATGTACGGAGGTGGGTCGAATATAGCGTCAGGCCGGTGAACATGATGCCGCCCACCAAATTGCCGAGCACGGTCGGGATCTCGTTCCACAGGAAGTAATCGGCGATCGAGAAGTCTCCGCCCATCATCATCGCGGTTGGGAACAAGAACATGTTCACGATCGAATGTTCGAATACCATGTAGAAGAACAGCATGATCGGCATCCACATGGCGATCACCTTGCCGCTGACATGGGTCGAGATCATCGCGCCGACGACGCCCGCAGAGACCATCCAGTTGCACAGCATGCCGCGCACGAAGATGGTGAGCCAGCCGGCGAGGCCGTACTGCTCATAACCGAGCGTACGATCGACGCCGATGTTGGCAAGCTTCTGACCCACGGCATTGGGCTCGACCGAGAAACCGTAGGTGAAATAGACGGCCATCAGGAAGGCGGTGGTAAGCGCCCCGGCGAAGTTGCCGGTGAATACCAGACCCCAGTTGCGCAACACGCCGCTCCAGGTGCACCCTGGGCGTTTGTCGAGGACCGCCAGCGGCGCCAGCACGAATACGCCGGTGAGCAGGTCGAAGCCGAACAATAGCAGCATCACGAAACCCACGGGGAACAGGATGGCGCCCGCGAGCGGCTGGCCCGTTTGTACATTGATGCTGACGGCAAAGGCGGCGGCGAGCGCCAGGATGGCGCCGGCCATGTAGGAACGGATCAGCGTGTCCTTCGCGGACATGAAGATCTTCGCCTCGCCGGCGTCGACCATCTTGGTCACGAAATCGGTGGGTTGGAGGTAAGCCATGGTTCGTCCCCTTGTTCGGATGTTTGGCGATCAGGCGGCCTGCGGAATGACGGCGGCTCGGGCGATCAGGATGCGGCCGGCGACCACCCGCACCGGAATGGTCGGAACGCAGCCCTCATCGGGCGCCGCCGCTTCACCGGTGACGAGTGAGATCTTCCAGTCGTGCAAGGGGCAGGCCACCTTGTCGCCCTGCACGATGCCCTGGGAGAGCGGCCCGCCCTTGTGCGGACAGCGGTTCACCAGCGCGTAGACGCGGTTGTCGCCGGTACGGAACACGGCCAGTTCCTCGCCGCCTGCCACCGGAACGCTCCGCGCCCCACGCAGTGGGATCTGCTCGACCGGGCCGAGGTCCAACCAGTCGGCGATCAGGCCGTTGTCGTTCATGCGGTCACCATCGGACGGACTTCCGCCATTGGGCTGTGGAGATAGCGGTCGGCGCCGGCGGCCCGCTCTGCCCAGGGGTCGTCCTGCGAGAAGCTCTGCGAATAAGCGAAGCGGCGGGCGAGCTCCGAGCGGAGGTCGGCATCGTCGGCGATCCGGGTCTTGATGAAGTCGAGGCCGACCCGCTCGATCCATGGTGCGGTGCGCTCGAGGTAGCGGGCCTGTTCGCGATAGAGCTGTACGAAGGCCGCCGCATATTCGAGCACGTCCTCCTCCGTTCCAACCTTGCAGAGGAGGTCGGTGACCCGGACCTTCATCCCGCCATTGCCGCCGACGTGGAGCTCGTAGCCGCTGTCGACGCAGACCACGCCCAGATCCTTGATGGTCGCTTCCGCGCAGTTGCGGGGACAACCGGACACGGCGATCTTGAATTTGTGCGGCATCCAGCTGCCCCAGGTCAGCCGCTCCAGCTTGACCCCCAGCCCGGTCGAATCCTGCGTTCCGAAGCGGCACCATTCGGAGCCGACGCAGGTCTTCACCGTGCGCAGCGACTTGCCGTAGGCATGACCCGAGACCATGCCGGCAGCGTTAAGGTCGGCCCAGACCGCGGGCAGGTCGTCCTTCTTGATGCCGAAGATGTCGATTCGCTGCCCGCCGGTGACCTTCACCAGCGGCGCTTCATATTTCTCAACGACGTCGGCAATCGCGCGAAGCTCACGCGGGTTAGTGATGCCGCCCCACATGCGCGGCACCACCGAGTAAGTGCCGTCCTTCTGAATGTTGGCGTGCATCCGTTCGTTGACGAAGCGGCTCTGCTGGTCGTCGCGATACTCGCCGGGCCAGGCGCACAGCAGATAGTAATTCAACGCCGGACGGCAGGAGGAACAACCGTCCGGCGTCGACCAATGCAATTCCTGCATTACCTGCGGAATCGCCTTGAGCTGCTTGTCGACGATATGCTTTCGGACCTCGTCGTGGGTGAAGCTGGTGCATTTGCACATCGTCTTCACCGCCCGCTCGCCGGCATATTCCGCGCCGAGCGTCAGTTTCAGCAAGCACTCGACCTGGCCGGTGCAGGAGCCGCACGAGGCGCTCGCCTTGGTGTTGGCGCGAACGGCATCGAGCGTCGTCGAGCCATTGCGGATGGCGTAGGTGATGGTGCCCTTCCAGACGCCGTTACACCCACAAATTTCGGCCGTGTCGGGCAGCGCCGCCACGGCCGAAGTAGGGTCCGCGGCGTTTCCTCCTTCGGCATAGGCCTGGCCAAGGATCAGCCGCTCGCGGAGCTCGCCGATGTCCTCGCCGCGCTTGAGAAGATCGAAATACCAGCTGCCGTCGGCGGTGTCGCCGTAGAGCACGGCGCCGACCAATTTGTCTTCGCGAACGACCAGCCTTTTATAGACGCCGCGGCAGGCATCACGAAGGACGATGTCCTCACTTTCGCCGCTGCCGCTGAAGTCGCCGGCTGAGAAGACGTCGATTCCCGACACCTTCAGCTTGGTCGAGGTGACGGAGCCTTCGTAGCCCGTGTGCTGCTCGGTCAAACCGTCGGCGAGCGAGCGGCACATGTCGAAGAGGGGCGCGACCAGGCCGTAACAGGTGGAGCGATGCTCGACGCATTCACCGACCGCAAGAATTGACGGGTCCGAGGTGACGAGGTGATCGTCGACCTGCACTCCGCGTCCGACCTCAAGCCCCGCCGCCTTCGCAAGTTCCGTGTTGGGCCGAATGCCGACTGCCATAACGACGATGTCGGCGGGAAGCTCACGCCCGTCCTTCAGGCGGACCCCGGTGACATGGCTGTCGCCCATGATCTCGGCAGTGTCGGCCTGGGTGATGATCTCCATCCCCGGCGTTCCAGTTCCTGCCGGAGCAGCCAGCCGGCCGCTTCGTCGAGCTGCCGCTCCATCAGCGACCCCATCAGGTGCAGCACCGTGACCTTCATGCCGCGGAGCGACAGGCCGTGCGCCGCCTCAAGCCCGAGAAGGCCGCCGCCGATCACCACCGCATGACCGCCGCGCTCCGCCGCCTCAACCATGCGGTCGACGTCATCGAGATCGCGAAAGGTGACGACGCCGGGCAGATCCTTGCCGGGAACGGGGATGATGAACGGATCGGAGCCGGTGGCCAGGATCAGCTTGTCGTAGGGCCGGATCTTGCCCGAGGCGGCGCGGACCAGTTTCGCCGCTCGGTCGATCTCGACCACCGGATCGCCCGCGAGCAGCTCGATGCCGTTCGACGCATACCAGCGCTCGTCGTTGATCACGATCTCGTCGTAGGTCTTCTCTCCGGCAAGCACCGGGGAGAGCATGATGCGGTTGTAGTTCACTCGCGGCTCGGAGCCGAAGATCGTCACCCGAAAGCGGTTCGGATCGCGTGCAATCACTTCTTCGACAGCACGGCAGCCCGCCATGCCGTTGCCGATGACGACGAGGCGTGCGCGGCTGTCTGCCGCTTGCTCGCCCTTCCCTGCCGTCTCTGGATCGCGATACATTGCTCGTCTCCGAAACATGAAAAAAGCCGCCGTCGACCTGGCCCTTGCGGGTGGTCGGCGGCGGCATTGCCTGATCTCTGGGCTGCATCGGCTCCGGCCCTGGAGCGATGCAGCGAATGGTGAACCTCTTTGTTCGCCTGCGAAGGTCACGCAATCAAGCGAATGGCGCAAGCCCTAATGGTGCGTTGCAGCACGAATGCCAATTTTTCACGCTCAGTACGCCCATTCCACCTGGAGCCAGGCCTTCTCCGTGTCGGTCGCGAACTGGCGCGCATCGTAGCCCGCATATTTGGCTGTAACCGTCCACCGCCCCTTCTTCGCGGCGATGATCGCGTTCCACTCATTTCCGTAATGCTGGCCGAGCCTGTCGCTCCGGTACCGATGATAGGTCACCGCCGGGCCGATGCTGTCGAAGCCGAACTGCTTCTTCCAGCCGTAAGCGACACTTGCGTAGAGATCGCGAAGGCCGTTGGGCGGCGCGGTCAGGAACTTGTCGGCCCAGCCGTTGAACTTGTGCAGCGTCGCCAGCGGAGTCTGGAAGCTTGTGAAGGCCACTCCCTTGTCGGCACCAAGTACTTCGCGCCCAAGGACCAGTTTCCAAGGCCCGCTTTCAACCCCCGCCTCGGTGAGAAGGTAATTGGAGACATAGTCGTTGGGATTGCGCTGGTAGTCCGCCTGCGAGGCGAAGCTGAATGCATAGGTAAGCTTTGCAGCCTTCGACAACGGCTTGGCGCCTGCGACACGAATGCCGAGCGTCTTGCTCGACTGGCGATAAAGCGAAACGACCTGCTCGTTCTGATCGATTAGGACCGCGAAAGCAGAGACGTTTCCGATCGGGGTCGGGTGGCCGAGGTTGGCGAACAGGTAATTGCCGTCCACCGCCTGCTGACGCCCGCCAACGCCATCGCGTCCCCAGATGGTCCGCACCGACCAGGAATAAGTAAGGTCTGCCTTCAGCCCCTTGGGATCAGCATATTCCAGCCGCACCGCATCGAAGGTCTGCTCATTCTGTCGCCATCCGCTGTTGCCGACGAAGCGCTGGTCCTCGATCAGGATGCGCTGCCGTCCGCCGGTCACCACCGTCCTGGCCAGACCGCGATATTGCAGCTGCAGCCGATTCAGCTCGAGGTTCTTGGGGTCGGAAACCAGCGGGTACCCGGCCTTGCCGTTGAACCCGCTGTCATAGTCGTGGTTCAGCGGCACGGTCGCTTCGGCCTCACCCAGCAACCGCCAAGCGCCCATGCTCGCCTCCGCGCCGCCGCGGGCCCGCAATGTCGTTGCATTCGCTTCGTCCGCGAAGCCGTCCTGGTCGACGAATTCGTGGCGGACACGAAGGTCCAGCAACGGCGTGACGGCGGTCGCTTCCGCGAAGGCCGGTGTGGCCATTGCCGATGTTGCAGCCGCTGCAATCATGGCGGCGAGCCGTCGTTTGCCCTTCTGTTTCACCCTGCCCCCCCATTCAAACAAGAAAGCCGCTCACCGGAAGAACCGGTCAGCGGCTGTGCTGGTCATCGTTCGAGCCTTCACCTCAGCTTCGAGGGGCGGCCCTATGGCGCATTGCTGCGCTGCACCATTGTTGCTTCAGGCGACCGGACGGATCAACCCCGATTGCTGCTTGGCGATATATTCACCGATACGTTCCGGATCGAAGACTTCGCCATCGAAGAAGCGGTCTGGCGCGAGGGTCAGATTGCCTTTGGGGGATGCCGCCGGATAGTCGACGCCGAGACTGCCCTCCACCTTCAGGCTGGCGGTCGGCAGCGGAGTTTCGCTGAGTGCGAGCGCCCGCCGGTAGATGTCCGAGCGGAAGACCTTGGATGCGGCAAGCTCGGCTTCCCCGGACGCCGGAAGGTAGTTCCAGCGGACCAGCTGTGAGTAGATCCACAACGCCTGGCTTCGCCACGGGAAGTTGGCGGCATGGCGATGCAGCAGCAGATAATTGGGCGAGTGGACTTCCTCGCCGCGCGAACTCAGCAGCAGCTTACCGGTCAGCGCCCGGCTTAGAAAGCGGTCGGGGCGGCCGACATATTCGTCGCGCGCCAAGATGCCGGCCAGCTCGTCGCGGTTGTCGGGTTGGTCGCACCAGCGGGCTGCATCGTCGAGCGCTCGCAGGAGATCGTCGACGGTATCGGCGTGACTTTCCGCCCAGTCTTCGCGAAAGGCCAGCAGCTTCTCCGGCCCGCTTTCCCAGATGCGCGCGCTGATTGCGACGATCTCGCCCACCCCCGCGTCGACAGCGACGCTGTTCCACGGCTCGCCGACGGTGAAGCCATCGATCTCGCCCCTACCCAGCGCGTCCACCATCAAGGGGGGCGGAACCACGCGAAGCTCGATGTCGCGATCCGGGTCGATGCGGGCGTAAGCAAGCCAGTAGCGCAAGGCCAGCGCGTGGGACGAGAAACGGTGCACGACGGCGATGACCGGCCGTCGGTCGAGGCTCGGCAAAACGGAGGCCAGCGCACGCGCCGTTGCCGCCGGATCGGTCACACGCTGCAGCGGATCGCCACCGAGCGCCGTCGCCAACGACCGCGAAAAGGTGATGGCATTGCCGTTGGTGTTCAGCTTGAACGGCGCCGCGATCGGCGCGCGGTGCTGGCTCAGCCCCAGGCTGACGCCCACGGCAAGAGGCGCCAGAAGATGCGCCGCCTGCACCTGACCGTAGACCAAGCGATCGCGGACGGTCGCCCATGACACGTCGCGGACCAGATTGAGATCGATGCCCCGCGCCTCGGCAAATCCCTTCTCCTTGGCTGCGACCAGGACGGCACAATCCGTCAGGGGAATGAAGGCGATGGAAATGGGGGTCATCGGGCTTTGCCCTCCAACAGGTCGTTCGCGGTCAGCAGCGCGTCGGCGACCTCGGCAATACGCTTGCTCTGGCGCATCGCAGCGGTGCGCAACAAGGCGTAGGCCTCGGCTTCTCCAAGGCCCTTGCTGTTCATGAGAAGCAGCTTGGCCCGGTCGATCGTCTTGCGCTCGGCAAGCTCGGTCTTCGCTTCGCTGAGCTCCCGCTTCAGGTTGGAAAACGCGTTGAAGCGGCGGATCGCCAGATCGAGGACGGGTTTGACGCGGTCCTTGCGAAGCCCATCCACCACGTAGGCCGAAACGCCGGCGTCGATTGCGGCGCCGATCATCGCCTCGTCGCTCTGGTCGACGAACATGGCGATAGGCTTGGCAAGCGCGCGGCTGACGTTGAGCATTTCCTCGAGCGTATCGCGGTTGGGCGAGCCGAGGTCGAAGATGACCACGTCCGGCGCCAGGCGCTCGACATCGGCAACGAACGCGCCGGCCGGAGCAACCCTGAAGATGTCGGTAAAGCCGGCCTCGCGAAGACCTTCCTCGACGACGACGGACCGGAGGTCACTTTCGTCGATGATCACGATTCGCAAGCGGCAGGCCCCATGTTGCAGTGCAGCGGAACTGCCGGTGGGCCGCCAGCTTCGTCAATCCGGCGCGAATTCTTCACGTGGTGCCGGCGCCGGCCGCCGGTCTTCAGTCGCGAAACAGCAGGGGCGCCATCTGATACAGGCTGCGGCGCCATGTCTGGAATTCATGACCCGTGTTGGGCGAGACGTAGAAGACGCTCGGGTAACCGGCCTGCTTCAGGTCCTGCGCATTCTTGCGGGGGTCCGAGGGGGGAACTCCCGGTGGCGTGCGCATCCCGCGTTCCAATTCGCGGCTGCCGAAGCTGACGAACACCAGCTTCACCTTGTCCTTGAAGCCGGCCGTCTTGGTGACGTCGTCGAGCGAGAAGGTGCCGCCGCTGAGCAAGCCGATATGGCTGAACTTGTCCAAGTGGTTGGGCGCGATCAGCTTGGTTTCAAAGCCGCCCATCGACAGGCCGGCCATGGCCCGGTGCTTCTGGTCGGACAGCGTGCGGAAGTGGCTGTCGACGTAGGGCACCAACTCGTCGAGCAGCACGGTCTGGAACGGCTTGATATTGAAGGCCGCAAGTCCGCCGGGCTGACCGGGCCGGATGTCGTTGGTCATGCCATAGGTCATGACGATAATGAACGGACGGGTTTTTCCCGCAGCGATCAGATTGTCCATGATGAGGTTGGCATGGCCCTGGTTGGACCAGGCCGTCTCATCCTCGCCCCAGCCATGCTGGAGGTAGAGCACGGGGTATCGCGTGCTCTGGTTCTTGTCGTAGCCGGGCGGCGTGTAGACGAACGCCCGGCGGGATGTGCCGGTGCTCGGCGAGGGAAACAGCACCTGCTGAACGTGGCCATGCGGCACATCCTTGAGCGCGTAGAAGTCCTGGTCGTGCGCGGGGATCTCGATCCCGCTCTCCCACCGCGTCGAGCCGTAGAAGTTGAGCGAACCGGGATCGTTGAAGGTGCCGCCGTCGACGGTCAGGTGGTAATAATGGAAGCCCTCGTCGAGCGGACCTTCGGTGGTTCCGGTCCAGGTCCCGTCGGCTTGCTTCGCCAGCGTGGTGCCGCCACGCCCGCCAAGACCGAGGCTGACCTTCACGGCATCCGCCTCCGGCGCCTTGATCTTGAAGCGGACATAGCCCTGCGAGTTAACCTGGGGGAACTCCTGGCCCGGCTGGTTCAGCGAGGACGGCTTGAAGTCCTCAACGATCGGCGCGGTTGCAGCAGCGGCCGGAGTTTGCGCCGTCGCGGCTGGCGTAGCGGCCACCGCGGAGAGCAAAGCGATCACGAGGCGTCGGTTCATTTGGTCCCCTCCCGGAAAAGCAGCCGTTTTCGGCTCGACTCAATTGTCCGACTTATTGCAGCACTCCCCCGCTGCGGCAAGCTGTTATGGGCTATTACTGGATCGTGTGTTCGGAGAGCACCGGCGCGTAGCGGCTTGAAACAGGCAACCGCCGCCCGTTCTGGAGCGCGACCTCGACAACGCCCTTCCGGTCGCGGACCAGAACGTCGATCTTTCGCCATGGCACCAGGTAGGAACGGTGAACCCGAACGAAGCCCGACCTGCCAAGCACCCGCTCCGCATTGCGCATGGTCTGCCGCCAGATGACCGTCCGGCTTTCGGTGTGGAGTTCGACGTAATTGCCGGCTGCGCAGGCGAACAGGATTTCAGCCGGCGGGACCGGCGGGAAGCTGCTGCTCGGGACGACGTCGGCGTGCTCGCCGTCAGACCGCCGCAGAGGGTATAGAGCAGCTCCGAGCAGGGCGACACCGAGCAGAGGCACCCGAGTGAAGAAGGCCCGCTCGGCGCCCGATCCCAGCAATAAAGCCGCGCCGGCACTCGCAATGTAAGCCACGCTGCCGAGCAGAAGCGCGAGTCCGATCAGCGATCGCCGCGACGGCAAGGTCGCGGCGCGGTGCTGAAAGAGGAACACGCCGGCGACCCAAGGGCTGAGCGTCGCAATTGCCCAGATCATGCTTCCCAACACGTCGATCGCATGCGGCTCGAACAGCAGTTCGTAAGCGAGACAGTAGATCGCGCCGGCCGGGATCAGCAGCAATGGCGTGAGCCGCTGAATTCCACTGGATTTCAGCTTGGCCAATAGTGTTACGCTCAATCCTGCGGCTCCTCTCTTGGTCGCCATGCTGACATGAACCTTCTTCATTGCCCAGCCTCACGAATTGGTGGTGATAAGAACGCGCCAATGCGCACCCGATATCGGCGCCAACGCACCGTAAGGCGTCGCATAATAGCCTTTGCGTTGGAACGCGTTGACCCGCTGCACACGCAACGACTGGTTGAGCCGTCCGAGCTTCCAGCCGTAGGTCGTCCCGACGATCGCAAACGGAACGCCGTCCACTTCCACCTTGCTTTGACTGTCGCGGCGGCGGCCTCCTTCGTGAAGAAGGTAGCCGTCGACGCTCCATCGGTCCGTCAATTTCTGCTCAATGGCCACCGTTCCGTTGAAACGCGAGACACCCGGCGCGACTCGATTGATGGCGCCGGCCTCGACCAGCGCCCCAGAAACGCGCAGCTGCAGCACGTTGGCACCGAGCACGACCCGCGTCGTCGGGGTGACTTGGCCGGTCAGCGACGCCTCGACGCCGCGGTGTCGAACAGTTCCGACGGGCGCGTAGAGGAGGTCGCTGCGAAGTCCGTAGATAGGCTTACGAATGTCGAACCCGGCGACAATAAGCGCGAGCGATGTGGTGAGATCGATCCGGGCGCCGACTTCATACTGGCGCGCCTCCACCGGCGGCAGGACCGCACCGCGGTTGGCCGCGAGATCCGGCGCGACGCCCGATTCTTCCAGTCCGGAGACGTAGCTTGCGAACAGACTGAGCTTAGGTAACGGCCGCCAAAGGGTCGATGCGCTGTAGAGCCAGCTTTGCTCCACGTTATGCGACTCGGCACCACCGACCGGGCGATATGACTTGGCGTACCGGGTACGGTGGGCGCCCAAGCGGAGCTGAACCGCGTCGGCGGCGAGATCGTAGCTGACACTAAGGAGCCGCTGTCTCACCTGATCCCGAGCGGCGGGTGCCCGCGAGGGGAGGTCTGCCTCCGGCACGTCGGCGGGGCGGCCCCGGAGGGCGAACGTTCCACTTGGGACCGCAATCGAGTCCGGCCGCAACGTGAGCGTGCTCCGTGCCCGCGCCGCAAGGGCGATGCGATGGTTGAGTCCGGCCAAGGAGAAGCTGCGCCCTGCCTTCAGTTCGAACGAGTCGGACCGGGCGCGGCTTCGCGGCGTGTGAAACAGGGTGCTGACCGCCGTGCCCGTCCGATCGATTTCCAGCAATGTAGTGTCCGCGTGCGGGGTGCTGCGGACCGAGCGGATGGCGGAAGCACCGAGGCGCCAACCACCGCTGCCATGCTCCGCCAATATCCCGGCGGTGCTGCTTCGGCTTCGTACCCTTGCCCAGTCGACACCATAGTTGCGGCGGGGCTTCAACGCGGGCGGCACACCATCTCCGACAGGTAGGAAAGCAGTATCCCCGTCATAAGCCTGGCGGCTGTGGTCACCGAACAGGCGGATGCGGGTGGTCGCGTTGGGCTTCCAACTCGCAACGGCCGCCATGTCGACGCGCGAACCGTCCTGACCGTTGGCCCATCGCTCGTTTGGGCTGAGGAAGCTGTGGGCTACCAAGCCAAAGGTGCCGTCATCGCTGACCAGGCTCCCAAGTGTCTCCACGCTCGGAGCGCCGTAGCCGCGGGTGCCCGCCGTCACGGACAGCGCCGAGCGTTCTCCAGGCTCCCGCAGTTGATAAGCAACGACGCCGGTGGGTGACGGCAGATCAAGCGCGGTCGCTGCAAGGCCGACGTTGATCGACGATCCGGAAACCAGGGACTCGGACGGGAGATTGATCGGGTGAAAGAAGAAGCCGTCGATACGAAACGCACCCCCCGTCGCAATCAGGTCGAAGCCTCGCGTCGAGTAGGGACTGTAAAGCCCGACCTGGTTGATCCCGGCCGTGGCCCCGAAAGCGTCTTCTGCCGACTGTGTTGCACTTTGGTCGTCCGATGGCTGGGGCGCCGCCTGCGCCCGTGCTGGGCTGTTTACAAAAACCGCGCCGCTCAAAGCGGCCATGCAAATGGTCGTCGACCTCATGAGCGGTGGGCTCCAAAGTTGGTGAGGTCGACGCTGTGTTCAGGTGCGCTGAGGCGTCGCAATCGCGGCGGTTCGGTGGGACTAGTTTTGTGACGAGGGGACGAAATTCAGGTTCGTCAGGCGCGCTTAAAGCGAGTCCCGCGCCTTAACATGCCGGTCGATTTGTAAAGGTTGGCGGCTGCCCGGTGGCGCTGCTACATCCCCCGCCTTCATGTCAGAGCAGCAGCCCCACCTCTATCTCGTTGACGGATCGAGCTACATCTTCCGTGCTTATCACCGGCTGCCGCCGCTCACGAACCGGCACGGACAACCGGCCGGCGCGGTGTATGGTTACACCACCATGCTGTGGAAGCTGGCCGACAGCCTCAACAAGGGCGACGGACCGACCCACATGGCGGTCATCCTGGATGCGTCGGAGTCCACGTTTCGCAACGAATTGTACGACCAGTACAAGGCGCACCGGCCGCCGCCGCCGGAAGACCTGGTCCCTCAATTCCCGCTGATCCGCGTCGCGACGCGCGCTTTCTCCATCCCCTGCATCGAGGAAGCCGGGCTGGAGGCGGACGACATCATCGCCTGCTACGTCACCGCGGCCAAGGCCGCAGGGTGGAAGGTGACCATCGTCAGCTCCGACAAGGATTTGATGCAGCTGATCGAGGACGGCAGAGTCGACATGCTCGACACGATGAACGACCGCCGCATCACCGAGGCGACGGTGCAGGAAAAATTCGGCGTCGGGCCGGAGCTGGTCGGCGACGTGCTGGCGCTGATGGGAGACAGCGTTGACAATGTGCCCGGCGTGCCGGGGATCGGGCCGAAGACCGCGACTCAGCTGATCCAGCAGTTCGGCAACTTGGAAAAGGTGCTGGCGAGCACCGACCAGATCAGCAAGCCCAAGCTAAAGCAGAACCTCATCGACCATGCGGACGATGCGCGGCTCAGCCGGGAGCTGGTGCGGCTGGTGTGCGATTCCAAGCTGCCCGAGCCTCTCGAGGATTTGGCGCTGAAGGGCATCCCAAAGGAGCCGCTCGCCGCCTTCCTGGAAGACCAGGGATTCAAGACGCTGCTTGCGCGCCTGAACGGCACGGGCGCAACGGGACGGAGCAGCAGCGGCGGCGGCATCAATGACGTCATGGCGGCGACGGCGCCGACACCGCCGTCCGAGCCCGAAGTGATCGCCGTGGATCGCTCGGCCTATGAAACGGTGACGGACGAAGGGGCGCTTGATCGCTGGATCGCGGAAGCGACGACCCAGGGCTATGTCGCCTTGGACACCGAGACGGACTGCATCGATTGCATCATTGCCAAGCTGGTCGGGGTCAGTCTGGCGTTGGGGCCAAACAAGGCCTGCTACATACCGGTCGGCCACTCGGGCGGTGACCTTCTGTCCGAGGCGCCGAGCCAGCTTCCGGCGCAACTCGTCCTCGACAAGCTGAGGCCATTGCTGGAGAACGAGGCGGTCCTGAAGATCGGGCATAACCTAAAGTACGACTGGGTGATGTTCGACAAGGTGGGCATCTGCGTCGCCCCGTTCGACGACACGATGCTGATGAGCTTCGACCTCGATGCCGGCCGATCGTTGGCCGGGCATGGGTTGGACGAGCTCGCCAAACAGCATTTCGACCATGAGTGCCTTGCGTTCAAAACGATCTGCGGAACGGGCGCGAAGCAGATCACCTTCGACAAGGTGCCGCTCGACAAGGCGACGGAATATGCCGCCGAGGATGCCGACATCACGCTGCGGCTGTGGAAACGGCTGAAGCCACGCATCGCTGCCGAAGCGGCAAGCACGGTCTACGAGCGCGTCGATCGACCGCTGGTGCCGGTAATCGGCCGCATGGAGCGGCGCGGGGTCAAGGTCGACCGTGATTACCTAGCCCAACTGTCACGCGACTTCGCGACGGAGATCGCGAGCCTGGAGGAGCGGGTCTACGAGGCGGCGTGCGGACCGTTCACCATCGGATCTCCGCAGCAGCTCGGCCAGGTGCTGTACGAGCGGCTCGGCCTCAAAGGCGGCCGCAAGGGGAAGAGCGGCGCTTATTCCACCGACGTCAACGAGCTTGAGCGGCTTGCCGGCGAAGGCGTGGATTGCGCGCGGCTGGTGCTCGACTGGAGGCAACTTACCAAGCTCAAGACCACCTACACCGACGCGCTGCAGGCGCAGATCAATCCCGAGACTGGGCGGGTGCACACCAGCTTCTCACTGTCCGGCGCGCAGACAGGGCGCTTGTCATCCAACGACCCTAACCTGCAGAACATTCCGATCCGCACCGAGCTCGGCCGCAAGATCCGCGACGCGTTCGTGGCCGAGCCGGGCTATCAGCTGCTGAGCGCCGACTATAGCCAGATCGAACTTCGGCTCGCCGCCCACATGGCCGATGTGCCGCAGCTCAAAGAAGCGTTCCGCGAAGGCGCGGACATCCACAATCGCACCGCCGAGGAGCTGTTCGGCTCCACCGACCGCGACAGCCGCAACAAGGCGAAAACGGTCAACTTCGCCATCCTTTATGGCATTTCGTCATGGGGACTGGCGGGGCGGCTGGGTGTGCCGAAAGACGAGGGTCAGGCGATCATCAGCCGCTACTTCGAGCGCTTCCCGGGCATCCGCAACTACATGGACGAGACGCTCGCATTCGTCCGTGCCAACGGCTTCACCCGTACCTTGTTCGGCCGCAAAACCCACTTCACCAACATCCGGTCGCCCAACCCCTCGATCCGCGGTGGTGCCGAACGCGCAGCGATCAATGCGCCGATCCAGGGTACCAGCGCCGACCTCATCAAACGGGCGATGGCGCGAATGGATCGGGCCCTGGTGGACGCAGGCCTCGAAGGCGTTCGAATGCTACTGCAGGTTCATGACGAACTGGTGTTCGAAGTGCCCGATGGCCGCGAGGAAGAGGCAGCGGCGGTGATCAAACGGGTGATGTCGGACGCGGCCGAGCCGGCGTTGAAGCTCGACGTGCCGCTCGATGTCGAGGTTGGCTGGGGCGCTCACTGGGGCGCCGCGCATTGACGGCAGAGGCGGAGCGCGCCGATCCGAGCGCCGATATGGCGGCACTTGCCCGGGGCGGACGGATCAACTTCTTCGGCTTCATCCTGCGGCTGCTGGCGCGGCTACCATTCCTGTTCATCGCCGGACGCATGTATGGCGCCGAGGCGCTGGGCCGCTTCGCCTACGCGGTGCTGATCGTCGAATTCGCGGCGCAAATTGCGACCTTGGGCCTGAAGCGCGGGTTGGCGCAGCAGCTTGCGCAAACCGACAAGGCGCACGCCTGCATTGCCTGGGACGCGCTGCTGGTGGCGGGCATCGGTTCGGTCGTCTGCATGGCGCTGCTGATCCTCTTCCCGCAGGCCATGTTTCCGAACAGCGAGATCAGCGGTCTGGAATGGCTGCTACCGATTTCGGTGATTGCGCTTGCCTGGTCGGACATCACGCTTGCGGCGCTCGCCTACCGTCATGACGTCGGTGCCACGGTGCGCGCCCGGGCGATCGTGGAGCCCTGGACGATCAGCATCGTGGCCTTTGGCTGGGCCTTCGTATCGAAGCGGGATGGGCTGCTGGTCGCCTATGCCTTGTCCATGGTCGGCGCGCTGATCGCGTCGTTCATTCCTTTCCTGAAGAGCTACGGACTTCCCCGCGACTGGAGCCCCGATCCCGCCCAGCTTTGGCGCATGGCCCGGCGAAATCTGCCGGTCGCCGCCGCCGATGCCGTGGAGTGGGGCTCCCGCCGCCTGGACCTGGCGCTGCTCGGCCTCTTCGTGAACCCGGCGGTGGTCGGCATCTATTATGTCGCCCAGAACGTCGCTTCGCTGCCATCCAAGCTGAAGACCAGCTTCGACCCGATCCTGGGCCCAGTTATCTCCCGCAACATCGAAGCCGGAAACAAGCAGGCGGTTGCAAAGCAGGTTCGGCAGGTCGGCTTCTGGGTCATCGCGGCGCAAAGTGCGGTCGCGCTTGCACTCGCAATCCCGGGCGAGGCGGTGATGGGTCTTGTCGGGCCGCAGTTCGTCGCGGGGACTGCCTCGCTGGCCCTGCTGCTGTTCGCGGAGGTGGTGGCCTCGACCGCGACGGTTAGTGAGTCGGCGCTGATCTACTGTGCGCGCAAGCGGAACATGATGCTGAGCTTCCTGATGATCTTGTTCCAAATCCTGTTCACGGTCGCCATCATTATGGTGCTGCGCCGCTTTCGGTGGGAAGAGGTGTACCTGACGGTGGGACCCGCCGGAGGACTGGTGCTGGCATTGGCGGTAACGGCCGTTACCAAGGCGCTGCTGCTGCGCAATCTGTTGCAGGCGCCAGTGTCGGGATGGCGGTGGCAACTCGTCTGGGCCGGGATCGCGGCCGCTCTTGTAGGCTATGCCGCGACCGTGCTGCCAGAATGGCTCGAGCTGGGGCTGGGCATCCCGGCCATCCTGCTGGCCTTCGGCGGAATGTTGTGGTGGCGCGGCTTCACCGCGGAAGACCGCGAATTGTTCCGCATGCGCAAGGCCGACATCGATCAGTTGCAGGTACCCGAACCGGGCACAAGCGCGGACGCGCCGCGCTGACCTTAGTGCCGGAAGTGGCGCATGCCCGTGAAGAGCATCGCCAGGCCCGCGTCGTTTGCCGCTGCAATGACCTCATCGTCGCGGATCGACCCGCCGGGCTGGATCACGGCGGTGGCGCCTGCCTCGGCAGCTGAGAGCAAGCCATCCGCAAATGGGAAGAAGGCGTCCGACGCCACGGCTGAGCCGACGGTGCGCGGCTCCGGCCA
Organism: Sphingomonas piscis; assembly: GCF_011300455.1. Taxonomy (NCBI): domain Bacteria; kingdom Pseudomonadati; phylum Pseudomonadota; class Alphaproteobacteria; order Sphingomonadales; family Sphingomonadaceae; genus Sphingomonas; species Sphingomonas piscis. Next base: position 1,361,339 of record NZ_CP049869.1, read on the forward strand.
GCCGTAGGTCTCGGCGGCTTCCTTCGCCTTGGCGGCGGCGATGCGGGCGCTGTCGCGGCGGTTCATCTGACCGGCGCCGATGCCGGCGGTGACGCCATCCTTGGCATAGACGATGGCATTGGACTTCACATGCTTGGCGACCGTCCAGGCGAACAGGCAGTCCATCAGCTCCTGCTCGGTCGGCTGACGCTCCGTCACGCACTTCAGCTGATCGCGGGTGATCGTGCCATTGTCACGGTCCTGCACCAGCACGCCGCCGGCAATCACCGCCACCGTCTGTCCGGAGCGCGCCGGATCGGGCAGGCTGCGGGTGAGCAACAGGCGAAGGTTCTTCTTGCGGGCGAACGCCTCGCGCGCAGCCTCGTCGGCGTCGGGCGCGACCACCACTTCGGTGAAGATCTGCGTAATTGCCTGCGCCGTCTCGCCGTCGAGCGGGCGGTTGCAGGCGACGATGCCGCCAAAGGCCGAGACGCTGTCGCACGCCAGCGCCTGGTTCCAGGCATCGAGCAAAGTCTCGCCGGTCGCGACGCCACAGGGGTTGGCATGCTTGACGATCACCACCGTGGGCGGGCCGTCGCGGAACTCGGCGACCAGCTCCAACGCGGCGCTGGCGTCGTTGAGGTTGTTGTAGCTGAGCTCCTTGCCCTGCACCTGCTCGGCTTGGGCGATCCCGGACGCTGACAGGCCGGCCGCGGAATAAAGCGCCGCCGATTGGTGCGGGTTCTCGCCATAACGCAGCGGCATCACCAGCTTGCTGCTCATCGTCCGCAGCGGCGGGAAGGTCTGGCCCTGGTCGACCTTCGCGAACCATTGCGCAATCATCGAATCGTAGGCGGCGGTCAGCGCATAGGCCTTGGCCGCGAGGCGGCGGCGGAAGGCGAGGCTGGTCTTGCCGCTATTGGCGTCAAGATCGGTCAGCAGTTCTTGATAATCTGCTGGATCGGTCAGGATGGCCACGAACTCATGATTCTTGGCGGCCGAGCGCACCATCGACGGGCCGCCGATATCGATATTCTCGATGATGTCCTCACGGCTCGCACCGCGCGCAACCGTGGCTTCGAACGGGTAGAGGTTGACGATCACGAGGTCGATGGCGCCGATGCCATGCTCCTCCATCGCCGCGGCATGATCCGGATTGTCGCGGACACCCAGCAAGCCGCCGTGCACCTTGGGGTGGAGCGTCTTCACCCGGCCGTCCATCATCTCGGGAAAGCCGGTGAGGTCGGAAATGTCGCGAACCTCGGCCCCAAGCTCGCGAAGCTTCGCCGCCGTTCCACCAGTGGAGACCAGTTCGATGCCGTGCCGCTTCAGACCCTCGGCGAGTTGGTCGAGGCCGGACTTGTCCGAAAGCGAAATCAGCGCCCGGCGGGCGGCGATCAGGTCGGTCATAATTCCCCTATTCGTATTCAGCTGGTGCGGCGGAGCTTCCACGCGACTTCGCCGCCGATGCCGGAAAACTCGCCAACAATCACCAGTTGATTTGTGGTTCGCGGGCTTCCGCGTCCGTCGATCCACAGGCTTTCCTCGACGGTGAGGTTGCCGCCGCGTACCCGAAAATTCCACGGCGGCGCGCCCGGTGAGCGGAGAATGGCGCCCATACCGTCAGCCGTCAGGGTCGGCTCCACATCCGGCGCGAGGTGGAAGCGGATCGCGTAAGGAACCGACTCCTTTACCTTGCGGCGTCCTTTCGGCTCCAGAGTATCGGATCCGCGGACTTCCTTGCCATCATTTCCAAGCGAGAGGCTGCGGCGATGAACCAGGCCGAAGGGGCGAACATAGCCGTCGTGGGCGGCGATCAGCCGGCTCGAGTCATTATCCTCGGAACGGTCGACCTCGACGTCTGCGACGCCCTTGCCCATCGTTCCGTCCGGCTGAATGGCTGTGGAGTTCGTATCGTCGAGGACCAGCGTGCTGTGCGCCGCGGTGGAGCGCAGCGCCTGGACGAGTTCGTCCGACAATCCGGCCGGGAGCAGTCCCTCGCCCCCGCAATTGACGAACAAGCGCTGGGCGCCGTCACTCATTTCCAACGCCAGTGTCGAGGCCGATCCGGTCAGCGCCATCTTGGCGGGTGGCGGCGGCGCGGCATCAAGCACGATGATGGTTCCAAGCGCGGACATGCGCTGATAGCCCCAGCCGCGCGCCTGACGGAGCGGGCGGGCACGCAAGCCGCAGCCTTCGACGAGGGCCTGCAGCCGCGCCGCCTCGCCGGGATTGCCGCCCTGCCAGCTCGACAGCGCGCCATCGCCCATGGTGACGCCATGAAGCGCAGCAAGGGCAGCTGCGGCGGCCGCCTCGATGCCGTCGGGAACCGTCTGCTTGGACGCGAAGTAGCAATTCCGAAGCAGACCGAGCCGGTCGACCAGCAAGGCCTGTTCGTGCGGGTTGCGGCTGATCAATCCGCCATCCTCGAACTGGGCGGTGGCAAGCGCCCGGGCTAGGCCGCTTTCGGCCCGGGCCACGCGTGGCGCGCCGCTTTGAAGTAACAGCTTGGCAGCGACCACGCCCGTCCAGGCGGTGATACGCTGAATTCCCGGCGGCGACTTGTCGGCGGCCGTCTCCAGATGACGTGCGCCGCGCGACAGCGTGTTCAGCAGGGCCGAGCGATAGCCATTGTCCTGGCTGGACAGGATGTAGGGAGCGTAGGCGGTCCAGAAGAGTATCCGTTCGCCCCAAAGGTCGGGACGCCAGGCGGCATCCACCCGCGTGCCGTGGGCGAGCAGCCACCGGCCTGCGATCGCCTCTGCCAATCGCGCACCTTTCTCGCGGCTCGCAGCGGCGGCCAGATCGCGCAGCCAGGAAAAGCCCTGGAGGTGCTCGGCGAGTAGACCGTCCGTGCCGACGGCAAGGAAGTCCAGATCGGCAAGGGGAAGGCTCTCGTTGCCCAACTTCAAGCGGCCGGCGAGCAGGGCCTCGCCCTTCCGACGATCGCCTGCGACATGGTCCCGCGGCACCGCTACCAGCTTCAGCGGCTGACGGCCCGCGCTGGTCAGGCGGGCAAGCAGTGGACGACGGGCGAGCTTCCGGACGAGGGCGGCGTCGGCCAGCCCGCCGGCGCTCATGCCTCTCCCCGAAGCGCCTTGAGATTGGCGGCGTAACGGTCGGGGCCACCGCGGAATGCTGCCGTCCCCGCCACAAGCACCGTTGCGCCGGCATCGATGACGGAAGGTGCAGTTTCGGGATCGACGCCGCCGTCGACCTCCACGTCGACCGCGAGTCCCTGCTTGGCGACTCGATTGGCGATCGCTTCAACCTTTTTGAGCTGGCTCGAGATGAACTTCTGCCCGGCAAAGCCCGGATTGACGCTCATCACCAGGATGAGGTCAATGTCCTCCAACACGTAATCCAGCATCTTGGCCGGGGTGGCAGGGTTGAGCGACACGCCAGCCCTTTTGCCGAGCGCCTTGATGCGCTGGACGGTGCGGTGGAGATGCGGTCCCGCCTCGGGATGCACGGTGATAATGTCCGCGCCGGCCTCTGCAAACGCATCCACAAAATTGTCCACCGGCGAGATCATCAGGTGGACGTCGAACGGCTTGGCGCTGTGCGGACGAAGCGCCTTCAGAACGACCGGGCCGATCGTAAGGTTGGGCACAAAGTGGCCGTCCATGACATCGACATGGATCCAGTCCGCACCCGCGGCATCAATGGCGCGCACTTCCTCGCCGAGCCGCGCAAAGTCGGCGGAGAGGATGGATGCGGAGATGCGGGGACCGGCCATTGGCCCGATTAGACCTTAATATGCGTTCCGGACAAGGCGCGCGACGAAGAAGCCGTCGAGGCCGCCCTCCGCCTCAAGCATGCCGGGAAGGATCCTGAGCCATCCCTCTAGCGACGGCTGAAGACCGGGAGGCGCCTCGGTGATCGGCTCCAGCCGAAAATTGTGGAAGCTGGCTAGGAAAGCCTGGATCACCTGTTCGCCTTCCGCCGGTTCCAGCGAGCAAACCGCATAAACAAGCGTGCCGCCTGGCTTCAGCATCGCGGCGGCATGATCCAGAAGTTGCGCCTGAACCCGCGCGTTTTCCGCAATGATGCTCGGGCGGGCACGATAGAGCACTTCCGGGTGGCGGCGGAACGTGCCGGTGGCCGAGCAGGGCGCGTCGAGCAGGATGGCGTCATACAGCCGCGGAGGTGCCCAGGTCAGCGCGTCGGAGCAGACGAGTTCGGCAGTCAGCTTGGTCCGGGCCAAATTGTCGCGCAGTCGCGCCAGACGACTTTCGCTGCTGTCGAGCGCCGTGACGTCGTGGCCCGCGGCCGCGAGCTGCATGGTCTTGCCGCCCGGGGCGGCACAAAGGTCCAGCACCGCTGCGGCATCCGCCGGAACGAAGCGCGCCGGCAGCGAGGCGGCGAGGTCCTGCACCCACCATTGACCCTGGCTGAAACCGCTTAGCTCGGGAATGGCGGTGCTATTTTCCATGCGGACGTGCCTTGGGGCGAGCGAAACCCCGCTTTCCTGTTCGGCGAAGGCCTTTGCCGCCTCATCGTCGGCAAAGGTGAGATCCAGCGCTGGCCGCGCCACGATCTGCCGTCGCGCCGAGGCGACGACCTGTTCACCCCAGGCCTGCGTCCACCGATACTCGACCGCGTAAGGAAGGTGCGGTGCGTCATCGGTCGCGACGCCCTTGCGGAGCAAGGTGCCGAGAACCCCGTGAACTAGCTTGCGCGGGCCGCCATCGACCAGCGGCAGCGCGGTCGCGACCAAGGCATGCTCGGGCGTGCCGAGCCCGATCTTCTGCGCAAGGGCGAGGCGAAGTACCATTCGCGCCTTGGCATCGTCCGGCAGCCGCTTGCGGGTTGCGCTGTCGATCAGCGCGTCCAGGTCGGGGAGCCATCGCAGCGTCTCACCCGCGATGGCCGACGCCAAGGCCCGGTCGGGCGGCGACAAATCGCGCACCATCCCGGCGGCAGCCTCCAGGGTGAGCCCCCGCCGAAGCACGGCATCCAGCATCTGCAAGGCGGCGCGGCGGGCGCCCAGTCCTTCAACGCTTGGCATCTACGACCCAGCGACCCATGTTGACGTCATGAAACGGCCCAAACACCTCAACGCGCCCGCTTACCTCAGCAAGTCGCCGCCGGTTCCTTCCCCCGATGCACCAGCCGAGCATGGTGCGCCCGAAGGCGAGGAGCTGCGCCCCGACCCGACCCGCTACGGCGACTGGGAAAAGAAGGGCGTCGCCATCGATTTCTGACGGGCGGTTCAATGCGCCTCCGGCCGCGGCGGTCGTGATAGCAATTGCTCCAGCGCCTGGGCGGCGGTCGCGCTACCTTCAAGCAAGGCGGCGACCGCAGCGACGATCGGCATGTCGATTCCTTCCTGCTCGGCAATGCGGGCGAGCACCGGCGCAGTGAAGGCCCCCTCCGCAACCGTTCGGCGATCGCTCATCAGTTCCGCCGCCGAGCGGCCTTCACCGATCCCCTTGCCGAGGGAAAAGTTGCGCGAGTTGGTGGAGGAGCAGGTGAGGACGAGATCGCCTAGGCCCGAGAGACCCGCCAGAGTTTCGCGGCGGGCGCCCCTAGCCAACCCGAATCGCGTCATTTCGGCGAAGCCGCGCGCGATCAATGCCGCGCGCGCATTCTGACCCAGGCCGCGTCCGTCCACCACGCCGCAGGCAATCGCCAACACGTTTTTGACCGCTCCACCGATCTCGGCACCTGTGAGGTCGTCCGTATGATAGATGCGAAAGGTTGGTTGGCCGAGCAGCTGGCGGATGCGCTCGCCACTTACCTCGTCGTCCGCAGCGAGGGTCACGGCGGTTGGCAGCCCGTCGGCAACTTCATGGGCAAAGGTCGGACCGGAGAGCACCGCCACGTGCGATTGCGGGTGAAGCTCACGGGCGACGTCATGGAGCAGTCGACCGCTTCGTTCCTCGATGCCCTTCGAACAGAGGATGAGCGTCCGATCTCCCGCCGGAGCGCTCTCCAGAACGGAGCGCATGTGCTGGGCAGGGGTGACGACGAGCCAGTGTTCGGCGCCGTCGAGATTACTCAACTGATCTGTGGCCCGGATTGCGGGGTGAAGCTGGCGGCCCGGCAGAAAGATGGGATTGGTCCCACCGGTGTTGATGCCCTCGACGACCTCCGGCTCTCGCGCCCACAGCAACACCTCATTGCCGGCACTCGCCGCAACCTGCGCCAGGGCAGTGCCCCACGCGCCGCCGCCGACCACCCCGACCCTGCTCATGCCTTGACCCCCGCTCCGCGCACCTTTTCAGCACTTTCATCCAACGGCCAGCGCGCCCGCGCAGGCGCATCGAGACCGTCCACTAGTCCCGCTTCAAAACGCTCCGCCCCGGCCCAGGCGATCATCGCCGCATTGTCCGTGCAGAGCCAGCCAGGAGGCACGGAGAAGCCGCGTCCACGGCTGGCCGCCAACTGGGCGAGTGCGGTGCGCACTGCTCCGTTGGCGGCAACCCCGCCTGCGACGACCAAGGCCGGTGCCTCGCTGCGGTCCAAGGCACGGGCGGTGCGATCCACGAGACAGTCGATGACCGCTTGCTGAAAACTTGCAGCGATGTCCGCAGGGCGATGGAGACCGCTAGCCACCGCCCGCTGAACCGCGCTCTTCAGGCCGGCGAAAGAGAAATGCGGCTCGCTGCTGCCGAGCAGGGGACGGGGGAGCGGCACTATTGTCGGGTCACCTTCAGTCGCTAGTGTCTCAATCGCGGGCCCGCCCGGATAAGGTAGGCCGAGCAGCTTTGCGGCTTTGTCGAAGGCTTCGCCTGCCGCGTCGTCAATGGTGGTGGCTAGCCGCCGATAGTCGCCGATGCCCCGCACCTCGAGCAATTGGCAATGTCCACCCGAAACCAGGAGCAGCAGGTAGGGAAAGCCGAGCGCGGGATCGACCAGCCGCGGGCTGAGCGCGTGTCCTTCAAGATGGTTGACGGCCACCAGGGGCTTGTTCGCGGCCAGGGCCAGACCCTTGCCGGCGAGAAGTGCCACCATGACGCCACCTATCAGTCCCGGCCCAGCAGTTGCGGCGACCGCGTCGACGTCGGCAACCCCCACGTCGGCTTCCTCGAGCACATCCCGGATCAGCTGCGGTAGGATCTCGACGTGGGCCCTGGCTGCGATCTCCGGCACGACGCCGCCAAAGGGGCGATGCGCGTCATTCTGGCCCCGCACCGCCTGCGCAAGTATGCGCCGGTCGCTGGACACCAGCGCCACCGCGCTGTCGTCGCAGGAGGACTCAAGGCCGAGGATCAGGGACATGGTCGAATTGGCCTTTGCCCGATGCCGGTCCATTGGACTAGGGGGGAGGCATGGCATTGAAGCTCGGGACTCGCGGTTCTCCCCTCGCCCTCGCCCAGGCACGCAAGGTGGCCTCGGCACTTGAAAGCGCCCAGCGCTGGCCCGCCGGCTATGTGGAAATCCTACCATTCACCACCAGCGGCGACAGGATCCAGGACCGGCCGCTTGCCGATGTCGGCGGCAAGGGGCTGTGGACCAAGGAACTGGACCGCGCGCTGATCGAGGGTGAGGTCCACTTCTGCGTTCATTCCATGAAGGATGTGGAGAGCGAACGCCCGCGCGAGATCCACCTGGCGTCGGTTCGGCCTCGCGGGGACATGCGCGACCGGCTGATCGGTGCCAACTCAATTGATGAGCTGCCGCAGGGTGCAAAAGTCGGGACCTCGTCGCCGCGCCGCGCTGCCCAGCTTCGGTCGATGCGACCGGATCTGCAGATCGTGCCCATTCGCGGCAACGTCGAGACACGGCTCAAGAAGGTCGAGCACGGCGAGGTGGACGCCACCCTGCTCGCGTCGGCCGGGCTGAAGCGGCTCGGCATCACCGGGGTGGGAACGGCGATCCCGGTGGAGACATTGCTTCCCGCGCCGGGGCAGGCGGTGATTGGAATCGAATGCCGTACCGATGACCACATGGTCCAAAGCGTCTTGTCGACGATCAGCAACGGCATCACCTTTGCAGCGATCAATGCGGAGCGAGCCTTTACTCGCGCGCTTGGCGGCACCTGCCATTCGCCGGTGGCGGCGCTTGCCATCTTCGACGACGGGCAGCTCAATTTCCGTGCCCAGATTTTCTCGGAGGACGGCACGGAGATAGTGGAGGATAAGGCGATCATCGATTGCGGCGATGAGAAAACGCCCGCCGAGATGGCGCGCCGCATGCTGGAAAAGGCTCCAGCATCGATCCGGAGCCTGTTTCACCCGGCATGACCCGGCTGATCGTCCTGCGCCCGGAGCCGGGTGCGTCCGAGACCGTCCGGCGTGCGCGGGAACTTGGGTTCGAGGTAATCTCCTTTCCGCTGTTCGCAATCGAGCCCGTGCCTTGGGAAGCACCGGATCCGGCCCACTTCGATGCCCTGCTGCTGACCAGCGCCAACGCCGTGCGGTTCGCGGGAGACGATCTGCTGCGCTATCGTGGCCTCAAGACCTTGTGCGTGGGGCAGGCCACGGCGGAGAAAGCCAGAGAGGCGGGCTTCGACGTCGCAAGCGTCGGCTCGGCGGGGGTCGAGCGATTACTCGGCTCCGTCGAATCGGACCAGCGGCTGCTTCACCTGGCGGGGGAGGACCGGACGGAGCTCGGCGAGGCAAAGCAGGAGATCACGGCCGTGGCTGTCTACCGGTCGCGCGCCTTGCCAGCGCCAGAGACTCTCCGGGAGACAGACGGAGCGATCCTGCTCGTCCATTCGCCAAGGGCCGGAAAGAGGCTCGTCGAAGTCGCCGATGAGTTGCGCGTCGATCGGTCGAGGGTGGCGCTCGCGGCGATCAGCAAGGCTGCGCTGGAGGCTTCCGGAGGAGGATGGGCAGAGACCCAAGCTGCCGACAAGCCAGACGATCCGTCATTGCTGGCCCTTGCGCGCGCCATGTGCGACAGTAGGCCCCGACCATGAACGGCACTCGGGGACAAATGGCTGGGCTGGCCGCCTGCTGATCGGGCTTACGCTCGTGCTGCTTGGGGCTGCCGCAAGCGTGTGGGCACTTGCGCGCTACGACCGCGCTGCAGTCTTCCTGGGCATCGCAACGGCGAAGCCGGCACCGCTCGTGAGCGCGCCCCAACCGAGCGCCGCGCCCGTCCCGGCAGCGCCTGCCCAGCCCCTGACCCCCGCCGATCAAGGGCGGGTTGCTCAACTTGAGCAACGGCTTGCGGCGGTGGAGCGCACGACCCAGATGGCTGCCGGCTCCGCAGGCCGCGCGGACGCGCTGGTGGTTGCCTTTGCCGCGCGGCGTGCCATCGATCGCGGAGTCCCGCTCGGCTTCATCGAAAATCTGCTCGTCGACCGTTTCGGCGCCCAGCATCAGCGCGCGGTCGCGACCGTCATCAGTGCGGGCCGGACGCCCGTTCGCCTGCAGCAGCTGAAGGATGAATATGCGGCGCTCGAGCCGGAGCTGCGCGGCGGCGGAGCGCGGGAAAGCTGGTGGTCAAGCTTCCGCCGCGGCTTCAGCTCCTTGCTGGAAATTCGGCATGCCGAGCAGCCGTCGGCCAAGCCTGAAACCCGCTACCTTCGCGCGTCCGACCGCTTGTCGGACGGCGACGTCGAGGGAGCGTTGGCCGAGACCATGCGCCTGCCCGGCGCCCCGGCCGCCGGAGCGTGGGTTGCCAAGGCACGGCGATACGTCGCTTCTCACCAGGCGCTCGATGAACTTGAAGGTGCGGCACTGATGGCAGGGTCGGCGCGCTAGCACGGACGCAGAGATGATGATGCCACTTCGAACCTTGCTGACGACGGCGGTGGCGACTCTCGGCACTTTGGTGAGCGCGTCGGCGGCGCCTCCTCCCAAGCCGAGCCGCTCTCTTGCGCCAAAGCCGCCGACACCGTCCGTCGCTGAGCCCGCAACTGCGCCGGCGGCGCTTCGTGATCAGCTCCGTACCATAACGCGCGCGTTCGACGGCTCGTCGGGCATCGCGATCGTGTCGCTTCGCGACGGCTGGGAAGCGAGCTGGAATGGCGACAAGCTGTTCCCGCAGCAGAGTTGCTCCAAGCTCTGGGTGGCGATCACGGCGATGGACGCAGTGGACCGTGGGAGAATCCGGCTGTCGAACAAGGTCACGCTGACGCGCGACGACCTAACCCTGTTCCACCAGCCGATCCGGCAGAAGATCCTGACGGGGCCTTACACCACGACCCTCGGCGCACTGCTGTTCCAGGCGGTCACTGAGAGCGACAATACTGCCAACGACCGCCTGTTGCGCGCGGTTGGAGGGTCAGAAGCCGTACGCGCCATGATCGCGCGTAAGGGCCTTGGCGCAATTCGCTTCTACGAAGGCGAGCGCAAGCTCCAGTCGCGGATCGCGGGGCTGACTTGGCAGCCGAGCTATTCCTACGGAAATGCATTCGAGACCGCGCGCGCCGCCCTGCCGATGCCAGTCAGGCAAGCTGCGTTCGATCGCTATCTTACCAACCCCTATGACGGTGCAGCGCCACGGGCGGTTGCGAATGCCCTCGCGCGCCTGAAGGCGGGACAGTTGTTGTCGCCAACCTCAACGGCGGAATTGCTGTCGATTATGGGCAGCACCCGCACCGGCAAGCTTCGCGTGCGGGCGGGCTTGGCCCCCGGGTGGAGCTGGAATCACAAAACGGGCACTGGGCAGCAGCTTGGCGGCCGAATCGGCGGGATCAATGACATCGGCCTGCTCACGGCACCGGACGGCGCCATTTACGCGATGTCGATCATGACGGTGCCGAACAGGGCCGACGGTGGCGCACAGGATCTTATGCAGGCCGTCGCAAGAGCGGTGATCGCCCAGCATCGCACCAGAAGGGCACGCCAAGTCTAGAAAATGGAGCGGGCGAAGGGATTCGAACCCTCGACCCCAACCTTGGCAAGGTTGAAAGGCGGCCCATCATGATGGCCAAGACGCCTCTACGCTCCCCTATTGCATGCCTCATATTGGCCATGATGTTGCTTGCTGTTTCACTCACCGTTACCTGATCCGCTACCTAAATTTTGCTAGGTAGCGCGTGTGCCAAGGTTTACCGATCAAAGTGTTCGTTCCATCAAGCCTCCGATCACTGGTCAGGCTGAGCACGCAGATGATTTGGTGCAAGGCTTGCGCCTTCGCGTAGGCGCAGGCGGACGGAAGGCTTGGATCGTCCGGACCAGAGTGGCTGGTAAGCCCACCAACAAAAAGCTTGGGACATTCCCGGTTCTCGGCGTCGCTGAAGCGCGGACAGCCGCTCGAACCTTCCTGGCGATGGCAGCTCAGCAGGGTCCGGGACGAGCCAATCACTCGTTTGGCGAGCTAGCGAAACACTGGATCGATCATGTTGCTCGCGTCAAAAACAAGAGTTGGCGCAATCAAGAACGCCGCATAGAAATTTACCTGCTGCCGGTCTGGAAGGATCGTGAGCTAAGTTCCATACGCCGCTCGGATGTCCGGGACCTCGTTGATGGGATTGAGGGGGAGGTGGCACCCGGCCGTGCTCTTGCGATGGCAAAGACATTGTTCCGGTACGCTCTGACTCGAGATTGGATCGATGCGTCTCCGGCTGACGGGATTCCGGCCCCTAGGGCAGACACACCTCGGGATCGCTTCCTGCGCATGGATGAGGTGCATCGGGTCTACATAGCCGCGGATCTGCTCGGCTATCCCTTTGCTGGCTTCATCAAAATGCTCCTTCTCACGGGACAGCGCCGGACCGAGGTAGCCGCAATGCGCTGGGATCAAATCGATCTAGACACTTCCTCTTGGATCCTCTCAAGAGAAGAGACGAAGTCGGCCCGGCAACACCTTGTTCCACTGTCGCAATTAGCTCGGGAGGTGCTTCGCGCCACACCGCGGCTCGGGCCGTACGTATGGACGAGCGACGGTCAGACGCACGTAAAGGGGTTCAGCAAGGCGAAGGCTGCACTTGATCGTTTTCTAGCTTCTGAAAATGCGGGCGATATCAAGCCCTGGCGCCTACATGACCTAAGACGTTCGGTCGCCACTCACCTAGTTCGGCTGGGGACCTCTGAAGTGGTTGTAGGGCGTATACTCAACCACGCGGCTCGAGGTGTTACCGCCCGAACATACGCCCTACACAGCTACGAGCCTGAAAAGCGGAAAGCACTTGAGCAGTGGTCTGCTGAGATCCTGCGACTTCTACCTCAATCCTAGGCAGCAAAAACAATGGTTAAGCGAGCACGGGCGCCATTTCGTCCTTTTGCCACCGGCGCGCTCGCTGGCCGATTACCGGTAAGCTTTTTAGTTCGCTACCTCGAAGAAGCGAAACAGTACTTAACGCGAGATGTCAGCGATGGGATGGAAGGCACTACTTCTCGAGCAGCAGCCACCAGTCGCGAGATAGGCCAGGTGCTGGGCTTGTTAGCCGACGCGCTAAATGTCGATGGGTCAGGCGACTTCAGTTTGGAGTTCGTCAAGCGGCGCCCAGGTCGGCCCACTAAAGGTCTCCGTGTGGATAGAAAGGCGCTTAGGGCAGCAATTTTTGTCGAAGATCAGGTGGAACAGGGCATCAAGCAAGAGGCAGCCATAGCGGCTGCTAAAGCAGAATTCGATGCGCCTAGAACCGCTATCTACAGTGCCTTAGCAAGTTTGCGGCGTTCGAAAAAGAACAAGAGCAGCCTGTACAATCGGGTCATCTCCGCGACTCAGTCCAGAAAATGAAGCGGGATTCCTGAACGCGGTTGTTGCTGACGGCGCTTGAGCGCTCGTTATGTATCTCGGCTCCTCATCACTGGAGAGCCGCAATGCAGGATGAAGCCTTCCTTACCGAGAGCCGAACGACACAGCTTACGACCTTAAGCCGCGCAACCATCAATCGAAAAGTTGCTCGTGGTGAATTCCCAGCTCCGATCTACATTTCCGCGCGGCGCAAAGCTTGGAGAGAGTCCGCGGTTCGTGCCTGGATGGAAGAGCGCGCCGCCCGTTCTGCCGATCAGTAGCTGAGTCCGCCGAGAAGGTCGGCCTTAACTGATGAGTATGCAGCCGCGACTTACGGAGCAGCTGAACGGCTTAGTTGTCGATAGCTGGCTGCGGCGATTTTACCCTTGGGGCAAGCGCAATCGTTTGGGTTCCACCCGAGAACAAGCGAGACGTGGCTTAAGCCCCCGCATCAAGACCACCATTGCCTATGTCACTGCCCAGGATCCGGAACGCGGCCTCCTGTGCGCTGCCGTTGATCCTGGCGCTCGCGACGTCTTTTGCCGAGTCGAGCATCTCAAGTTCGCTGCATTCCTTGCGCCGTTTAGGTCGGTCGAAGGGGCGCAGGCGGCACTCGAAGCTGCTGGTGGAACGATACAGTAGATGGAGGTGGGTGGCACCTTTTCGGAATGGCAGCCCCGATATGCGGAGCACACCATTGCGACATTTCCGGTGAAGGAGAAGCGCCCCGCTGTTAAGAACTATCTGAAGCTCGGCCTGCTCTATTCCAGCCAGCTAGCGATCAAGTTTCCTGAAGCCGAGAGCTTCGGTTTTGCGTGCCGCCATAATCGTATCACAGTTCTCGACGTCGATTGTTCTGATGAGCGTCTGCTGGCTGACGCGATGGACGAGTTTGGAACTTCCCCGTTTGTGGTGCGCAGCGGTTCCGGCAACTTCCAAGTGTGGTATCGCCACGGCGGGGAGCGGCGGAAGGTTAGACCTGATCCCTCACGGCCTATCGACATCCTTGGCGATGGGTTCGTGGTCGCACCGCCCTCCCGGGGCACAAAGGGCTACTACAGCATCATTGAGGGCTGTTTAGACGATCTGGCCCGCCTTCCAAGAATGCGGCACTCCACAGTCGCCCGGTGCGACCCTGCCGCTGTTTGCGCTGCCGGGTTGGTTGGCGCGGGCCAGCGTAATGACCAGCTGTGGACAGCCTGCATGAAGCGGGCAAGCTCATGCGGGAGCTTCGACGAGCTGCTGGAGATCGGCATGCACCTGAATCAAGCAGAGTTTTACGAACCCTTGCCCGCCGACGAAGTGCTTAAGGTGGTCGCAAGTGCTTGGCAGAAGGAGTGCACCGGCGAAAACTGGTTTGGGCGTGGAGCTCGGGTGGTGTGGGCGACAGAAGACATCGACACCCTTCTCCGCAACGATCCCGACGCCTTCATTCTGCTGACGATCCTCAAGCGCCACCACTGGGGACCGCGCAAATTCGTTATCGCAAATGCAATGGCCGACACGATGCCGGGCGGGGGGTGGTCAAGAAAGCGGTTCGCGGCAACTCGCCATCGCCTCGAACGAATGGGAGTGATCCAGGAACACCGGCCTGCAAGCCGTCAGCACGGACCAGCCCTGTATCAATTCAAGGGTGGCCGCAGATGACTACCAATAAGAAACTCTACACCCCTCTCCTCTTGTCCCCTCGACACTGATGGGCCGTTCAGCGGCGCGTCGTCGGCGGCCAGCTTGGGAACGACAAGCTGGAGCACTGCTCATCGAAAGGGTCTTACCGTAGCCGGGTGCGACGGACAGGGCACTCACAGGAGCGGCGCGGGGTATCCGAGAGCAGACGCTTGGCTTGAGGCGAGCAAGGCTGGGTATCCGACGTTCGCTGGTTGGGCCGTCACGTCCGGAGAGACCCACAATCGGACAATCAGGCCCGGATCGCCGGTGCCTGATAGCCGACGCTCCTTCAGGTGCCGCTGATGTCCCGAACTTGCCGGAGGGAACCGCCGCATCTGAGAGGAATCGCTGACCGCACTCGCATCCTCATCTCAGAGTATATATTTTCGGCTTCATGATCGCCTGATGACTGGCCCCGCCGCGACAGAAGAGGATCTCAAACTTGCAGTGGAGCGATCGGGTGGGGATTGGAACCGTCTACAACATGATCTGGCGCTTCGACGAACACAGATCGAGGCACAATTAGCAAACAACAGAATGCAGGCCTTTGAACTAGGTCTAACAGGGACTCCCGGGTACCTGATCGGATCAATCTTGGTTCGCGGAGCCCTCACGGAACGGGAGTTCTTGCGCGTGTTCGACAAGGCTCGTGAGGCGAGATGAGTGTCGGCAATGTTGTGGAAGGGACGTTGGCTGAATGTCGGCAATGGGTCGAAAGCAGACATTAGGTCATGTATCTAAGCCAAGCCATGTACGCTTGAGAACGGAACCAGAGCACAGTTGCAGCTAACAAGTTGAGTAAATTTCCGTTTACCACTTCACTGTTCTCACTTAGTCTCCCCGTAAACAGGGGGTGATTCTATATGCGGTATCTGCGTGCTTTGGCTGCTGGCGTCCTTGCGGCCACAATGATCCCAACCGTCGGCAGCGCTGCCGTTGTGAAATACGCCTTCGCTCCAGTGGGCGGCACCCTCTCGTATGACCCCAGCGTCGCTGAGGCCATCAGCGGCTCATTCATCCGCCCCGGCTACGGTGGTACCTTCACTTTTGACACGGCTACGAATAGCCTCCTTGGCTTTGAATACGGCTTCCCCTTGTCGCTTAATTGGGGCGCAGGACCAGACGACTTCCCAAAGGATGCCGTAATAAATTTATTCGGTAGCGCAGGTCCGTGTGATCTTCAGTGCTTTACTGACGCGATCAACGCGAGCTCGTATTCCATCGAATTTGTGCAAACAACCGTCAGGCTAAATTTCGGCGGAGCGCTAAATGGCACCGTCACTGGGACTGGTGGGTTTGGCGTGGGTCGCCCGATCTCAGCGACTGGCAATTTCCACGTCACCGGGAGCGTGCCCGAGCCATCCACTTGGGGGCTGCTGCTGTTTGGGTTCACCGCGATCGGGGTCGGCATGCGGCGCTCCCGCAAAGCGAACTTCCGCACCCTTCTTTCGGCAGATTAGCGACGTTGCGATGGCGCTTTCCAGTGGCACTTCCCTACAGCGTTCGTAAACATACAAAAGACGCCCGGAGCTACCGAGCTAAGACGGGCTTCGGGGTCGAAAGCAGACGTTCGTCGTTGATCTCTGATGACCCTACCGCATACGCCTGATGGTCGATATTTCGTGCAAATCGGGAAGGCTGGTCCGAGGCTGTGGCGAGCTGCCAATCCTCACCTCTGCGCAGAGGAGCGACAACGGCTCACCCGCCACCTGATGAGAGCGCGGCGGCAAGTTTCCTCTGCAACGGTGGAAGAAGAACGCAAACTTGCCCGAGCTGCCGTTGACGAGGCGAAATGTGGTTTAGGTGAACGTGGTCCAGTGTGGTGGGATGATGGCTCTCCTGACTGCAACAGGGTGCTGGTCAAGAACTCTCCCTACGCTGAGTGGTGGTCCAGCACTCAGAAGAAAACCTAGTTTGGCGAAGTGGCTGGCGCATCGTGCGTGAGATAGCGCTTGACCCCAAGATAAGCGCATAAGCACTCGTTAGCCGATTGGTGCTATCCGGTGGCTCATGAAGCGCCACTTTGCTCTTACTATCACACTCTTCCTGACCGAGCCTGGCTTTGCACAGGAGATCGTCTCCGGCGTCGGAAAGGCCGCTGATGGCGACACCTTGACCCTTGGCGCGGACCGTATTCGGCTATTTGGAATAGACGCTCCGGAGCTTAATCAAACTTGCGAGCGCTCTGGGCAAAGGTGGAACTGCGGCGAGGAAGCCAAGGTGCGCTTGGCTTCGCTTATCTCTCGGGGGATCTCGTGCTCAACGAACGGCACGGACGACTTTGGCCGGTTGCTTGCCCGGTGCTCGCTGAATGGGGTCGACCTCAACCAGCTTATGGTCACCTCAGGCTTCGCAGTGGCATTCCGGCGCTACTCGTTGGATTATGTCAGCGCAGAGGAAAAGGCACGAGCAGCTAAGCGCGGCATCTGGGCTGGATCATTCCAGATGCCATCCGATTACCGGCAATCTGGACGGGGAGGTAGACCAGATAAGTGGGTCGTCACTACGAACCGTGTGGGTCCGATTTCGCGAGCTGCTGAGGAAGCAACAAGCAGCTCAAATTCCCTCCGCACCGCCTGTGACATCAAGGGCAATCGTAACCGTAAGGGGCAGTGGATCTACCATATGCCGGAAATGCCGTACTATGGCTCAACACGGGCCGAACAGATGTTTTGCAGTGAGGCCGAGGCCCAAGCTGCAGGGTACCGCCGAGCAATCGTCCGCTGACTTGCCTGAGCCGCCGCGGGTTAGCGCTCTGATTTGGGATTATCGTGGATCATCCACCACACAATAGCGGAAGCAATGATTGCAGCCGCTGGGGGAAACACTGCCAGTGCCAGGAAAATGGCAAACGCGATTGCCAGCATGGCGACTAAGAGCAGACTGCCCTTCATCTGCTAATCTGACCGGGTTGCGGAAGATCGTCTAATCCAACTATCAGTAGTACGATCGCACACCATCAAGTCAGGATAGGGCCGGCACAACAGCCCAGCCGCATCCGGCGGACCATCAAGCCAGTCACCCCAATGCTCGCGCTTCAGGATCACCGGCATGCGGTCGTGAACATGGGCGACGTGGATGCACGCCTCAGTCATCACCATCGAATAAGCCGCGCCCCATTCCGGCGTGTCGCGCCATAGACCAGCAACGGCGAACACCTCCTGATCGGGAAGAGTGAACCAGGTCCGGGTCTTGGCCCCCTTCTCCCCCTCGGCTTCGGCGAACGACGATATGGGGATGAGGCAGCGCCGCTCCTGAAAGCTGAAGCGCCACATGAAGGTGTCGAGCTTGTCGGCCCGAGCATTGTTGACCGGCTTGGGCTTCAGCGGCTGGCCATTCTTGCCCTTCAGCACCAAGGGAAAGCCCCAGATCATCGAGCGCACCTGGAGGGCTTTTGCCGAACCGCCTCCGGCTTGGGGCGCAACAACAATACCCGGATAGCCGGGATAGACCTCACCGCCGCCCGCATTGCCGACGTCGCCAAGCGTGGCGTCGAACAGCTGGGCGATCTCGGCATTCGACTTCTTGAGACGGTAGAGGTTGCACATGACGGACAGCTTATCGGAAGCTGCGCCTTGCTCAATCCCGCAAGCGCCGATGCAGCTGCTTCCACGCCGCCTCGCCCTGCGGGAACGGGTCGGAGCCCGGCTTGTCAGGAACAGCGCTCAGGTGCGCATTGCGGGCGCCGCACTGCTTGCAAACCAGCCGGGTGCTGAGGCTGGCAAGGTTCGGGTTCCAGCTGCGAAGCATGCAGAAGCGGGCAAAGCGTTCGGCATGGAACAGCCTAACATGCTGGCAGGTGCGGCACTCGATCTTCAGGCTTGCCTTGTTGCGGGCAAGGTCGTGCAGGTCCTTGAGGCGGGTATTGGCCGACACGTCACAATGGCAACGGCATCTGGTTGACGTCCGGCACCGTCAGAGGCTCGTCCAGCCGCTCGATGATCGTCGCCGCCAGTGCATCGGCCGCCCGCTCCCGCAACGCCGCGTCGCGTACGGTCAGGCCAAGGCGCACCCAGGTCGGGGAGGTCTGAAGAATCAGGGAAAGTCGTTCTCGGTCCATTTGCTGGTGAGAACATAACAGGAACGGTTCGGCAAGACGTCGACTCAGCCGAGGTCCGCTTGGGATTGATCGCCGACCCTCAGCGAACGTCCGGAATGGGTGGAAAGTGGACGTTAGTTGTAGGCCCTCGGGAAGCGCAGGTTCTACCAGTACAGGCCAGTTTTGAGACATTGCTGCCACCGACGATATGCTCTCGCCTTGCCCGTGCTGTCGCTGGCGAGTGCAGCGTCAGCCTGAAACTTTTGCTCACACTCCTTACGATCACCTTTGGCAGCAGCGCCCTTCGCCTTTGCCGTGGCCGTCGTGGCTGGACCCAGAAGCGCCCTCATCTCGGGTGATTGAGCGTAAGCGGCCGGATTTTTCCCATCCTCGTCGCGTGCATTCCGGCTTGCACCGTGCTCCAGAAGGATCTTAGCCGCGTCAAGGCGATCTCGCTCAGCCGCAATATGAAGAAGGGTGGTCCCACCGTCCTTCGCGTTAGCATCCACGCAATCATCGAGCAGCGCCGCCAGTTCTTCCGGATGATTGTACCAGATCGCGTCGCGCGCCTTCAAGATTGGTCGAAGCGCAGGCGATCGGCCGTCGTTGACCTTCTCCGCGCGAACCGCGGCACACATACCAGCGCCATTTTTTGGACCGGGCGCAGACCGCGTCGGCTGAGCTGGCAGATCACTCGCAATTTCGTCCGCAGATGCTCCGGTCGTCGCTCGTGTTTCCTGAGCCTGTGCTTTGGCCAGCAGCACCTTAATCGTGCTTGTCATCGCCATGTCGTAAGGCGTCGATCCGCGGGCAGACTTCAAGGTGGGGTCCGCTCCACGCTGCAGCAGTGCTCTGACCATCTCCAGATTGCCATTGTCAGCCGCGTAGTGGAGCAGCGAGTACCCTTCGTCTGTCTGCATGTTGATGTCGAACTGACCGCTGTCGATCAGCTTCAGAGCATCCTCATTCTTCTTGATGCCCATGTAGTAACGAGCATCGTCAAACGGGTCCCCAGCCATCGCGCTGGTGGAAACGAGCGCCAGCGCTCCGGCGGCAACAAGCAAACGCAACTTCATGAAACAACCCCTGAATTCGGCACGCACCCAATTAGACTTAAGCGCCTACTGAACCTCCGTGCCTTTCCAAAAGGTTAGTTGACGAAATTCCTTCTTTCTACTGCGATGTGATGCAGAATGAGCGTCCCATAGCCTACGCAATGGGTGGAACGCGGACGTTGGTCGCTTTACCATGTGCGCATGGATGCCTCAGCATTTGAGCTTCGGTGCAAGCGTGCATTGCGCAACGGCACGTGGTTTGCAGGAGTTTTCACCGCAGGATGTGCCTTCCTGACGATAGCTCTACGCGCGGGTTGGTATGGACGTGCACAGGATGCCAGCCTGACTGCTGCTCTCACACTACTGGGAGCTTTCCTGTTCATCGCGGCGCTGCTGGCTAGAAGGGTCTTTCTGCCGAAACCCTGAATGTCCGCAATGGGTCGATTGCAGACCTTCGCTGAAAGGCCGGAATGGGTGGAAAGCAGACATAAGCGGGATAAGCTTGATCGGCACAACCTGGCCGAACGCAGCCTGCCGGAATTTGGCTCGAGATTGCTCATCCGGCCGGATCAGATTCTTCTTCCCAGCAGCTGACCTTGGACACGTCGGTCATTCAACTCCAGCCAGCACTGAGGGGTCAGCCCCCGATGCTGACCCACCCACTGTTAACGCGTAGCCGTTCAGACAGCCCGGTTCTTAGTGACGAGCCGGTAGAGGAACAGGAGAAGGATGGCGCCCGCCGTCGCAATCACGATATTGAGGATATTGCCGCCGCCGATACCAAGCTGGCTGGCGACAAATCCGCCAACCACACCCCCCACAATGCCGATGAGGATTGTGATCAATATGCCGCCTGGATCCTTGCCAGGCATAATCCACTTGGCAAGCACGCCAGCGATCAAACCGACGATGATCCAGCCCAGAATACCATATTCCATGCAGTCCTCCCTGTTCGCACTGCTCTGCCCTAGAAGCGGGACATCGAGGGGCTTAACCCGCCAAGATAGTCTCGCCAAGAGAGGTCCTGAAACTGGCTGGCCAAGCCCCGGTTCTTACGCATCGCGACGGCATCCGGAACATTCCGCACGCACCCGAACCAATTAATTGCCTATGCGTATTTGCAGTGGAAGGGTTCCAATTCTTGAGCGGGAGGTTTCTCAATGAACATCGAACAATTGCTGCAACAGACCAATGCGGCTGAGATGATTGCGCGGGAGCTTAACATTGACCCGGCAACGGCACAGGCAGGCGCCACGGCACTGCTGCCGCAGATTCTCTCCGGCTTTCAAAACCCAGTCGCTCCAACGGAGGCCCAGTCGGCGCTGTCAGGGCTTGGCGGCCTCGGCGGATTACTCGGCACGATCGGTGCTCTCGGTGGGAGCGGCTTGCTCGACAATGTCGCGTCAAGCGAGCCAACCGATATCGGCAAAGGCAATCAAATCCTGGGTCAGATCTTTGGCTCGAAGGACGGTAGTCGCGCCGTCGCCGCCGCAGCGGCCGGCACGTCCAGAGTCGAGCCATCCCTGCTCAAGAAGATGCTGCCGATCCTGGCCATGCTCGCCGCAGGCTATGTCATGAAGCAGGCCGGTCAGGGCGGTGGCCTTGGTGGCGCGCTGGGCAACATTCCTGGCGGTCAGACCCCGGCTGGACCGACGCCGGGCAGCAGTGGGGAAGCGCCGGCCGCGAGCGGCGGCATTCTGGATGATCTGATCGGAGCTGCCGGCAAGTATCTCGGTCGTTAGAGTCAACTCGCATGCGCTTGGAAGAGGAGAATGAGTCATGAGCATTTTCGGCAAGATCAAGGACGCGATTTTCGGCAAGAAGGCTGCCCCGGCTCCGGAAACCACGTCAAAGGCTCCCGCAGGCGGCGGCACGACGACAACGGCTCCGGCCCCGACCGCTCAGCCGCAGGCGCAAGTTGATGTCGAGCAAGTGCTGAACGGGATCGCTGCCTCGAAAGGCAACCCCGATCTCAACTGGCGGACTTCCATCGTCGACCTGATGAAGCTGCTGGACATGGATTCGAGCCTGGGCAACCGCAAAGAGCTTGCAACTGAGCTAGGTTATACCGGCGACAAAGACGGCAGCGCGGAAATGAACATCTGGCTGCACAAGGAGGTTATGCGGCAGCTCGCTGCCAACGGCGGCAAGGTGCCGGCCAGCATGATGGACTAATAGTGGTTCGGGGCGGCCGCCGGCGGCTGCCCCCCGATTCCAACCGAGACCATCAGCCAGGTGCGGCGGGCTTGTCCTTCCAAGCCTTTACGATGCGGCTCCCGTTCCACAGTTCGGCGGGCCGGTTGGAGCGGAGTTCTTCCGCAATCGATATGGCTACCCCGTCGCCCGGTGCATCAATGCCCACGGCAGGCTCAAACCGGTGCGTAAGACTGCTCACCAAATAAAGGCGATAGCTCGTCATTATCGGTATCGACGGATTATTGGTGATGGAGGCAGCCCCGAGCGGCGGTGCCGCTGCGGGGTCGCCGTTCCATAAGGTCTAGCTGTTGTCCTCGATCTCGGCGCCAGGGCCGTTCTTCTTGAAGGATTAAATGGCAGCAATCGCCGAGGATTTGTTGGTATAGCCCTCGGTCGCGAACATCGTTTCCGAATTATATTTGAAGCGGACGCGATACTCGCCCTTCTTGTCCTTATGAATCTCAAACTTATGCGGCATGTAGAATCCCCCGATTTGGTTCAGTCGACGATGAAGGTGACGGCCAGCGTTACCCGCCATTCGGTGACTGATCCGTTCCGAACGACAGCCTTGGTGTCCTTGACCCAAGCGCCCTCGATATTCTTCACCGTCTCACCGACCTTGGCGATGCCGCTTTGAACGGCGTCCTCAATGCCCTTGGCCGAGCTAGTGATCACTTCAATCGTCTTGGCGACTGCCATTTACTTCTCCCTTTTCACAAAATGACGTCAATGCACGAAACTGGCTCAACCCTTGTAGAGGTCGGACAGGCCGTCGAAGAGCGGATTGCCGCGCTCGCCCTTGCCTAGCAGGCTCGCAAACCGGTCGAGGGCACTTTCTCCGCCTAGCTGTTCGAGGATCTGGCCAAGCAGGTGCGGAGCAATACCCGAGGTAGGGGCGGCGGTTTCAATAGTATCGCCGGGCTGCGTATGGGCGACGCCCAGGGCAGCAATGGCCTGCTCAACCTTCTCGGCCGGCAGACCCACGCGTTCGCTCAGCGCCCCAGCATCTACATTGGCGCCAATCTGCGAAAGGATTCCGTCGAAAATGCCCATCTGCTGCATCCGCCTGGAATTGAACAGGTACGCAACGCAACAAAAAACTGGCGGGTATCATATCGCCCCACGCTTAATAGAGATTATGCTTGAGCCGGCCTTTCTAACAAGCCCCTTCTGGGCTGATCGTCACGGCTTGCGGCGAAGCTCGTCGCGAATCTCAGTAAGGAGTTCGACTTCGCTGGGGCCGGCCGCTTCATCGGCGCGCCGCATCGCCTTGTTGGCGTAGCGGACCAACAGGAAGATGACGAAGGCGAGGATCAGGAAGTTGATGATTACCGTCACGAACTGACCCCAGCCGAGCACGGCCACGCCAGCCTCTTTGAGTGCGGCATAGCTGGTCGGATCACCCTTGAAGGATGCCGGGATTGGGCCAAGCAGCGTGAAGTAATTCGCAAAGTCGAGGCCACCAAAGATGGCGCCGACGATCGGCATGATGATGTCATCGGTCAGTGACGCAGTGATGGTTGCGAACGCCGCGCCGATGATAACGGCGACTGCCAGGTCGAGGACATTGCCCTTGGCGATGAAGGCTTTGAACTCGGAAAGCATGCAGGCCTCCTTCTGTAGTGGTCCGCTAAGGCGTAACTAGAAAGAACCAGTCGGCAAGCGGAAAGTTTGCTTGAGCTTTGCGCCAGCAGATGACAGGATTTTATCGATGCGCCGAGTCGGGAGGCCAATTCCGTGGCGCATTACGAGCGCGGCGATGGCCGAACCCTCCCCACCCCCAGGTCGTCGCCGCGCCGCGCCTTGGCGGTGAACTCAAGCTAATCTTTGACGGCTGAACGACTGTTTCGAAGGGTCGAAACGGCCCTGCGATTACGACTGAGGAGGGCGCCCTACTGCCGAAGCGCTGATGTCCGCAATGGGTCGATTACAGACCTTCCTCGAACGTCAGCAACGGGTGGAAAGCGGACATTTGGCTGATCCGCACTTTTCGCTATCACTGCGCCATGAAGAGTTCGCCGTGGGTGATTGGACTTGTCGCATTGACGATGTGCCTCGCGGGCTGCGACCTCTACTTCAGCAATCTTCAAATCGTGAACAAAGCCGACAGCCGAGTGGTTGGCCTGACAATTTCGGACGGTCGAAAGACATGGAAGCTCCGCGACTTGGACCGTGGCGAGCGGGTCACTTTCTCCGGCCATCTTTCGGGAGAAGGCGGACCCAACATTTCTTGGACCTGGCGCGGCAAGAGGTTCTCAGAGGACGGCTGCTACTACACCGGCGGCAGCCCAGCCAAAGGCACAATAACGATTGCTGGGGAGAAGCTACGCTATCGCTGCCAATGACGGGCAGTTCGCAAGGTCTGCTTTGGGTCGAAGTCAGACGTTCGCTGAATGTCGCGTTCAGGTGGAAAGCAGACGTTCACGGCACCAGTGTCGTGAACAGATAGACGGCAAAGATCACGAGATGGACTGCACCTTGGAGGACCGTGGTGCGGCCGGTGCCTAGGGATAAAGTGGAGACGATCAGAGTAAGGAAGAGCAGGACGCTGCTTTTCGCATCGAGTCCAAGGGCGATTGGCAAACTCGCCATCAACGACAGAGCTGCAACGGCGGGAATAGTCAGACCGATGGTCGCCAATGCGGAGCCCAATCCCAAGTTGAGGCTAGTCTGAAGGCGGTTCGCTAAAGCCGCCCGGACAGCAGCAACACTTTCCGGAAGCAGAACCAGTGCGGCGATAATCACGCCCACGATGGCTATGGGGGCTCCGGCAGCCCTGACCGCCTCTTCAATCGGAGGCGCGAGGGTCTTAGCCAGAAGCACGACTGCTCCCAAACAAACGAGCAGCAGAACCGCAGAGATTAGCGTTGCTCAATTGCTTGGCGGCGCAGCATGGACTTGCTCGTCTGCCACCACTGCCTTGTCTGGTAGGAAGTAGTCTCGGTGCCGGACAGTCTGAACGGCGATGAAGGTGGCATAGAGCAGGAATGAAACCACCGCCACGAAGCCCAGCTGGGACGGTGCGTAAACCGGCCCCGGCTGGCTCAGGGTGAAGTTGGGTAGAACCAACGTCAGCACGGTCAGCGCGCAGATTGTTGCAAGTGCCGCGCTTACGCCGGTTTGCTGGAAGACCTGCTCCTTGTGACGAATGGCACCTACAAGGATGCAGATGCCGACTAGTCCGTTCAAGATGATCATCACTGCGGCGAAGACCGTGTCCCGCGCCAATGTCGCGGCACTCTCCCCACCGGCAGCCATAAGGGTGATAATGAGGCCGAGTTCGATCACCGTAACTGCTATAGCAAGTAGGAAAGTGCCGAAGGGCTCACCCACGCGGTGCGCTACGAGCTCAGCATGGTGCACCGCCGATAAAACCGTCCCGATCAACGCAGCACCGAGGAGGATTGGCCACACGGTGGCGGCGGTGCTGGCGAAGAACATCAACCAAGCAATCACCGGGGCAAACCAGGTCCAATTAGCAAGTATCCGGCCCATGCTCCGCATCTAGGCCTCCTGCCTGCTCACGCAATGGCCGCAAACGGAGAGAATGTCTGCTTTGGGTCGTTTTCAGACCTTCACTCAATGTCTGCAAAGGGTGGTAAGCGGAAGTTCAATGGTTCTTCCCAATTGATTTACTAGAGGATGCGGTCGGCTGCGCGAGCAGCGAGATCGGCTACGGTTAAGGCCGGAGGAGCGGTTGCGGCGCCTGCGAAGGCGCACTACCACGCCCGACTGATCAAGGAAGGAAGCTTTGATGATGCCGGGTCGCTCGTTCGCTGTACTTGCAATGTTCACCGCGCTTCCGCTGGCCGCGTGCGGCGGTTCGGACCAGCCCTCGTCCAATCAGGCCGCAGAACCCGACACATCGGCCGCCGGCGGCGTCACGCGGGAAGCCGTCGTTCGCGAGGAAACGCCGGTCACGCCGATCGCGCCCGCGGCCGCCATCCAGAGCCAGCCGGGGCCCGACGGTAGCCAGGTCGACCTCATCAAGCTGGCGGTGACCGGGGATATTCTCACCGCCACGTTCCGCTGTTCCAGCCAGGACAAGATCAACACCGAAGCCTTCCGCGTCGACGGTATCAGCATCATCGACGATGCCACCTCGCAGCGAATCTCGATCCTGAAAGACAATGCCGGCGACTGGCTGGCGTCGAGCGTGAGCGGCAATTCGATGATGGTGAGCTGCGAAGTGAAGCCGGGCATCTTCTGGGCGAAGTTCCCGGCTCCACCGGCGACGAGCAAGACGGTGTCGATCAACCTGCCCAACACGGCGCCGTTTGACGGTGTACCGGTGACGCGGTGATCCGGACGCGCTGCGCCGCGGTCGCGGCCGGCTTGCTGACCGCTTGTTCGGGTGGCGGCGATGCCGGCAACACGCAGCAGGCGTCTGTCGGAAAGAGCGGGCCGGCCGCCGCTGCTGGTGAGCGAAGTGAGACGGCCACCGCCGTCGATCCGTCACGGGGTAGCGGGTTGAGGGCGCAGGTGAGCGACCTGACCGCGGAGGTCAGCGGCCTCAACACCCGCATGAGCGACATGGGGCTGGTGATCGACCTGCCGGCCGATGCCTTGTTCGATTTTGACAAGGCGACGCTGACTCCGGCTGCTGAGGCAGAATTGCGCAAGGCAGCCGAAGTGATCCGCAGAAGCCCTCCGGGCGACGTGCGGGTGATCGGCCACACGGACTCCAAGGGCGACAACGCCTATAATCTGAACCTGTCGCAAGCGAGGGCGCAGACCGTCCGCGATTGGTTCGGCGAGCAAGTTGGGGTTCGCCAGCGCCACTTCGAGGTCTCAGGACAGGGTGAAGCCGCCCCGGTTGCCCCTAACACCTTGGCCTCCGGCGAGGACAATCCCGCCGGGCGCAGAAAGAACCGTCGGGTGGAGGTAATCGTGCCGGCTTCAAGCTAGCATAGAGCTAGCGGCCTTCACTGACCACTAGGCCCCAGTTGCGGGCCGACAAACGTCCGCAATAGATCGCAGTCAGACATCGGATGAGTTTCGGCCGTGGGTTTATAGCTAAACTTCAGCCAATTCGAGTTAGCTAGGCGGGTTACTCCATCTCGCCGTAGCCGTTCTCGCAAAGCCATCGGCACATAGCTTCGGCAATCGCGTCCTTGTCTGTGCCTAGTGTCACACAGAAGAACTCACCGCCATGGTTTGGATCTAGGCTCGGCATCTCAAGACGCACCGCGCCGTTCTCGTCCGGGCCGGTGAAAACATAGGCGGGCTGCGCTTCAGCATCGTTATGCATGTCGCAAGCTAACACGTGACTGTGAGCAGCGGAACGTCCGCAGCTGGTGAATAGCAGACATTCACCAGCTCAAGCGGCTTTGGCTCACATTGTTTGCCTGAACCAGATGCGCTTTGTGATTGCCAAGCCAACCGCATCTTTCAAATCTGCCGAGCGGAAAGGTTTTTGCACCACGATGGCATCAAGCACCTCATCTCTAATATGCCGCTCATCGCCCGTGATAAACACAACGGGGATCGGCCTGTTTTCACAAATCGATCGAACAGCTTCAACGCCGCTTCCGTCGGTCAGGCGATCATCAGCCGTGACCAGGTCCGGGCAGCGTTCCGCCGCGAGCTTCACAGCGGCAGCCTCGCTCTCCGCAATGTCGAAAGATTGGTAGCCGAGGTCCCGTAAGCCATCCTGGATCAAATCCGCGATGAGAAATTCATCTTCGATAATTAGCGCGTGCATGAGCGTGCCTCACAAGCGACTCAGGAAGTCGCATCAGAAGTAGGTACGGGCCCGTCACGAACTAATCTAGGTGAATCTGAGAGTTGAACGCTCTACGTTTACTACAGGTGCTTAACTCGCTGCTCGGAAGCATTCGCGAGAAGGGGCACCTTGGCGAAGCGGCTTGGTTCATCCTCGTGCCCGGGCCGCTTCGTTTCAAGGTGCATCAGGCTTGCTGAAGAGCAGGTTAGAGAGGCGATTGGTCCTTCAGTTCGAGTGGCAACTTTTCAGCCGGCAACTTCCGCTTGAGGTGCTCTTTCACGATCCCCACGCTAAATGGCTTCGGTACGAAAGTCGTTGTGCCCGGCAGGTCATTGGCACTTAGGCCGACATGACCGCTAGCGAGAATGATCTCGATTGTTGGATATAGCCGGGTAACGCGTTCGGCGAGTTGAAGACCGTTCATTGTGCCCGGCATGTCGACATCGCTGAACAATAGTGTGACCTGACCCTCATGCTCGCAGATGACTTCCCACGCACCATCCCCACTTTCAGCTTGCAGGCATTCGAAACCGGCATCCTCAAGAATCTGGCAGGCGTCGAGCAGAACAAACGCATTATCGTCTACGACGAGCGCTCGTGGCTTGTTGGCACTTTCCACGACATCTCCCCTCCGTTCAAGGCTTTCTCCAACGAGGGGAGAGCAGGCAGCCTCAGAAACTCGACGCCCTAACTTGATAGCGGCAATTGACTGAGCGGCTTCGGAGGCGTTCCGCCGCCCCAGCCTTGCATTTCATCGATCCAACACTGAAGCTCTGCGGCATAAGCGGGCTTCAACCAGATGCTGGCTTCATCAAACGCGTCGTGAGCACCTTGGCGGTAAGCCCATCGTACGTCTGAGTTATTCCAGTCCATGCGGAGGAAAACAGGAGAGCTCAGGAAACGGTCCACGGCCTGTCAGATAAACTTTTGTTGGACATTTTTGTCACACGCGGCGGTGAAGCGTTGTCTCGGCACCAGCAACGTCCGCCATGGGTCGATCACAGACCTCCAGCGAACGTCACGTGTGGGTGGAAAGCGGAACTAGCTCTGGTGCACGATGCGGGGCATCTGTGCACGTAGAAGTGCGGCCTTTTCCTCAAGCTCTTCCGCCCACGCGATAAGCGTCTCGGAAGCAAAGCGATCAACCACATCGTTCGCCAAGTCTCGACATTTTGTCGCCTGTTCAAGCAGGTTCTCTTCGCTTTCCCCAATCATGTGACTTCTTGAGCAGCTGACGATCAAAAAAGGGCCCGGTCCGGGGGTCACCAAACCGGGCCAGTATTCGAGATGTTGTCCCGAGGGGCGTCCGCGGGACGCGACCTTAACTCATGTTATGAGCGACGGTTCCCTGCGAAGGGCTGCAGTGCACAAAATCGGACTTGAATGGACCTAGGAGCCCAAGATGCAGCGTCGCTCATTCACCATGTAGCCGACGGAAGGTGATGCGCTTTGTGAGTGCCACCCCAACAGCCTCTTTGAGGTCGTCAGTTCTGAATGGCTTGTCGACAATTATGGCGTCCGGGACGATCTTCACAATAGGTGTTTGATCTCCTGTTATAAAGACAACCGGTATCTGTCGGTTTTCGCAGATCGACCGAACAGCCCCGACGCCACTTCCGTCAGTCAACCGGCCGTCCGCCGTTATCAGTTCGGGACAGCGTTCCTCAGCAAGTGAAACGGCCTCGTCCTCATTCCTGGCTACATCGAAGCTGGTGTAGCCAAGGTCGCTCAATCCACCCTGGATAAGATCCGCGATAAGCCAGTCATCTTCAATGATCAGTGCGTGCACTTGGCGTCCTAGATACACGGCCGCCGAGGTGCGCCACGTGAGGAACTTACCTTAAGTTAGTTTCGCAGCAGTCGTGAGTCTCCGAGCAGACACACGGGCTTAAGCCCGTGGGTGAGACATTCACTCTCCACCTTCACCGTGGTGGCGGCCAGCGGAACGCCGTATCTCCCGATCAGCTTCATCAATGGCTTGAAGCAGCTCAGAGAAGCACCCCGTGTCTTCCACTGGCCACAAGCGGCTAAAGGCAGGATCCAGTAGCCCTACCTCTCGTCGCGTAAGTAGAGCGACAGCATAGATGCGATCGTCGTCCATCTAGCGACAACGCTAACTTAGATTAGTGGGCCAAGCGTCTCAGCGGCGTAGCACGAAGCCAGCTTTCCCAAACCTTTAGACCAGGCTCAAGGTAACGGCTCGACCACAGGGAGCCATGGTCGAGCCGGAGTTCCAAACTCACGTCGAGGGGGTCAACTACGTAAGTTCCAACAAAACTCACTAGCATCTAAGCAGTTCCAGGCCTTCGAACTTTGGCAGAAGTGGTTGCACGGGCGGAACAAAGAAGCTCTGTGCGGCGTATTTTAGCCTCACTCTAAGGGGATCCGTAATGAAGATTGTTCCTATTGCAGCACTCGGCTTTGCCCTTGCCTCCTTGGCAGCGTGCGGCAGCAACAACACGCCGCAGGAGCAGCAAGCTGACAACATCGAGGTGAACGCGGAGAGCACTGCAGATAACCTTGAGGAAGCTGCAGACGACGCTGCGAACGAAGCCACGGAAGACAACCTGGAGGACAAGGCGGACGCCACTCGGGCAGCAGGCGAGAAGGCCGCTGACGCCACCCGATCAGGCGCTGACCTGGACGGCAACAGCGCGGACTAATCTTGGAATGCCGAGCCACTCGCACGCATGTGGCTTGGAAGAAGGGGGCACTCGCTTCGGCGGGGGCTCCCTTCGTTCTAATAGGCGTCAAAGCTGACGCTCGTTGAATAGCCGCATTCGTTGGTAAGCAGCCGTTGAGGCGACGCCTGAATGCTGGCAGAATCGCAGTGCATGACTGTAATCACTGCACGATGCGTTGAACGAACAACGTACCCCTTAATCGCTTCGAGGCGCTCAGCCACCTGACGCGCCGAGACATTACCGACCTCCAGAAACTTGGCGGCCCCGTCGTCTCCAGGCAGCGCGGTGAGGTAATCTCGCGCGAAGGTCAGCCAGCCGAGGGGTTTCACCTTCTGCTCGACGGGTGGGTCTCTTCATCAGTACGTCTTCGGAATGGCAAACGCCTAATCCAGAAGCTGCACCTACCTGGCGACATGTTGGGCACCCCAAGTCTGACCCTGCCTTCAGCAGCGGATACATTGACGGCATTGACGGAAGGCAAGACCTCGTTTGTTTCAGAGGTCTCGCTGAGGAAGCTCTTTGCCTCAAATCCTAAACTTTCAGCCCTTTTCTTCATGGCAGCCCAACTCGAGCGGATCACCCTAATGGATGCGCTCGCAAGCGCTGGCCGAAGCAGCGCTCTTGAGAATATGGCGCACTTGCTGCTTGACCTGCACGGCAGGCTCGGCGCCCTCGGCGCGGTAAGCAACGACAGCTTCTACTTGCCCATCACACAAGAGATGATCGGCGACATACTTGGTATAACTGCGGTGCACGTGAACCGCGTTCTCCGGGAGATGAGCCGGGGCGGCCTTGTCAAATTTGAAGGCCGAACAATGTGCCTTCTAAACTTGCAGAAACTTCGGGCCCGATCCCCCTTGCCGATAAGGGTCCCGCGATCAAAACTCCCATGGCTGCCAGGCGCCAAAGCAGTCGCTTGAAGACGTCTACGCAGCAGAACAATGTCTGCCGCGTCTTACTCGGTTCCTGCAGTTCGCCAGCTGCCCGCCGAACGTCTGCTTTGGGTGGAAAGCGGACATTTGGCTGATCCGCACTTTTCGCTATCACTGCGCCATGAAGAGTTCGCCGTGGGCGATTGGACTGGTCGCATTGACGATGTGCCTCGCGGGCTGCGACCTCTATTTCAGCAATCTTCAAATCGTGAACAAAGCCGACAGCCGAGTGGTTGGCCTGACAATTTCGGACGGTCGAAAGACATGGAAGCTCCGCGACTTGGACCGTGGCGAGCGGGTCACTTTCTCCGGCCATCTTTCGGGAGAAGGCGGACCCAACATTTCTTGGACCTGGCGCGGCAGGAGGTTCTCAGAGGACGGCTGCTATTACACCAGCGGCAGCCCAGCCAAAGGCACAATAACGATTGCTGGGGAGAAGCTACGCTATCGCTGCCAATGACGGGCAGTTCGCAAGGTCTGCTTTGGGTCGAACTCGGACATCCGCCGAACGCCCTGTTAGGGTGGGAAGCGGACGTTCCAGCTTTGAGCCTTAACGAGGAACTCGGCCCCAAGCAGGAGGTCCGGTCCGTTGCACAGCAGACCTTCGGCGTTATCTATCGCCGCGCCAGCATCCGTTCCACAGCCTCTTGGCTGTGCGCCTCTCCGCACGGGACGGATACCTCGCGTTCGAGGCGCAGGCGAATGCTCTCAATCTCGTGGTCCGTAAGGTGCTCGATCCCAATGAACTCATTGCGCGCTCGACGGTCCGCTCGGATCATCTCATCAAGCTTTGCTTGTAGTGCTGCCGCGTCCCGATTTTGTGAGTTCTGAATAAGGAACACCATCAGGAAAGTGACGATGGTCGTCGCAGTGTTCACGACGAGCTGCCAGGTGTCAGACCAGTGGAACAGCGGCCCCGTTACAATCCAAAGTGCAATGAGGCCAACGGCCGCAACGAAGGAAATCGGCTGACCAGCCGCAGTCGCGGTGATTGTCGAAAACCTTGTAAAGAAACGCTCCATTGCCACTCCGTGTTGCCCTGGCTTCAAGCCGGGCTTTCAGCATAGCCCCACATTTGGTGAGGCAACTCAGGGGAATCCCTTAGATTTTCAGTGGTCAGAGCCGGCTAGCTGCTGGAGCTACGCCATCACTCTTGCTCGTCCTATCACCCTCTAGCACGGTGAGGCTCGTTCCGGTCGAGCCAGCCTTCAGAGAGTCCGGCGTCACTACAATCGTGGTTCCGGGTTGAAGGACGGAGGCCACAGCCTTCTTGAACGCTGGCGCTGCGGCGAACCGTTGCCACTCCTGCCGGGAGACCGCAGCATTCCCTTTTTCATCGCCAAGATCCAGGCGGACCCATTGTTGGCCGTGGTCGTCAATCGCCCGCAGGGCGTAGGCCCAAGTGCCTGTGACACCTCCGTTAACCTCGACGACCCCTGTTCCGATTGGGACTCCGCTCCGTAGCACGACGGCACGCCTGTCCGCGGCACTCACCACGATCGAAACCGGCCCGGATGGAGATCTTTCCGGATGCCAATCCAGCGTCTCGGCAGAGGCAGGCATTGGTCCTGCCATAGTAAGGTTCGGTGTCGGTGCAATCCGCGGAGTTGCCGCCTTGTCCGTTACGACGACTGTCATGCCTAGGCTGGTCACGCCGAAG
This sequence comes from Sphingomonas piscis, assembly GCF_011300455.1. NCBI lineage: Bacteria > Pseudomonadati > Pseudomonadota > Alphaproteobacteria > Sphingomonadales > Sphingomonadaceae > Sphingomonas > Sphingomonas piscis. The sequence continues at coordinate 1,393,859 of NZ_CP049869.1, forward strand.
AGAAGCTTCGCAAACTCTTGAGGAAGCCGGACGCAGCCGTGCGATGCGGGGAAGCCCGGCAGTTTGCCGGCATGTATCGCGACCCCGCGCCAAGTGAGTCTCTGCATGTAGGGCATGGGCGCGTTGTCGTAGGTGCTGGAATAATGCTCGACGTGCTTCTGAAGGATGGTGAAGACGCCAGTCGGGGTTCGGTAGCCGGGCTTGCCCGTCGAGACCGTCGATGCCGCGATTGGTATCCCGTTCCGAAAGAGCACCGCTCGCTGAGTTTTCACGTTTACGATCAAAAGTGTCGGGCCGGTCGGAGCGATCTCCGGTGCCCAGACGAATTCTCCGGGACGCAGTTTCGCAACGGCCTCCGCTACCGAGCCTGATGCGACCTTCACTTCCTGTGCGCCGACGGAAGGTCCATCAAGGATTGAGGTTGCACAGAAAAGCACGAGCAGCTTCTTCATCGTTGCGCCCTTATTCAGGCCTGTCGGGCGGGCATTCCTGCGGACAGGCCTCCTGTGCTCGGCCGGGGGGCTGAACGGGCGCCTCATTCGGAGACGGAAGAACACAAGGGTTCGGCTGTTCCGCCGGTATGCCGGTGGGCTCTTCAAACGGACGGTCGTCCGGTGAGTTCGATTGTTCGAACATCCTTTACACTCCTGAAGTGCGACCAAGTTGGCCGTTTATGGTTGAATCGGTGCCAATCTGTCAGAGCGGAGGCGGATGATCGCTACGCAAATCTCCGTAGCAAGAGGAAAAACGGTGTCAGTATCATTGCGTATTTAGAACCACGGGGCGCTCCGGCAGGTGCGGGGCATGAAATGGAATTCCATTCGCCTGGAACTAGCCAGGACGCCTGATTTTCCCAGTGGGTCAGTCAGCCGCGCCTTTCTCTTGCGACTACCGATCGACGAAAAGGGCATGGTCGACTGGGGCGAAGTATCTAAACAGCCATCGCGCGCGACCATCCGTCGTTTCTGGGCGTCAGAACCGGACCGGCGCGGCCGCATTCGCGCTGGACCTGACGGAGGGATTTTGAAAGACTCGCCCGGGGGCACCGCACCAATGTTCGATATGGCCCCGCAACCTTTGAAGTTGGGTGAGAAGGTCATGGTCACCGCCGCTGATGGAAGTGAACTTCCCTTCAAAGTCGCCTTCATTAAGCAGCTCGAGTGAAGTCGTCTGGGTGACCTTACTGGCTGCTAATGCTACTAAATGCGCCCATGGATCGAGCTGAAAATTCCGTGGACGATGGCGAGGCGCACCTGCGCTCGATCCTCGCCACCGTTCCCGACGCGATGGTGGTGATAGACGAGCGAGGTGGCATCCTTTCTTTCAGCGCAGCAGCAGAAAAGCTGTTCGGTTTCTCCGAAGCCGAAGTGCTCGGGGAAAACGTAGCTATGCTCATGCCATCGCCCGATCGGGAGCGTCACGACGGCTATCTCAAGCATTACCGGGCGACCGGCGAACGCAAGATCATAGGTATCGGCCGGGTAACAACGGCTCTTCACCGCGATGGCTATACGTTCCCCATCGAACTCTCGATCGGAGAGGCCTGGATCGGCGAGAAACGAATATTCACCGGCTTTATTCATGACATTACTCGCCGACAGAAGACCGAGCTGACGCTCCAAGATCTACAATCGGAACTCGCTCACGTTGGAAGGGTCAGTGAGATGGGAACGCTCGCCTCTTCCCTTGCCCACGAATTAAATCAGCCGCTCACGGCTATCGCCACATACTGCGAGGGCGCTCGCAGCCTGCTCTCCAGGCAGCCCGATGACGCGACTTTGGACATGGTGCGGGAAGCGCTCGACGATGCAGCACAGCAGGCCCTGCGGGCGGGCATGATTGTTAAGCGGCTCAGAGAATTCGTAAGCCGCGGGGACACGGAACGGCGAGCAGAGAACCTGCCGCGGCTGATAAGCGAAGCAAACGCTCTGGCGCTGGTGGGTTCGCGGGAATACGGGATTGAAGTTCAGGTCGAGCTCGACCCAGCTGCCGAGCAGGTATTCATTGATCGCATTCAAATCCAGCAGGTGCTGGTGAACCTCATTCGAAATGGGATGGATGCGATGATGGACAGCAAGGATCGCATGCTGCTCATTCGGTCCGACGCGGGGCCGGTCGGCTTTGTAACCGTCAGCGTTGAAGACAGCGGAACCGGCATCACCCACGAACTGGCAGACCAGTTGTTTCAGCCATTCGTAACCTCGAAGGAGAGCGGCATGGGCATCGGGCTCTCAATTTGCAGGACCATCGTGGAAGCGCATGGTGGACGCATCTGGTTTGAGCCCGCAGCTGACTGCGGCACAATATTTCAGTTCACGTTGCCGGTAGCAGGAGCAAGCCGATGAGCGATGAAGCGAAAGTGGTGCATCTCGTAGACGACGATGACGCGATCCGTCGCTCGGTTGGCTTTATGCTGAAAACATCAGGTTTTCGCGTCGTCAGCCACGAGTCCGGCGTGGATCTCTTGAAGGAAACAAGTCTCGAGACTGGCTGCATACTTCTCGACATTCGGATGCCAGGAATGGATGGCCTGGATGTGCAGCAGGCCCTGCTGGACAAGGGTGTGTCGCTTCCCGTCATCATCATGACTGGTCATGGCGACGTGAGTCTTGCAGTAAGGGCGATGAAGGCGGGCGCGACCGATTTCATCGAAAAACCGTTCGAAAAGTCCCTTTTGCTTGCCGCACTCGACCGTGCATTCAAGCGGATCGAGAAATCGGAAGTTTTGGCGAACCGCGCTCAGGACTCTCTGGTCAAGCTACAGGCTTTAACCGCCCGCGAGCGTGAGGTGCTGGACGGGCTCGCTCAGGGCCTGCCCAACAAAACCATCGCCTATGATCTTGGTATCAGCCCACGGACCGTGGAGATCCACAGATCGAATGTCATGTCGAAGCTTGAGGTGCGGAGCTTGTCGGAAGCGCTCCGCATCGCCTTTGCGGCTGAGGAAGCGAAGAACTGAACGGCGGTGAGATGCGGCATTCCGCACCCCACCGCTATGGGGTTAATGGGCAATGACCAGCGGCACCTGGCAGTCTTGCAGCACCGTCCGGGTTACGCCGCCGAACAGGAATTCGCCGATCCGAGTATGGCTGTAGCCGCCCATCACGAGGTAAGCGCCCATCCGCTGAGCCTGGCTCATGATGCAGCCTGCAACGTAGTCGTCTCCGCCGCCACTGCTGTTCGTGTTGACCGTCAGCTCGGCGTGGATGCCGTGACGCGAAAGATATTCCAGCAGCTGGGTTCCTGGGAACGCCTCAGAACGCTCCTGATCGACACGGAGGACACGCACCTCCGATGCGCCCTGAAGCAGTTTTAAGGAGGACCGAACTGCATCCGCCGCTTCCGAACTCCCGTCCCATGCAATCAACGCGGGCCCGGTCGGATCGAATGGAGAGCCTTTGCTGGACGGGATTAGTAAAGGGGTCCGAGACCTTTGGAGCAGGTCACCAAGGATGCCGATCGCCGGGCCGGCGAAGTCGGTTCTGTGGGGCTCACGACCAGTGATCACGATGTCGGCCAGAGAGGCGTGTTTAAGAATCTGAGCGACGACGTTTCCTGTGATCTCGACATAATCCCACGTCACGTCCTCGCCGCGCAACTTCTCCTCCACGCGCGCACGCAGCTGCTTTTCCGCATCTCCGAGCGCGTCGATGACGTCGTCCATGACGAAGATCCCGCCAAAGGTGTCGAACGCCACGTAGGCTTCGATAGGCGTGACATGGAGGCACCTGAGATGTCCCGACGATGCGCGGGCCAGGGAAAGTGCCGTTTCAAATCGCTCTTCGAGGGAGGTATCGTCCTGAACGTGAAGCAGAATGCATTTAACGGCGGGCTGCCGGGCGCTTTGTGCTGCGGCGGGCCGGTCGATGAGCATCTGAGTATCGCCTAGCATTGGCTTTCTCCTGTTTGTGCTGGGGACAGGCCGCCAGCATCGCGGACATTTTGAGCTTTTCGCTGAGACGTTGAATCAGGGTTTTCCCGTATCTTCCGATCACCGCGGCGCGCTCCCGACGAGATACGGGACTTCACCTATATGAAGTTGGGCGCCGGAGGTGCGAACAGGTCAACAGGTCTTGCGGAGACTCGCGATCCCCAGCCCGACACCTTCGCAAGACCCGGATCTCTCTTACGCGTCAGGATGGTTGGATGAAGGACAAGGCCGTCAGGATCCTGGACGAAAACAGGATTATGGCTCTCGCCACCGTCCGGCCCGATGGGTGGCCGCAGGCGACCATGGTGAGTTACGCGAACGATGAACTAGTTCTCTATTTCGTCGTGTCTCCCGAGAGCCAAAAGTTTAAGAACATTTGCTGGGACGACCGGGTCTCCATCGCCATTGGGCGAGACTTCCATCATCCCGGCAGTATCCGCGGCCTCTCGATCGCAGCTCGAGCTTCAGAGGTGCGCGATGCTGCGCAGCGGCGCCGAGCCATTGATCAAGTCATTATCCGACATCCGGCGCTCAAGCGCTTGCAGTTGGCCGATGGCACGGCCGTGATGCGCGCCGACTGCAGTATCATAAGCATCCTAGATTACGCGATGGGTTTTGGACACACCGATCTGCTCGCCGTCAAAAAGGATGAACTCACGCAATTGGATCCAGCGCGGGACGACGACTGGGGGTTTGGAAACACCCCGGCGCCGCTCAAAGACTTCTAGTCCGCTATGCTCGCAGCGGTAGTCGCATCGCTTCTGCTTCAGGTAGCGGCGCCTGCAGCGTCGCCAGAGGGTTTCTGGATGAACCCAGCCGGCACGGTTGTCGTGGAGGTCCGTCAATGCAGTAAGCGGCTTTACTGCGGTCGCGCACTATGGGCGTCTGACAAGGCGCTTGCCGATGCACGCCACGGCGGAACGCCCCAACTTGTCGGAACCGAATTGATGAGGAACTTTGCGCCTGCGGGAGATCGCCGTTGGAAGGGCAAGTTCTTCATTGCCGACCGCAATCAGACCACCTCGGGTGAAATCAAACTGCTAAACGCTGAGCAGCTCCGTGTCAGCGGCTGCGCTGTCGGTCGGTTACTGTGCAAGTCGCAGATTTGGACTCGCACGACGCGTCGGTGAGTTACAATCGGTTTAGGCTGATGATGAGGCCCGCCGACAATACGGCCATGCTGGCGGCCAGGGCGACGGCAGCCGACCGACCGCGACCGCGCGCATACACCAGGGTGACGCCGACTTTCACGGCCATATTGGCGAGAATGGTCCCCCGAGGGCTATGGCAGCAAGGGCCGGTGCGATTGCGTCAGGCTTCAAGCCACCCACGGTTACAATCGCGGCATCGACATCTACGCTGCCCATCAGCAGGATGAGGATCGCCAGGCCCTGATCGCCAAACCTGTGTTCGGCCCATCTGGCCGCGACAGCTGCGGCGGCGAGAAACAGAAGGAACCCAAGCGCCGGAACGATAGCGATTGGGTTCCCTGGAGGAGTGGGACCCTCCGACCTGCTCGCCGTCCGATAGAGCAAAACGCCTGCGAGCCAAGCGATCAGCAGCGCCGGGGCGACCAGCAATGCGAAGGGCAACAGCACCGAAGTTGCAAGCACCGCCACCAATATGAGGACGCGAAGATACATGACGGCGCTCGCAAGGGCGATCCCTGCCGGCTCTGTGCCGCCTGCCTGTCCTGACCCCAGCCGCTGTGCCAGTGACTGCGTCACGGCGGTCGAGCTGTAAGCGCCCCCTATAACCGCAGTCGCAACTGTCCCATGCCGCGCACCGAAGATCCGGTTGGCAATATAGCCGGCGAAGGAAAATCCGGTGACCAGAACCACCACGAGCCAAAGCTTCTGCGGATCCCAGGCCCCATATGGCCCATAGTCGCCGCTGGGCAGGAAGGGCAGCACTGCCGCGGCTATCACGGCGAACCGCGCAAGTGCCTTCACGTCCTCGGCGTCCAACTTGGCTATGAGGCGATGCACCTCTGCCTTCATCGCAAGCACCAGGGTGACGAGCGCCGCTGCGGCAATTGCCAGTGAAGGGGTGCCACTCCCCGCAATCATGCCGAGCCCGAGCGTCAGAAGAGCAGTAATTGCGCTCGTCGCATCGGGTTTGCCGTCCTCGCCGCTGCGACGGACGTAGCTAAACGCGATTATAAGGGCTGCAGCACCGATGATCGCTGCGGCCGCAAAGCCTTGTCCGACGTCGCCGAGAATACCGGCAAGGCCACCGAGCATGCCAAGCAAGGTAAAGGTGCGCACCCCGGCGACGCGGTGACCATCGGTAGCACCTTGAAGCCTCCACCCGCGCTCGATGCCGATCAGCAGGCCGGCACAGGTGGCAGTGGCGAGCCCAAGAGCTTGATCGCCCCAGTTCAAGCTCGCAGGCCCTTTTCTTGCACGTGCCGGAGATGCGCGTCGGCCGTCACTTCGTGCAGCGGCTTGCCCGAGGCCTCAAACGCCGCGATGTTCGCGATAGTCGTCTCAGCAATGGCCTGCATGGCCTCGCTCGTAAAGAATGCCTGGTGCCCGGTGATGAGCACGTTCGGAAAGGTGAGTAACCGCGCAAAGAGGTCGTCCCGGATGGCTTGGTCCGATAGATCCTCGAAGAAGAGGTCGCCTTCCTCCTCATAAACGTCGAGGCCGAGGTGCGCGATGGTCCCCGACTTCAAGCCCGCGACGATCGCCGTGGTGTCGACAACCGCGCCTCGGCTGGTGTTGATGAGCATGACGCCTCGCTTCATCCGTTCGATGGCTTGGCGATCGATCAGGTGGCGCGTTTCGGGCGTCAGCGGGCAATGCAACGTGATTACGTCCGAGGATGAAAGCAATTCGTTTAGCGGCACATATCTGCCGCCCAGCCCCTTCACGTCCTCGCTTTCAACTGGATCGAAAGCCAGCAACTGGCACCCGAAGCCGGCCATGATGCGCGCGAACACGGTGCCGATGCGACCGGTCCCGATAATGCCGATGGTGCGACCATGAAGATCGAAACCAAGTAGACCCTCCAAGGAGAAGTTCCCTTCTCGAACTCGGGCGTAGGCTCGGTGGATCTTCCGGTCCAAGGCAAGGATCAACGCAACCGTATGCTCGGCAATGGCATGAGGGGAGTAAGCCGGAACCCTAGCCACTGCGATCCCAAGTTCTGCAGCTGCTGCTAGATCTACATTGTTGAAGCCTGCGCCTCGGAGCGCGATCAAACGCGTTCCCTGCCTCGCGAGTATCTCGAGAATGTCGCGATCGACTTGATCATTGACGAAGGGGCACACGACTTCACTGCCGCGCGCCAGGGCCGCAGTGGAGGCATCCAGATGCGCTTCGAAGTAGCTGATGCGGTGAACTGCTCCAGCGATGACATTCGACTGATCGAGGAACTGTCGATCATAGCTTTTGGTGCTGAAAACGGAGACTTTCATGTGAACCTTAGCGCTGCGCGATGGCTGAATGCCGATCTGAATATTGGCGCAGCGAGGCCCGGCACGCACCACGGACTATTACTTATGTTGGCCCGTCCGGCGTTCGGTGAAAAAGGCCCAGGTGCGGAAGCGCACTTCGAACACGTCTGGGGCGGGCAAACAAATGAGCCGAATTCTAATCATCGACGGGCATCCCGATCCGAATATGGACCACTTCGTCCATGCGGCCGCCAGCGCCTATCAAGAGGGCGCAGAAACAGCGTTTCATAATGTTCGCCGGATCGATGTAGCCCGGCTTAACTTTCCAATTCTTCGGTCTCAGCGTGAATGGAACGATGCTCCTCCAGTCAGTGACATCAGAGAGGCGCAAGACGCCCTACAATGGGCCGAGCACGTCGCCATCTTCTATCCAATGTGGCTTGGCGACATTCCGGCCCTTCTTAAAGGCTTTCTCGAACAAGTAGCGCGTCCTACTTTCGCCTTTCGCTACCGCCACAATGGCTTTCCCGAAAAGCTACTGAAGGGCAGGTCGGCGCGTGTGGTGGTATCAATGGGGATGCCAGCTGCCTTCTACAGCCTCGTATATCGCGCTCACAGCCTTAAGAGCCTGAAGCGAAACATACTCGGCTTCGTTGGCTTCTCGCCGGTTCGCCAGGCAGTCATCGGCGCCGTTGAAGGCAGCCCCCACCACCGAGACCGATGGCTGAACAAGCTCCAGCGCTTGGGCGAGCAAGCACGATGATGCGCTCGTCAAATGCTGGCGTTCGTCTAACGAGTTTTGGCGGCGCTGGAACTGTGACAGGTTCCAAACACCTGCTTCAATCCGGCAAGCACCGATTGCTGATCGACTGCGGGCTTTTCCAGGGACGCAAGGAATTGCGTGAGCTCAACTGGCAGCCACTTCCGATTGATCCGTGTTCAATCGACGCGGTGGTTCTGACGCATGCTCACCTGGATCACACTGGCTATTTGCCTCGGCTGGTAAAGGACGGCTTCTCGGGACCGATCTTCGGGACACCTGCGTCGATTGACGTTGCTAAGCTGATCCTGCTCGACAGCGCCTTTCTTCAGGAGAAAGACGCCGAACTGGCCAACAAGTTCGGTTACAGCCGCCACGCTCCGGCTATGCCATTGTATCGGCGCATCGACGTCGAGAACTGCTTTGATTTGTTCAGGCCGCTGCCGATGCACAAGCGGGCGCCCCTTCCCGGCGGCGCGGACATCCTCTTCCGGCCGGCAGGTCACATTCTTGGGGCTGCCACAGCGGAGATCCGGACTGCTGGCAAGGCGATCCTGTTTTCCGGTGATCTGGGTCGCTTTGACGATCCGATGATGCCCGATCCGGAAATGGTATCACGGGCCGACATCGTAATCGTCGAATCTACATACGGCAGTCGTTTGCACGAGAAGGTGGATGCGCCAACTGCCATTCTCGACATCGTGGAGCGCACGGTGCGCCGCGGCGGAACGGTCATCGTGCCTGCCTTTGCGGTCGGAAGGGTTCAGTCGCTACTCTACTATTTCTGGCAGTTGAAAAAGGCCGGCCGGTTACCCTTGGTGCCGATCTACGTTGACAGCCCGATGGCAACGGATGCGACAAGCCTGCTTTTCGCACATCCGAGAGACCACCGGCTGGATGAAGAAGCCTGTCGGGACGTCTGCCGAGTGGCCACCTATGTCCCGGATGTCGACGGGTCCAAGGCGCTTTCCGGCAATCCGATGCCGAAGGTCATCATATCCGCAAGCGGAATGGCTACGGGCGGGCGCGTCCTGCATCACATCAAGGCCTTCGGCACCGACCCGCGGAGCACCATCCTCTTCTCAGGCTATCAGGCGGAGGGCACTCGCGGCCGGAAGATGATCGAAGGCGAACGGCAGGTGAAGATCCACGGCAGCTGGGTGGACATTCGGGCAGAAGTCACGGAGCTGTCGATGCTCTCGGCCCATGCTGATTCAGATGAAATTATGCGGTGGCTTGGAGGCTTTGAAGCACCACCTGAGCGACTCTTGATTGTTCATGGAGAGCCTGACTCCGCGCGTGCCCTTCAGGGGCGGGTTTCCAAGGAGCTCAATTGGAAGTGCGACGTCGTTGAGATGAACCAGCCGGTGGAACTTGGACGATAGAGGTAGGATCGCTTCTGCACGGAGCGAGCGGGGGAGTCGAAATGTTTGAAATAATCGAAAGTGCCCCGAACGTGCTGGCACTCAGAGTGTCGAACAAGATTACAGGCGCAGACCTCGACCGGATCATGGATGGCTTGGACGAAGCTATGTCCGCTGACGACAAGGTCCACGTCTTTGTCGAGACGCACGGAATTGACGGGATCGAACTCACAGGCCTCCCGAGCTACGTGGCGAGAGCGATGCCTCTGTTAGGCAAGCTGTCACAGTTCGGCAGGGTAGCGGTAGTTGCGGACCAAGCGTGGATACGGGCAGGCACCCGTATCGAGAGCGCCATGCTGCCCTTCATAAGCTATCGGACCTTCATGCCGGATGAGCGTGACAATGCGCTCGCGTGGGTGGAAGGCACAGCGAAGTAAGCCTTAAGGCGGGACTACGGACTATTCCGTAGTTCTAGGCTAGTGGTCGCCGCCTATCTGGCTCCTGGTCAGCGGTAACGCTGGAGATCTGGAGACAAACATGACCGAACCCTTCATCGACCTCAGCGTTCATCACCAGCCGAAGGGTGCTTCGGACCGAGTGGCTTACGCTTTCACCAAGCTTCTGCGTTGGACGGCGGATACTTTCTTTGCCGAGCGCTACGGCCATCGCGCAGTGGTTCTGGAGACAGTTGCGGCTGTTCCGGGCATGGTTGGTGCCACCATCAATCACCTGCACTGCCTCCGCCGTATGTGCGACGACAAGGGCTGGATCCGCACGCTGATGGACGAAGCGGAAAATGAGCGCATGCACCTGATGACCTTCATCGAGATCAGTAAGCCGACCATTTTCGAACGCGCAGTCATCATCGGCGTCCAATGGGTCTTCTACTGCTTCTTCTTCGCTTTATACCTGATCAGCTCCAAGACGGCGCACCGCGTAGTCGGCTACTTCGAGGAAGAAGCAGTGATCAGCTACACCCACTACCTCAAGGAGATCGACGAGGGCCGCTCGGACAATGTCCCGGCTCCAGCTATCGCCAAGCGCTACTGGGGTCTGCCTGGCGGTGCTACGCTGCGGGACGTGGTTCTGGTTGTTCGGGCCGACGAAGCTCATCACCGCGACGTCAATCATCAATTCGCCAACGAGCTTGCAGGGCTGCCGCAAGGGCAGGTGGCTCCTTGCCCGCACCACGTCGAACTTCAGCCCCAGTGGAAGAAGGCTGCTTAGGCCATCGAAAATCCGGCTCAAGCTTCGTGAAGCTTGGAAGAGTAGCCCCGCGAGAAGCAGTGCCTTCCGCGGGGCCTACTCGGCCGCTGTTGCAAGGGCGTCAGCAACCTCGCAATGTCCGCTTTGGGTCGAAAGCGGAAGTTCTGCTTTGCGGCGCTTTGGCTCGTAAGCTGAAGTTCACCATGGCTGAAGAGGCACGAAGCCAGCTTGACTCGCGGCTTACGTCTGCCTGAGACTTGGTGCCAATCTGAGGTGTAGCCTAATTTGACGTCCAACGATGCACTGAAAATCGTCAGGTTGGGGTTAGTTACTATGTTTTTTGACAATCGGCTACAGAAGTTTAAGATCCTATCCTGACAATGGGAGATCGGGTCATGAAGGGATACCGTTTCGGCTACACCCGTGTGAGTTCCGCTGACCAGAACCTCGATCGGCAGCTCGAAGGGATGGAGGTCGACAGGATTTTCTCTGAGAGAGCGTCGGGCAAGGACGTGGAGCGGCCTCAACTTGAGGCCATGCTTTCGTATGTTCGGGAAGGCGACACAGTTGTCGTGCACAGCATGGATAGGCTCGCGCGCAACCTTGATGACCTTCGTAAGCTGGTTCAATCCCTGACCGGCCGAGGAGTTCGAGTAGAGTTCATAAAAGAGCGCCTGGTTTTCAGCGGCGAGGACTCACCCATCGCTAACCTAATGCTTTCTGTAATGGGAGCTTTCGCCGAGTTCGAACGGGCGCTCATCCGCGAACGGCAGCTTGAAGGGATTGTTCTCGCTAAAAAGCGGGGCGCCTATCGAGGCCGGAAGCGGGCACTTTCCGATTCTCAAGTCCTTGAGTTGAGGCGGCGTCTAGACGGAGGCGAGTCGAAGTCAGCAGTAGCCCGTGACCTGGGAGTGAGCCGAGAGACCGTCTACCAATACCTTAAGGCTATAAGCACCCAGTCACTAGTGCTCGCCCAGTCTGGGTGATGTTTCTCGCGCACGCGCACGCGCAGGAGCCTCCGAAAAGGCGGCATGCGGCGCGTGCGTGCCATATCAGTTGGCACTCAGATATTCACTGCCGAGCACTATGAAAGCGGGTGACAACCGTGTCAGGGTTGAGGTCTGCCTTCTGCCCTCCTCTACAGGACTTCGACTGGAACTATTTAGGAAACCAAATAGGTAACGCCTGTGCCGGGGCGCCGCATTTTGGTCTGAGTTCAGACAAATAGCACACATCCGCGCCTAGACCGCGAAGCACCTTCTTTATCATAGTTTAAGCGGAAATTCTGCCAGGAAACCTATCGCTCCGGTCGAGCCTGCAGAGGATCGAGCGAACTGAAGGCACGCATGATTATCTCCGCCGCGCGCTTACTGGTGCTAGGTCGTTCAAGAACAAAACATGTAACCTCGGATAGCAGACTGGCTTCCTTCGGACTGAGGTCGGTGATCAGATGTCGAGCTTCTGCTCGCAACATGAGCATGAGCCGGTTGTGCATGGCACGGGTAGACTCAGCCCTTAGGTGAGGGCTTAGCTGAGGATCTTTGGCCGCGATCAACAATGCGCCAAGCACCTGAAAATCGGACTTGGGCCTCACCGCGTTAGATTCCTAAAGAAGGCTGCGTAACAGCCTCATGATCAAGTTCTCTCTTTGCCCTCGGCCCGCGCCTGCTAAGTTCTCGTCGGCCTCTTCGTGTTTCCACAAGCAATAACCTTGGTGGATCTCATACAGTTCATTGCACATCGCTTGTTCAAGCCCCTGGCCAGACATCAGCCTCTCCGTTCCTGCTAAGGACCTCTATGCTTTAGGCTAGGCGAAATCGGATGCTGCCGGCAGTGAGCACGCGATCAAGCGCTCGCAGATTGGGATAGCTCTGCGGCATCGGCGCTAGAGGCCAAGAGTAAGGACGTCATTGCTTCAAGTCAGCAATGGTGCACTGACGCGGGCGATAGATTGTGCCGCCGTTCTCGAGTTGAACCGTTTCGTAACCACAAGCGCCTCTCTTAGTCATCGCAGCAGCGGCCGCTTCGTTCTCGATACGAGCATTCTCATTCGCGATACGAGCATTGTGATTCACTTGGCCCTGAAGGGCACTGACATCGCTCGTGGACCGCTCGAGCTTCGACTTGATCTCCTCGACTCTGCTTTCCAGCTCCTCCACTTGCGCACGAACTTTCGCGGCGGCAGCCTCCGCGTGATCTTCTGCAATGTCCTCGGCCTCCGAATGTCGCACCGGAGGGTCGCACGACGTAAGAAGAACCGCAGCACTCAGCATCAACATCAGCCTCATCAAACCTCCCCGGCGAAGCAGCGACATAGTTGCACACGGTCGGTGAAAGCCGAAACTCGGCCCGGGGTGCCCAGGGTCAAGCAGCGTCGGTTCTACTTCGTCGCGTTCATGCCTACGATTTGGTTCTTACGCTGCGACGCACGAAATTGTCCGCCGCGACAAAAACATCAACGATTTGAGTCGCTTGAGCTCGGCGCTAAGCATTTGAATCTGCATGATGAATCTGCTATTACCGAGCATCTTGGAATAGGCTGGCACCGCGCATGAACGACCTTGCCTTGCACACACGCCAATTCTCGCCCATCGCCCGCGAAATGGCGTACACTCCGCCCTCTGCTGTCCGTGAAATTGATCTATCGGAACTGCTGGCCCGGCACGGCGGCGCGCCTTTCGAAGCGAAGCAGCTTGATCTGGTATTCGGTAGGGAAGCGGGTCACCAGAAGCGCCGCACGACCAAGCCGATTTGGTGTGCCGGCCACCTCGACTCCCTTCAAGCTCCGGCTGTGGCGATTGTCGGCACTCGCAAAGTTTCTCCGGCTGGCGCCGCACGCGCCCGCAAGCTGGCCCGCGGGCTCGCGACGAGCGGCGTCGCAGTGGTCTCCGGCCTGGCCGAAGGCGTTGATACGGAAGCGCTCACTGAAGCGATGACCGTTGGCGGCCGGGTCGCGGCCGTGATTGGTACTCCGATCGACAAGGCTTACCCGGCGAAGAATGCGGCGCTCCAAGAGACAATTTACCGGGATCATCTACTTATCTCACAGTTCCCGGTCGGCACGCGGACATTCAGGTCACACTTCCCGGAACGGAACCGGCTTATGGCAGCCATCTCCGACGCTACGGTCGTAATCGAGGCATCCGATACGTCAGGTACGCTTCACCAAAGCGCCGAATGCATGAAGCTCGGCCGTTGGCTATTCATAGCTAAGTCAGTCGTGGAGGATCGTGGCCTGTCTTGGCCAGCTAAGTTCCTGCCGTACGAGAAGACAGTGGTGCTCGAGCGAGTCGAAGACGTTCTCGAGCGTCTGAACTCTTAATGGGTCGTTCGCGCCAGAGCGACTAACTTCACGTCGGCTGCGCCAGCCTCCAGCAGTAGCCGCCGGCAGGCGAGAAGCGAATTGCCGGACGTTGTGACGTCGTCAAGCAAGAGCACGACCCGACCTCTGATCCGATCGACGTTGTCGACCCTAATAGAGTTCAGATGGGTCTCAATGCTTCGATCGCCGCCCGTCGCCAATTTGGGAACCGTTGTATGCCGCACAAGGCATGCACCGGCACTGGTCAGCCCATGCAGCTTCTCGATTAGTCGGTCGGCCAAGTCGTGCACTCCGGACTTCGAAGCCTTTGCGGCGTCATGGGAAGGTACGACGGCAATCGCGTAGGCCGTCTTAATCCGCGGCACCATATAGTCGGCGAAGTACCTCAGCCCGCGTTCGTATCGCTTTTTCAGGTCGAGGACCCGGCTGCTGTGAACCGGATAGTCGCCCCCGTTCCCGCCCTGCTCCTTGTGCCAGCCCCAAGGACGGTATTCGCCCAAAACCGTGATCTCGGCCTCGAGCACGTCGAACTTCGCTGGGTTGAACGCGATGCCAGTACCTTACTGCACGTGACAACCGAGCAATAGGTTCATAGGACGTGAAGGCTTATAGGCCCAATCGCAGTTACCTATGCGTTACCTCCTCGAAAGGTGGTAACTTTAAAATCAGCAGAAAACTGGAGCGGGCGAAGGGATTCGAACCCTCGACCCCAACCTTGGCAAGGTTGTGCTCTACCCCTGAGCTACGCCCGCTCTGGCGCTGAACCGCGGTCGGTGACCGTCGGCAGGGTGGCGGGCGCCTAGCACGGGCCGCGCCGGGACTGCAAGGGGCCGCGGCGCCGCTTGTGAGAAGAGACGCTGCCGCCCATATGAGCTCCCTGTCTGCGACACCAAGCAAGGAGCACACGTGGCGACTTTGGGGCTGAACGAATCGGAACGCGAGGCGATTGCACGCTTCGAACAGGACGTCATCCAGCCGTCGATGACCAATCTGGTGGTGCTTCAATTCACCGCCGAATGGTGTGGCCCGTGCAAGCAGCTCTCGCCCATCCTCGACAAGGTTGCCGCCGATTATTCCACGAAGGCGGTCAAACTGGTGCGGGTCGACGTCGACCAGGACAAGATGATCGCAGCGCAATTTCGGATTCAGTCCGTGCCGACGGTCTACGCGCTCTACCGCGGCCAACCCGTTGCCGACCTCACCAATTATCGCACCGAAAGTCAGATCGCCCGCGCGCTCGACCAGTTGCTCGGCCAATTGCACATCGAGGGTGAGGAGGCAGCGCAGCAGGCGCAGATCGCCCCCTGATCGAGATGGCGGAGCAGGTGCTGGCGGACGGCGATGCGCCGCGCGCAGTCAACATCTTCCGTCAGATCCAGGAAATGGTGCCGGACGACGAGCAGGTGATCGGCGGCCTGGTGCGCAGCCTGCTCGCGGCCGGCGAGCGCGAGGAGGCTCAAGCGGTAGTCGACGGCCTGTCCGATGAGAGTAAGGCCAAGCCGGCGATTGCACGCGCAAGGGCCGCACTCGAATTGGCAAGCAGCGCACCTGCCGCCGACTTCAGCGCGATCGAGGAACGGATTTCCGGCAATCCCGACGATCTTGATGCCCGCTTCGAACTGGCGGGTGCCAAGGCAGCAGCGGGCGACCGTGACGGGGCCGCGGATGCGTTGCTCGACATCGTACAACGCGATCGCGAATGGAACGAGGGTGCCGCCCGCCAACGCTTCCTGCAGTTGCTGGAGGCGGAGGGCATCGCCGATCCATGGTCGCGTGAGCAACGTCGGCGCTTGTCGGCGTTGCTGTTCACTTGACCCGCATTCCCATCTTCCCGCTGGCGGGTGCGATTCTTTTCCCACGCTCCCAGCTACCGCTGCACATCTTCGAGCCGCGGTACCGGGAGATGGTTCGTGACGTCATGGCGTCGAGCGCCCGCATCGGGATGATCCAGCCCAAGGGCGAGCACGGCGAGCTTTACGACGTCGGGTGCATCGGCGAGGTCGTCAACGTCGAGGAGCTGGATGACGGCCGCTTCAACATCGTTCTGCTGGGTTCGGGGCGGTTCCGGTTGTTGGCGGAAGAGGATTTGGGCACCGCTTACCGCAACGCCACTATCGACCCTGCCGCGTTCGACGAAACGGAGCCGGAACCGCTCGGGCTCGCCGCGCGGGCGGAAGTTGAGCGGGAGGCTAGGCGGCTGGGTGATGCCATGGGTTTATCGGTGGACTGGCAGGCTGTCGGCCGGCTGGATGACGAGATGCTGGTCAATGCCATCGCCCAGGTGGCGCCGTTCGACGTTGGCGCAAAGCAGGTGCTGCTCGAGGCTGCGAGCCTAGCCGAGCGTGCCGACCTGCTGGTTCAGCTGATGCAGTTCCAGCGGCTCACCCTGCGCGGCGGTGCGGACGCGGAGCCGTCGATCCAATAATCAGATCGGCAGCCCGCGCAGCAGCAGGGGGAGGTCGCCGCTAGTTCCGCGGGCTTCGGCCATCAGCCGGTTGCGGATCGGGCCTAGGCGGTTGACGACGCCCATGCCAAAGCGGCGCACCGCCGATGCGGTGCGTCCGGGAACGCCGTACAGCCGGGTCAAGCTGTCGGTCGCCACGGACACCATCAGCGAGTCGAGCGACCGCCAGCGCTGGTAACGGGCGAGCAATTGCGCATCGCCTAGGTCGAGCCCAAGCCGTGCCCCCTCGACGATCACCTGCGCCAGGGCAGCAGCGTCGCGAAAGCCGAGATTGAGGCCTTGCCCGGCAATCGGATGGATCGCGTGCGCCGAATCGCCGACCAACGCCAACCGCTGCGCCGTAATCTCCGCGGCGTGATGAAAGCCGAGCGGGTAGGTCGAGCGAGGCGCCGCCATGGCAATCGACCCGAGAAAGCCGCCCATGGCCGACTCTGCTTCCGCAGCGAATTGCTCATCGCTTAGCGACATCCAGCCCGCAGCGTCGGCCTCGGGAACGGACCAGACGATCGCCGATCGGTGACCTTCCTCGTCATCGGTCATCGGCAACAGAGCGAACGGGCCTGTCGGGAAGAAAATCTCGTACGCGACATTGTCGTGCGCACGCTGGTGGCGCAATGTCGAGACGATCGCCTGATGCTTGTAGCGCCAGTTGGCCATGCGGATCCCGGCCATGTCTCGAACCGCCGAGTTGCGTCCGTCAGCGGCGATCATCAAGGGCGCATGGAGGCGACGACCGTCGGCCAGCGCTACGCTGACGCCATGATCTCCGCGCTCGATGTACGCCGGGGAGGACTTCCAGATCGGCCAGATACTCTTGCCCGCTTCGGCACGCGCACGGAGCGCCGCGCGGAGATGGCGGTTCTCGTGCATCCAGCCGAGCGGCTCCCCATCATCGGCGGGCGGATCGAAGTGCAGCGCGCCCGGCTGCAACCCGTCCGCGACACTGATGCGAAGGATGGGGCAACCCGGGACGGGGAGATGATCGATCACCCCGATCGCCTCCAGCATCCGCATCGAACTCGAGGACACGGCCGAGGTCCGGCCATCGAACGCCATCCCGACACGCTGATCCGGATCGGCAGGGTCGACGATGATGGAGGAAATGCCGCTGGCATCCAGCGCCGAGGCGGTCGCCAGTCCCACGAGCCCGCCACCAAGGATGATTACGTCAGCGCGATCCATGAGCGATGCCCTAGCCGAGTGACGCCAAGACAGAAAGCTTGACCCGGGAGTCGGCGGCAAGGCATTCTCCCGCGCAGACTTTTTGGGCGGGGTAGAAACGATGGCAACCGCAGCGGCGGGGGCTCGCAAGCGCGACATTGGGCCGGACTGGCGCGATTCCCTGCGTCTGGCGATGCGCAATCTGCTGATTCGAGTCACAGGAATGGTGCTGCTGGCGCTGGCCGTCGCAACCGCCGTGGCGTTGGCGACCTACCATTCGACGGACCCCTCGCTGATGACCGCCGCCGGTGGCCCGCCCAGCAATTGGATCGGCGCACCCGGTGCTTTCGTCAGTGACCTGCTGCTTCTGCTGCTCGGCATACCGGCCGCGCTGCTTTTGCCTCCTGTTGCGCTTGCGGGCGTTCGGCTGCTCAGGCTTCGGACCGGCGCTCGCCTGGCAAGGTCGCTCGGCATCGCCGCAGCCGGCGCGCTGGTTCTTGGCATTGCACTTAGCCTGAACAGCAAGTCGGCCGTTTCAGGCCTGCCCAGCGGCTGGGGAGGCGCCGTTGCTCTGGAGCTTGCAACCCTGATCGAAGCAGGCATCGGGCTGATCCCCAATGCTGCCATCTCGGGTCCGCTGCGGCTGACCCTGCTCCTCTTGTTCGCCATCGGCGGCCTGGTGCTCGGCTATTGGTCGCTAGGACTTCAGGCAGAGGAGAAGGGCTGGGCCAGCGGCCTTTTCCGGCGCACCCCGTCCGAGAAGAAAGCGGCGCCGCGCCGGACCATGGAGCAGGCGGAGCGTGCCCCCGCAGCCGCTCCGCCCAAATCGCGGCCGGCGGTGGCCGTCGCCGAACCGTCGCGCCAGATCGCGCCCGCCAAACCTGGTGCCAGGACCAAGTCGGGGGCGCAGCCAAGCCTCGCGCTTGGCGACAATTACCAGCTGCCGTCGATCGACCTGCTCGCCGCGCCACCGGAACAAGGCAAGACGCAGATCGATCGAGCCGGCCTTGAACGCAATGCCCGTCTGCTCGAGTCCGTGCTCGAGGATTTCCACGTCCGCGGCGACATCGTCGAGGTCCGCCCCGGTCCCGTGGTCACCATGTACGAGCTGGAGCCGGCAAGCGGGATCAAGGCGAGCCGGGTGATCCAGCTCGCCGACGACATCGCCCGCAACATGTCCGCATTGTCTGCCCGCGTCGCCACTATCCCCGGTCGCAGCGTGATCGGCATCGAGCTTCCCAATCAGAAGCGCGAGACGGTGAGCCTGTCGGAGCTGGTCGGGAGCCAGGCGTTCGAGGATCAGGCAATGGCCCTCCCGTTGATCCTCGGCAAGAATATCGCCGGCGACCCGGTGATTGCCGACCTCGCGCCGATGCCGCACCTTCTCGTCGCCGGCACCACCGGGTCGGGTAAGTCGGTGGGCCTTAATTGCATGATCCTGTCGCTGCTCTACCGGCTGAGCCCGGACCAGTGCCGGATGATCATGATCGACCCCAAGATGCTGGAGCTCAGCATCTATGACGACATTCCTCACCTGCTGTCGCCGGTTGTCACCGAGCCTGCCAAGGCGATCCGTGCGCTGAAGTGGACCGTCGAGCAGATGGAGGAGCGCTATCGCATGATGGCGAGCCTCGGCGTTCGCGCCCTGCCGAGCTTCAATGCCAAGGTGCGTGAGGCGAAGGCGAAGGGGGCGCAGCTCGGGCGGCGGGTCCAGACCGGCTACAACGCCGAAACCGGCCAGCCCGTCTACGAGACCGAAGAGCTGGAATATGAGGTTCTGCCCCAGATCGTGGTGGTAGTTGACGAGCTTGCCGACTTGATGATGACCGCCGGCAAGGAAGTCGAGTTCCTGATCCAGCGGTTGGCACAGAAGGCTCGCGCCGCCGGAATCCACCTGATCATGGCGACTCAGCGGCCCTCGGTCGACGTGATCACGGGCGTTATCAAGGCGAACCTTCCCACCCGCATCAGTTTCCAGGTCACGAGCAAGATCGACAGCCGCACGATCCTTGGCGAGCAGGGCGCCGAACAGCTGCTGGGCAAGGGCGACATGCTCTACATGCCCGGTGGCAAGCAGATATTGCGTGTCCACGGTCCGTTCGTCAGCGACGAGGAGGTGCGCGGGGTCGCGGAGCATTGGCGGCGTCAGGGCGTGCCCGACTATATCCAGGCCGTAACCGAAGAACCGGAGGACGGCGGCTACCTCTTTGACGGCCAGCCGACCGAGGAAGATGACGCCGAAACGGCACTCTACAAGAAAGCGGTGCAGGTGGTTGCCGAAAGCCAGAAGGCGTCGACCTCTTACATTCAACGGCAGCTGCGCATCGGCTATAACAGCGCGGCTCGGCTCATCGAGCGGATGGAGAAAGACGGCAAGGTCGGGCAGCCAGACCATGTCGGCCGCCGCGAAGTGCTGATGGACACGGACGGCCATCCGATCTGATCCGAACACATGAACGGACCGGAACCGTAAGGTTCAGAACGCATTCAATGCCGGAGCCCTAGCCGGGGCGAAACAATCCAGGAGTGTTCCCATGACTTACGCGACCAACTTCGCGCGCGCCCTGACGCCGCTGGCGATCGTGGCCGCAGCGGCGCCAGCAGCGGCTCAGAATGCCGATCTCGCCAAAGTGCAAGCGCATCTGCGCGCGGTAGATTCGATGAGCGCCAACTTCACTCAGACCGACGCGCGTGGGCGTTCTTCCGCCGGCACGCTGCAGATCAAGCGCCCTGGCCGAGTACGCTTCCAATATGGCAGCGGCGATCTGTTGCTGGTGGCAGACGGCAGCCGTCTCTGGTTCCTCGATTACACGGTTGGGCAAAAGAGCAGCTACGCGCTGAACCGCACGCCGCTCGGCCTTCTGCTCTCGAGCAATCCGGACGTTCGCTCCGCCAAGATCCTGCCGAGCGCCGACCCGCGCGTGATCACCGTCCGGGCGAGCCGTGCGGCCTATGGCACCCTCATCCTCGTCTTCACCCGCAACGCATCAGCGCCGGGCGGCCTATCCCTCTATGGCTGGACGGCGATCGACGCGCAGAACAAGCGCACAACGGTCAAGCTGAGCAATGTCCGCTACAATGTCGCGGTGCCGGCGTCGGCGTTTACGTTCCGCGATCCGAAGAAAAGATAGGCCTAAAGACCAGTAGCAATCGGCAACCTGTTCATCGCGGCGTCAGCCTGCCTGGTCTAAAAGCAAGCGTGATCCGGCAATTGCCTGGGGTTTCCCCCTGTTACCCAGGGCACCGCCGGACACCTTGCGTGACGAACGCTTGGTCGGCCCTCGTTCCATGCCCCCGGAGCGAGGGCCTTTCCATGTCCGGCAACGGCTTTGCGCGGCGGGCGCAGCGGGGCTAGGGAATAAACGTGGGGACCACGCTTAAGATCGCTTCCTGGAACATCAATTCGGTGCGCGCGCGCACGCCAATTGTCGAGCGGCTGCTCAAGGAAGAGGCACCGGATATCCTGTGCCTGCAGGAGACCAAGGCGCACAACGACGTCTTCCCCGCCTCTTTCTTCCGCGAGCATGGCTATGTTCACCAGCAGCTGAACGGCCAGAAGATGCATCATGGCGTGGCGATCGTCAGCAAGGTACCGCTGCACGAGCCTGGCGCCCATGACTGGCAGGACAATGGCGAGGCCCGGCATGTCGGCGCCCGGCTCGACTGCGGGATCCGTATCGAAAATGTCTACGTGCCCGCGGGCGGCGATATCCCGGACCGCACGGTGAACGTGAAGTTCGGCCAAAAGCTCGACTTCGTGGAGCGGATGACCCGCTGGTCGGAGAAGTTGCGCGAGCCGACTTTGATCGTCGGCGACTTCAACATCGCGCCGCTGGAATGCGACGTTTGGAGCCACAAGGCGCTTCTCGATGTCGTCAGCCACACACCGGTCGAAGTCGACGCACTGACCCGCCTTCAACAGGCGCATGACTGGATCGACATCGGCCGCACGTTCGTGCCGGCACCGGAGCGCTGCTTCACCTGGTGGAGCTATCGCTCGCCCGACTGGACCAAGAACGACCGTGGGCGGCGGCTCGACCATATGTGGGCCTCGCCGGCGCTGCGCGACGTCTTGGCGTCGCACCAGGTGCTGGAGCCGTGTCGCGCGTGGACACGCCCGTCCGATCATGTGCCACTCATCTGTGAGATCCAGGTTTGAGTGGAGCGCTGCTTGAAGAAGCGATCGCAGCGCTTCGCGCGGGCCGCCCGGTCGGTGTCGGCGACCACAGCTTCGCCGCCGTCGAAACTTTCACCGATTCAACGCTGGCCTTGCTCGACCCGCACCAGTCCGCGCGGCTGCTGATCAGCGGCACGCGGGCCGCCGCTGTTTACCTGGCCAATGATCTCAACGCCGCCGACCCGCATCAGCCTGTAGCAATCCAGCGGGCAGATTGGCTTGACCGCCAGGGCGCGCTCTCCATCGCCGACCCGGGGCAGGATCTCGACCGCGCGCCGCTGGGACCGCTCACCACCGTTCCTCTGAGCGCCGAGGATGAGGCGGCAGCAGCGTTGGAGCTGGCGCGACTTGCAGGACTACTGCCGGCGCTCTGGCTGTTGCCGGCAGGCGAAACGGCGCTGACCGTCAACCCGTCGGACCTGTTGGGCCACCGGCCGGGCGTTTCCCTGACCGCGCGTGCGAAACTGCCGCTGGAGGGTTTGCCGCCAACGCAGATCGTCGTTTTCCGCGCTGCCGGCGATGGTCAGGAGCATGTGGCGCTTGTGATCGGCGCCTTCGGTGGGCAGCCGCCGCTTGTCCGCCTTCATAGCGAGTGCCTGACCGGCGATGTGTTCGGCTCGCTTAAATGCGATTGCGGCCCGCAGCTCCACGAAGCGCTACGCATCATCGGCGCGAGCGGCGGAGGCATCCTGCTTTACCTGCGTCAGGAGGGGCGCGGCATCGGAATTGCCAACAAGATCCGCGCCTACGCCCTGCAGGACCGCGGCCTCGACACCGTGGACGCAAACCGGCGGCTTGGGTTTGGGGATGATGCCCGCGGCTATGGTGACGCTGCGGCAATGTTGAAGGCGCTTGGTGCCGATCGTGTCCGGCTGCTCACCAATAATCCGTCCAAGGTCGAGGGTCTGGTTGCGGCTGGAGTCGAGGTGGTCGAGCGGGTGGCGCATCATATGCCGGCCAATCCGCACAATGCCGATTATCTTGCAACGAAGCGCCGCAAGAGCGGGCACCTAGCGTAGGTCGAGCAACTCGCCGATTTCATCGAAGCTGCCGGCGATTTCTTTTACGCCCAGCGCACGCAACCGTTCCTCATGACCGTCGGCGCAATGCCGGCCCGCCACAAGCCCGATCACGCGTGCCCCGGAGGCCACGGCGCCAGAGACGCCGATTTCCGAATCCTCGATGATCGCGCACTTCTCGATGGGAATGCCGATCTGCCCCGCCGCATGAAGGTAGATGTCTGGCGCGGGCTTGCCGTTGGCGACATGCTCGTGGCCACTATAGATGTGAGGTGCAAAGGTCTGCCGCAGGCCTAGGTGGTCGAGGTGAGTGCGGATCCAGTGCGTCGTGCTGGAAGAGGCGATCGCCTTGGGAAGCGCCGGATCGAGCGAGCGCACGAAACCCACCGCGCCGGCGACCGCCTCCAGTCCGTGGCGAAGCGCCCGCAAATCCTCTTCCCGCCGCTGATGATGAAATTCGTCCGGTACCGGCCGGCCGATATGCCGTTCCACAGCGTCAAGGAATGCCGGGCCGCTCAAGCCAGTAAAGTTCGTGAGTGCATGATCGACGCTGGTGGGATGCCCAAGCTCGGTCAGCAAGTCGGCAAGGTGCCGGTTGCTGACCCATTCGCTTTCCAGCAGCACTCCGTCGAAGTCGAAGATCAGCCCGTCCGGCCTCATTCCTGGAACAGCGCCGATCCCACCCGAACGGCGGTCGCCCCTAGCTTCACGGCCGCCGGATAGTCGGACGACATGCCCATGCTCAAACCGGTGACGTCATGACGCCGCGCCAAGTCGGCGAGCAGCGCGAAGAAGGGCGATGGCTCCACGTTCAGCCGTGGGATGGCCATCAAACCCGCGAGGGGCAGCGGCGACTCGCGGACTGCCTCGATCAAGGCCCCCACGTCCTGAATAGGGCAGCCTCCCTTTTGCTCTTCGGCGCCGATGTTCACCTGTACGTAAACTGCCGGGTTGCGGTCTGCCCGCTGAGCTTCCTTCACCAGCGCATCAAGCAAGGAGTGACGGTCAAGCGAGTGGATCACGTCGAACAGCACCACAGCTTCCGCGGCCTTGTTGGATTGCAGACGGCCGATGCAATGCAGGCGAATCTGTGGGTGATCGGCTCGCAAGGCTGGCCACTTTGCCTGCGCCTCCTGGACGCGGCTTTCGCCGAAGTCGGTAACGCCGGCCCGAATCAGCTCCTCGATTGCCTCGACGGAGCGCGTCTTGCTGACGGCAATGAGTGACACGTCGCCGGACTCACGCTTGGCGACGGTAGCAGCGCGGGCGACTTCATCTCGGATGTGCTGAAGGCGAGCGGCGGCAGTCATCGGAGGTGGCCTATAGTGCCGGAGGTGCAGTCACGCGAGTGCTGGCGACGTCAACCGACTTCGCGGCGGCGCCGACCCGCTGACCGGCCTAACCTGTGTCGGCGCGTTGCTTGACTTAGAACTTGAAGGCAGTGCCGACGTAGACCGCCTGGCTGTCGCGGCGATTGTCGGCAACCGGGGCCAGCCGGTCGCGATCGATGCGGTAGCGGACCCCGCCGGTCACAGCGATCCGACGGCTAACGTTGTAGGAGGCGCCGACGTCGAGCGAGTAATTGTCGCTCCGGCGGAGTGCCGCAAGGCCACGTCCATCACCGCGATCCGCATTCACCGCCACTTGTCCGGTGAACTGCTTCAGCGAATAGCTGACGCCCACCGAAGCACTCTCGCGACCTTCGATCGAGGGGTTCGTCTCCGACGACTTCGCCACGTCACCCGCAAGCGCGAAGCGGCGCCAGCCGACACCAACGCCAAGATTGTAGCTCGTCGGCGTCAGAGTCGTTGCCGAGGTGGCGGCAGCGCGCGTCACCGGCGTGCTGCCCTTCGCCGCCGGCGCACGGATGGCGATGCGGACCTGCGAGGGACGGCCCTGCGCCGCGGCAGGTGTGAACTTAAGGTCGCCAAGCGCGCTTCCACGCCGCGCAAAAGCAGCAGCGAGTCGTGGATCCGCATTGGCGGGGGTGAAGACCGGATCGAAACTAAGCGACACGGCGCCTGGCTTGCGCTTGGTCGGAGCACCCGCCGCTGGGGTCAGCACGACGGCCGCCGCGGCAAGCGCGGCGAACGGCAGCATCCCCTTCCAGGCGTGTGCGAGTCCCAAAACTTTCTCCCTGTGTGCGAGTCGATATAGCCGAGCGAACATGAAGGTTCCATGACGCGAGTCCGAATCCACCCGGGCTGTTGCGGACTCACAACAAGACTCATCAGGTGGGGAGCCTTGCGGGAGAGGGACGAGCTTCTATAACGCGGTTGCGATCTTCACGAACAGCTTGCCCGAGGAACCTTGATGGCCCGCTTAATCACCACATCCATTCTGGCCGTCTCGATGGCGCTGACCGTCGGCGCCTGCAGTCGCAGCCGCGATATACCGACCGATCTGGCGCCGGCGCGTGTGACCACCATCGGCGTGAACAGTTATCTTTGGCGGGCCGCGTTGGACACCGTTTCCTTCGCGCCGCTTCTGCAAGCGGACTCTAATGGTGGCGTCATCGTCACCGACTGGTTTGCCAATCCCAATGCGCCCGGCGAGCGGGTGAAGCTGACCGTCACGGTCCTGGACCAGGATCTTCGCGCCGATGCCTTGCGCGTCGCCGCCGCGCGTCAGGTGCAACAGAATGGCGTCTGGGTCGACACGGCCGTCTCTGCCGCCACCGTCCAGAAGCTTGAGGACATCATCCTCACTCGCGCCCGCGACATTCGCCGGACCTCCGTCAGCGGCTAAGGACGGATCACCGAATGACCAGCCGCTTCGATCCGGCAGCGGCGGACTCGCGCTGGCAGCAACGCTGGGAAGCGGAACGCTGCTTCGCGGCCGATAGCGCAAGCTCCAAGCCCAAGACCTACGTGCTCGAGATGTTCCCCTATCCGTCGGGGCGCATCCACATGGGTCACGTCCGCAACTACACCATGGGCGACGTAATCGCCCGTTACCGGCGGATGCGCGGGTTTGAGGTGCTTCATCCCATGGGCTGGGATGCCTTCGGCATGCCTGCTGAAAATGCGGCCATGGAGCGCAAGGTGCACCCCGGCACCTGGACGTGGTCCAACATCGCGACCATGCGCGACCAGCTGAAAAGGTTGGGCTTTGCGCTCGACTGGAGCCGCGAGCTCGCGACCTGCGACCCGGCATATTACGGGCATGAGCAGGCGCTGTTCCTCGACATGTTCCAGGCGGGGCTGGTTTAC
The DNA here is from genome assembly GCF_011300455.1 of Sphingomonas piscis. Lineage (NCBI taxonomy): Bacteria > Pseudomonadati > Pseudomonadota > Alphaproteobacteria > Sphingomonadales > Sphingomonadaceae > Sphingomonas > Sphingomonas piscis. Next base: position 1,419,875 of record NZ_CP049869.1, read on the forward strand.
CGCAAGGAGAGCGAGGTCAATTGGGACCCGGTCGACATGACCGTGCTCGCCAACGAGCAGGTCATCGACGGCCGTGGGTGGCGCTCCGGCGCCGTGGTCGAGCGGCGCAAGCTCAACCAATGGTTCCTGAAGATCACCGACTTTGCCGAAGACCTGCTGGAGGGTCTCGGAACCCTGGACCAGTGGCCTGACAAGGTCCGGTTGATGCAGGAGAACTGGATCGGCAAAAGTCGCGGGCTGCAGTTCCGCTTCCAGCTTGCAGACGCCGGCGCCGGAACGTCGGAAATCGAGGTGTTCACCACCCGCCCGGACACTATCTTCGGCGCCAGCTTCGTCGCAATTGCAGCCGGTCACCCGATCGCGGAAGCGCTTGCGGCCGACGATCCGGCGCTCGCGGAGTTCATCGCCGAATGCCGTGCTGGCGGTACCAGCGCCGCCGAAATCGAAACGGCGGAAAAGAAGGGATACCGCACCGCGCTCGAGGTCGTTCACCCGCTTGATCCTGAGTGGCGTCTACCCGTCTACGTGGCCAACTTCGTGCTGATGGACTATGGCACTGGCGCCCTGTTCGGCGTTCCGGCGCATGACCAGCGCGATTTTGAATTTGCAACGCGTTATCATTTGCCAATTCACCGGGTTGTCGCGAGCAGCATTGGAGAGGCCGGGAAGCCGGTTGAAGGCGAAGCAGAAACACTCTCGGGTGTGGCCGTAAACTCCCGTTTTCTGGACGGCATGCCCACGGATCAAGCCAAGGGCGAAGTCATCCGCCGCGCGGAGGCTGGCGGCTGGGGTGAAGGCAAGACCCAGTACCGTCTGCGTGACTGGGGCGTCTCAAGGCAGCGCTACTGGGGCACGCCGATACCCATCATCCACTGCGATGCGTGCGGGCCCGTGCCGGTCCCGAAAGATCAGCTGCCGGTCACCCTGCCGGAAGACGTCAGCTTCGATATTCCCGGCAATCCCCTCGACCGCCACCCAACCTGGCGCAACGTCGATTGCCCGAAGTGCGGAAGCGCGGCACGGCGAGAGACCGACACGCTCGACACCTTTGTCGATTCAAGCTGGTACTTCATCCGTTTCGCCAGCCAACCTTCCGACCGCCCGTTCGACCGCGCCGAGGCGGAAAGCTGGCTGCCGGTTGCGCAATATATCGGCGGCGTGGAGCACGCGATCCTTCACCTGCTTTACGCCCGCTTCTGGACCCGCGCGCTGGCACACATTGGGCAGATTGGCGTCGCTGAGCCGTTCAAGGGTCTGTTTACTCAAGGAATGGTGACGCACGAGACTTACAAGTCGCTCGACGGCCGCTGGCTTGCTCCGACGGAGATCGAAGTGCGCGATGGCGGACGCCTGGTGGAGGCCGCGACCGAGAGCGAGGTCGAGCGCGGCCGCATCGAGAAGATGTCCAAGTCGAAGCGGAACACGATTGACCCGGAACCGATCGTAGACCGCTACGGGGCGGACGCCGTCCGCTGGTTCATGCTGTCCGACAGCCCGCCCGAGCGCGACTTGGAATGGTCGGAAAGCGGCATCGACGGTGCCGCCAGATTCGTTCAGCGGGTCTGGCGCCTGGTCGGAAGCACCGGTGGTGACGGCGAGGACTCCGCCGTCCGCAAGAAGCTTCACCGCACCATCGCCGCTGTCGGCGAAGCCGTCGACGGCCTGCAGTTCAACAAGGCGGTGGCGCAGCTTTACGAACTGGTCGGAACCCTTGAGAAGGCGCAGCCCTCCAGCGACCGAAGCGAGGCGATCCGCGCCCTCGTTCAGCTCATCGCCCCTATGGCGCCCCACCTGGCCGAGGAATGCTGGTCGATGCTGGGCGGCGAAGGCTTGGTCGCGCTATCGGAGTGGCCGACCTTCGACCCCGCGCTGCTGATCGACGATCAGGTGACCGTTGCGGTTCAGGTCAACGGCAAGCTCCGCGACACGCTGACGGCGGCACGAGGCCTGTCGCGCGAGGAGCTTCAGGCGCTGGCGCTTGCGTCCGACAAGATCCAGCGGCAACTTGACGGCGCCTCTCCAAAGAAGGTCATCGTGGTGCCCGACCGCCTGGTGAATATCGTCGCATGAAGCGCAGCTTGCTCGTCTGCCTTGCCTCCGCGACGCTGGCAGGATGCGGGCTCCAGCCGCTCTATGCCGGCGGCGAAGGCGGTAGGGTGGCACAGTCGCTCCGTTCCGTGTCCGTGGGGCCGATCGACGGCCAGGTCGGCTGGCTGGTGCGCAATGCCCTGGTCGACCGGATTGGAAATGGCGGAGCGTCCGCCCCTCGTTATCGGCTGCAGGTCGAACTGGACGACGACATCAGCAGTTTCGGCATCCGCGGCGACCGTGCCGCAACGCGTGAGCGCCGGACGTTGCGGGCGCGCTACCAGCTCGTGGAAGCGGCGAATGGCCAAGTCGTCCTGGACGCCACCGCGGGCTCAGACGCCGGGATCGACGTCGTCAGTTCGGAATATGCGACTGTCGCGGCCGAGCAGACGGCAGCCGAGCGTTTGTCGACCATTCTTGCAGACCAGATTACGGCCCGCGTCTCGTTGTTCCTGTCGCGCGCGCGATGAAGGTGGCGCGCGGTGGGCTCGCCCGCGCCCTCGATCAGCCCGATCCTGCGATCCGCTTCTACCTGTTCTACGGAAATGATGAATCTCAGTCCCGCGCGCACGGTCAGCGCCTTCGTTCGGCGCTAGGGGCGACCCGAGTCGCACTTACGGGCAGTGCGGTGAAGTCCGACCCGGCGTTGATCGCGGCGGAGGCCAGTGCCTTGTCCTTGTTCGACGGACCACGCCTCGTTTGGGTCGAGCCTGCGGGCGATGAGATTGCGGAGGGCGTCCAGGCTTTGTTCGACGCTGCAGCCACAGAAAGCCCGGTGGTTGCGATCGCGGGCGCGCTTCGCAAGACCTCGGCGCTCGTGAAGCTCGCCGAAGCCTCGCCCCTCGCACTCGCGAACGTTTCGTACGTACCGGAGGGTCAGGACGCAGAACGGATGGTGGTTGAAGTCGGGCGAACGCTCGGACTTAAAATCCCCTCGCCGGTTGCTGCCCGCATCGCCCAATCATGTGGGAACGACCAGGCCGTTGTCCGGCGCGAGTTGGAAAAGCTGGGGCTCTACGTCGATGCGGCCCCCGAGATGCCGAAGGAGTTGACCCACGATGCGGTCGATGAAGTTGGCGCCGATATGCCCGAGGGCGACTTCATGCGCCTCGCCGACTTCGCCTTGAGCGGGCGAATGAAGGATTTGGCAGACGAGCTTGCCGGATTGGTTGCGACCGGCGGCGACATCCGTCCGGTTCTTTCCGCGCTTCAACGGCGCCTGCTCCTTCTTGCCCCGTTAAGGGCCAGGGTTGAGCGTGGCGAGCGCCCCGATGCGGTCATGACGTCAGTAGATAAGTCGTTGTTCTACAAGGAAAAACCGGTGGTCAACCGATTGCTCCAGCAATGGGATGCGGCGTCGCTTGCCCGTCTCGTCGACCGGAGCGGCAAGCTCGCGCGCGACACTATGCTGAACTCGATGCCGCCACTTGAGGGGCTCGCCGAGGAGCTGGTTGCCGTCGCGCGGGCGGCGCAGCGCCGCTGAACTAGATCGGTTCGCCCGTAAGCCGCTGACAAATCAGGTCCAGCTGGTCGAGGCTGCTGTAGTGCAGTGACACCGTTCCCCCTTTGCTCACGTCGAAACTCACCTTCACGCGAAGGCCAAGCACGTCGCTGAGTTGCCGTTCCAATGCATCGACGTCGCTGCCGCCAAGAGCCTCGCGCTGCTGACGACGGACCACCGCCCTTGCCATGTCGCTGCCTGCTCCGGGCTTCACCTTGCGTGCCAACGCCTCCGCCTGTCGGACGGACAGGCCCTTGGCGATGATTTCGCGGGTGATCTCCTCGGGGGTGTCGGCGGACGCGACCGCCCGGGCGTGCCCCATGGTGATGTCACCCCGCATCAACGCCGAGCGGACGAACTCCGGAAGGTCGAGGAGACGGAGCAGGTTGGCGACGTGGCTGCGGGACTTGTTGACGAGGCGGGCCACTTCGTCCTGGCCGTGGCCGTGGCTCTTGATGAGCTGGCGGTACGCTTCCGCTTCTTCCAGCGCATTGAGATCTTCGCGTTGGATGTTTTCGATCAGCGCGAGCTCGGCGGTCGTCGCATCGTCGATCTCGCGCACGATGGCTGGGATCGCATGCAATTGCGCCTTTTGCGCCGCGCGCCAGCGCCGTTCGCCGGCGATGATCATGAAGCCGTCGCCGTCCGGGCGAAGAAGAATGGGCTGGAGAACGCCACGCTGCGCGATCGACTCGGCAAGCTCGGTGAGACTCGCTTCGTCGAAGTAGACGCGCGGCTGAGCAGGGTTTGGATGAATTCGCGCGATCTCTACTTCGCGAACGCCGCGACTATCTGTTGCTGCCGTCGTTGCAGTTTTCTGCGGCTGCTCGCCAAGGAGTGCTGAAAGACCTCGCCCGAGGCCCGACGCCGGCTTGCTCATGCCGCCTCTGCGCGCTGGGGCAGTCGCGCCATCAGTTCCCGGGCAAGCTTCACATAGGCTTCCGACCCGGGGCAGCGAAGATCGTAGATTAATGCGGGCAGGCCATGGCTCGGCGCCTCCGACAACCGCACGTTCCGCGGCACAACGGTCTCGAATACCGCCGACCCCAAGCAGGCGCGCACGTCCTCGGACACCTGTTGAGAAAGATTGTTGCGACGGTCGAACATCGTCAATGCGACGCCGAGGATCGACAAACCTGGGTTGAAGGCCAGTCGTATGCGCTCAACGGTTTGGAGCAGCTGGCTCAAACCCTCCAACGCGAAGAACTCGCATTGAAGGGGGACCAGCAGGTGCCGCGCAGCGACCATCGCGTTCACGGTCAGTAATCCGAGCGAAGGCGGGCAATCGATCAGGCAAATGTCCCACCGGGGCGGCGCTGCCAACAGTGCCTTGTCCAAGCGACGCGCGCGATCTTCAAGCTCGACCAGCTCGATCTCTGCACCCGATAGATCGACCGTCGCAGGCAGCAAATCCAGGCGAGGGACGCGCGTCGCAACTGCCGCTTCGGCGACCGAAGCGCTGCCGATCAGAACATCATAGGTGGAGCGCTCGCGCTGCGATTGAGCGACCCCTACGCCGGTCGATGCATTACCCTGAGGATCGAGATCAATCAGCAGCACGCGCCAGCCGATGGCTGCGAGCGCCGTCGCAAGGTTGATGGCCGTTGTGGTCTTTCCCACCCCGCCCTTTTGGTTGGCAACGACCACCCGGATCATGGCTTTCGCTTTGCCTTCACATTGCTGAGCAGCAGGATAGAGGAATCCGCATCCGTGCAGCTCGGTTCCGCCCGAAGGTCATAGTGCCAGCTTCGTTGCGCTTCGCCTAGTTCTTCCTGAACACGCCTCCCTTTAGGAAGCACCCACACGGTCCTTTGGTGGGCAAGGTGGACGGTTATCCCCAACAATCTGTCGAGTGCTGCGACAGCTCTGGCAGTGATGATGTCGAACTGCCCTTCGACTCGTTCCACTTTACCGGTGATTACATGGACGTCCGACAAGCGAAGCTCTTCGCGTACTCGCCGAAGAAAATCTGCGCGTAGCCTACGGGGTTCGATCAGCGTTACCGGATTTCCAGAGAGGATGGCCACGATGATACCTGGGAGACCAGCGCCAGAACCTATGTCCGCCCACGTGCCGGTATTCGGAGCCACTCGCAGAAGCTGCGCACTATCAAGGATGTGCCGCTTCCAGAGATCGTCGGCTGTGCTTTCAGCTATAAGATTCTGGCGCTTTGCTTCGTCACGTAGCAGCGCGATGTAGGCTCCAACTTTCGCAAATGTTTCACGTGAAACATCCTTCCCCTTGCGGCGGCGAGCTCCTCAATCATGCCGCTCGACGGATCGATGCAAGATAGAGCGCGGATAGTGCAGCCGGCGTGACGCCGTGTATGCGGCTTGCTTGATCGATAGTCTCGGGCCGAGCTTGGGCGAGGCGCTCAGCCATTTCATTGGAGATGCCAGGAATTGACCCGAACTCGAGATCTCGCGGGATGAACGCTCCCGCGTCTTTCCGAACCGTCTCCCACTCACGTTCCTGGCGGATGAGGTACGGGTGATATAAGGCGTCAGCACGGCCTTCAGCCGTGTCTTGCCAGAGCGGCGTCGAGCGGCGCTCGAAATGCTCCATGATCGCATTTCTTCGTTCAGGAGAAACGCAGCCCAAGCCGAGGGCATCCGTTCCCAGGCGCGTAGTCGCGTTATCAGCACGAAGACTCAGGCGATACTCTGCGCGGGCTGTCATCATGCGGTACGGCTCGCTGACACCCTGCAAGGTTAGATCGTCAACCATCACTCCGATATAGCTCGTGCGCCGGTCGAAGCGTGCCTCCTCAACATCCAGCGCCGAAGCCGTTGCGTTGAGACCGGCGACAAGACCCTGTGCTGCGGCCTCTTCATATCCCGTCGTGCCATTGATCTGACCGGCAAGGAACAGATTGTCGAACCCATTCACCTTCAAGGTAGACCGGAGGCGCCGCGCATCGACGAACTCATATTCGACCGCATAACCAGGGCGAGCGATTCGAGTCTGCTCCAATCCTGGAATGGATCGAACAAATTCCATCTGAACATCGTACGGCAACGAGGTTGAAATGCCGTTGGGGTAGACCAGTTCTGTCTTGAGGCCTTCCGGTTCAAGAAAAATCTGGTGGCCATCGCGGTCGCCGAATCTTTTCACCTTATCTTCAATCGATGGGCAGTAGCGCGGGCCGCGTCCCTCGATTGCACCAGCGAACAAGGGAGAGCGGTCAAAGCCTCTGCGAATAATGTCGTGCGTTTCCTCGGTCGTCCGAGTAATTGAACAGCGCAGATGCGGCGGAGCATCACGGCTGGGTAACGCCGACATCGTCCACTCATCGACATCGCTGGGCTGCTCCTCCAGCTTGGACCAGTCGATCGTTCTACCGTCGAGCCGTGGCGGCGTACCCGTTTTCAACCGTCCTTGCGCAAGACCAATCTCCCGTACCTGGGCAGCTAAAGGGACCGACGCCTTCTCGCCGGTGCGACCGCCGGCAATCAGTTCTTCACCTACGAACATGCGGGCATCAAGGAAGGTGCCGGTGGCGATCACCACTGCTGAGCAAGGCAACATGGCGTTGCGGGTTCGCACACCGGTTACCAGCCCGCCTGAGATACGCAGCTCGACCGCCTCATCAATGATGAGCTCCACGCCTTGCTCGCCTAACGCTTCCGAGATCGCAGAACGGTAAAGCTGCCGATCCGCCTGGATACGTGGGCCCCAGACTGCTGGCCCCTTGCTCCGATTGAGCATCCGTCGATGGATTGCCGCACGGTCCGCCGCGCGTGCCATCAGCCCGTCGTAAACGTCCAGCTCCCGAACCAGGTGACCCTTACCGACGCCCCCTATGGACGGGTTACACGACATCTGACCCGCATCTTCAGCACGGAAGCTGATTATGCCAACGCGGGCGCCTCGACGCGCGGCCGCAGCAGCGGCTTCACAGCCGGCATGCCCTGCGCCAATTACGAGAACATCAAACATCGCGGCGCACTAGCACAATTCGGTCGCGCGCCGGACAGCAGTTTGTTTCACGTGAAACATCACTTCCCGAGGCAAAAACGTCCGAACAGGTGGTCCAGTACCTCTTCAACCCCTGCCCTTCCGGTTAGTCTATAAAAAGCAGCTCTAGCGGCGCGCAACCCTTCCGCAGCGATTACAACGTCAGAAAATCCTACGTCGTTGATCGCGGCCATTGCGGCGCCGAGTTCGACGGCCTGTCGTCGGTTTAGAGCGACCGCGCCCTCTATTGGAAGTAGCTGTTTGGTAATAGCCAGTGTCCGCTCCAACAGCTCGGCGACCCCATCGCCCGTGGCATTCGACACACGTAGAACCCTTGTTCCCGAACTAGAATCAGGAGCTACCAAGTCGGACCGGCTCAATATCAGAATTTTGTGGCTGTGAGCTGGGCAGTCCAGCGGATCGCCTAGCCACCAAAGGATGTCAGCCCGCTCCGCGGCCTGCTGGGCTTTTTGAATCCCAATCCGCTCGACGACATCGTCGGCATCCCGTAGTCCAGCCGTGTCCACCAAAATGAGCGGAACGCCGCCGATGGCGACAGGTGCTTCGATCTGGTCCCGAGTGGTCCCGGGCACATCGGTGACAATCGCCCTCTCACTTTGCAGGATAGTATTGAAAAGACTGGATTTTCCGGTGTTCGGCGGTCCGGCGATCACGACACGCACGCCGTCTTTCAGGGGCTCCGCCCGCGGCCGCTCGAGCCACGCCTTCCACTCTGCCGCCAATGCAGCACAGTCAGCCGCGAGCGCCGGATCGCTGTCGACATCATCCTCATCGACATAGTCGATCGCCGCCTCGGCGCGCGCGGATAGCTGGAGCAATTCACGTTGCCAGCGGTCCACCTCACGCCGCAAGCCGCCCTCCGCCATTGCAAGCGCGGACTTACGCTGGCTCTCCGTCTCCGCCTCCAGCAGGTCGGCAAGCCCTTCTGCTTCCGTCAGGTCGATGCGGCCATTGTCAAAGGCCCGCCGCGTGAACTCGCCTGGCTGTGCTATCCGAAGACCGTCCTGTTCGGACAGCGCGTTCAATATGCCGTCAACCACCGCCCGGCCGCCGTGGCAGTGAAATTCGACGACGTCCTCACCCGTCGCACTGAACGGACCATCAAAACGAAGCACCAGCGCTTCGTCGAGCAGATCACCCGACGGAGAATGGAGCAACCGCACGGCCGCTCTTCTCGCCTCCGGCAAGTCGCCAGCAATCGATCGCCCAGCCCGGTGCGCGAGGGGGCCGCTGACCCTTATCAAGGCAATCGCCGCAGGCGGGCGTCCGCTCGCAAGGGCGTAGATGGTCGGCAGGGTCACTGGTGCCCGCCTACATGATTAGGCGATCAGGGTACCCAGGCCGACCTGCGGATCCACCCAGCCATCATAGACCATCTTGCCAGCCACGTAGACGATCACGATCAGGCCGACATAAGCAATCCAGCGGTAACGCTCGATATATTTGGCGATGATATTGGCTGCGAGCCCCATCAGCGCCACGGCGAAGATCAGTCCGACGATCAGGATCCCCGGATGATCGCGAGCCGCGCCAGCGACCGCCAGGACATTGTCGAGGCTCATGCTGACGTCGGCGATCGCGACCGCCCAAGCTGCGCCCGCGAAGCTCTTGGCCGGCCGCAATCCGCTATTTTCGTCTCCGTGGACTTCCTCTGACCCGGCGCTCTGGCCCGCATGGCGGAGCTCACGCCACATCTTCCAGGCGACCCACAACAGCAGAAGGCCACCCACCATGATCAGGCCAACGATCTGCAAGAGCTGAGTGACGATCAAGGCGAACAGGATGCGGAGAACAAGCGCCGCAAGCACGCCGATCAGGATGACCTTCTTGCGCTGTTCGGCCGGCAGACCGGCGGCGAGGGCACCGACGACGATCGCATTGTCGCCCGCCAGGACAAGATCGATCATCAACACCTGGAGAAAGGCGGCGAATGCGGCCGGCTCCGTGATGTTTGAGAAGTCGTTGAGAATATGTCCCCAAATGTCGGCAGGAGAACCAAACCCGGCCGGCGCCGAGTGCGCTGCAACGCTCATCATCTCGAGCAACATCAGACGATCGACTCCTCAAAATATTCCACGGTCGGCATCGGCTCGTAAAAGCCATGAAGCAGGTGGCGCCACTCTTCGTAACGGTCCGACGTGCGGAACCCGTCGCGATGGGCGGCGACATCCGTCCAAATCACGCGCAACAAATAACGTTCCGGCTGGTCTGACGACGGACGCACTTCGATGCCCTGAAATCCCGGCGAGACTTCGATCAGGCTCCGCGCCTTACGCATCGTCGCCTCGAACGCGGCCGCCTGGCCCGGCTTCACCTCCAGAATTGCATGCTCGACAATCACGAAGCGGGCTTCGTTATTGATTCATAGAAGCGAAGAAGTCCTCGTTGGACTTGGCATCCTTCATCTTGTCGAGCAGGAATTGCATCGCGTCGACCGTGCCCATTTGCATCAGGATACGGCGGAGCACCCACATCTTGGTGAGCACATTCTGCTCGACCAGCAGCTCTTCCTTGCGGGTGCCGGACTTGCCAACGTCGAGCGACGGGAAGATGCGCTTGTCGGAGACCTTGCGGTCGAGCACGATTTCGCTGTTGCCGGTGCCCTTGAACTCTTCGAAGATGACCTCGTCCATCTTGGAGCCGGTGTCGATCAGCGCCGTGGCGATGATAGACAGGGAGCCACCTTCCTCGATGTTCCGGGCAGCGCCGAAGAAGCGCTTCGGCCGCTGCAAAGCATTGGCGTCTACACCGCCGGTCAGCACCTTGCCCGAGCTCGGCACCACCGTGTTATAGGCGCGGCCCAGGCGGGTGATGGAGTCGAGGAGGATCACGACGTCCTTCTTATGCTCGACCAGGCGCTTGGCCTTCTCGATCACCATCTCAGCGACCTGGACGTGGCGAGACGCCGGCTCATCAAAGGTCGAGGATATAACCTCGCCCTTCACCGAACGCTGCATGTCGGTGACTTCCTCCGGCCGCTCGTCGATCAGCAGCACGATCAGGAAAACCTCCGGATTATTGTCGGTGATCGCCCGCGCGATGTTCTGTAGCAGCACGGTCTTGCCGGTCCGCGGCGGCGCCACGATCAGCGCTCGCTGGCCCTTGCCGAGCGGAGCGACGATGTCGATCACCCGCGCGCTCTTGTCCTTGATGGTCGGATCGAGCGTGTCGAGCCGCAGCTTCTGGTCCGGATAGAGCGGCGTCAGATTGTCGAAATTGACGCGGTGGCGCACGGCATCCGGATCATCGAAATTGATTGAGCTGACCCGGGTCAGCGCAAAGTAGCGCTCGCCGTCCTTGGGAGCGCGGATCTCGCCCTCGACCGTGTCGCCGGTACGAAGACCGAAGCGGCGGACATGATTGGGCGCGACATAGATGTCATCGGGACCGGCGAGATAATTCGCCTCCGGACTGCGCAGAAAGCCGAAGCCGTCGTTCAACACCTCGATGGTGCCGGTCCCCATGATCTCGGCGCCATTGTCGGCCTGAACCTTGAGGATGGAGAACATGAGGTCCTGCTTGCGCAGCGTTGAAGCGCCCTCAACGCCCATTTCCTCGGCCATGGCGACCAGTTCGGCGGGGCTTTTCTGCTTCAAGTCCTTGAGATGCATGTGGATTCTTTTCTTGGGTGTTTTGATGGGATGTCGGGTGGCGAATGCGGCGCGTGCCGCGGACATCTGAAAAGGAAGTGACAGCCGCGCTCGGCGACAAAGAACTGGCCGAACAGCCGTCTTGCGGGGAGTTATGTAGGCTTGCCGCCGCTGTCAATCACGCCAGGCCGGGCGGCTACACTTTTTGCCGTGAAGCGAAGGAAAGCTGCGAGCAACACGGCCGGAAGTAGCAGCCACATCAATTCCGAGGCGAACACCGGCCAGATTGCACCGCTCTCGAACCCCTGCAAGCCGATTGGCGAGACCTGGACGGGGTGGACGAGGAACTTCCATCGTTCATGGTCCATGGGCCAGAGCAACATGATGCCCTTCCCTCCACCCGTCAGCATGTCCGCGAGCGAGTGCGACAAATTGCTGAGCATGACGAAAAGGAATGCGCTTAACCGTCGCTTACGGAAGCAAAGAGCGGCAGCTCCGCCGATCAGGAGCGCAAACAGCAAGGTGTGAGTCGCACCTCGATGACCGAAATCCGCAGCGTGCGGCACGCCGAACCAGCGGCTCACCAAGTCCGCGTCGGGTAGCATGGCGGCGGCCATGCCCACCATGATCAAAGGCCGCGTCAAGCGTGCTTGCGGTACCGCCGCCGCCCCGATCAGCGGCAGCAATGCGTGCGTGATGACGGTCGGCACTGCGCCTAGAAAGGTTTGACGATCACCAGGACGACAATCAGCGCCGCGGCGATTCCGGGGATCTCATTCATGATCCGGAGCGTGCGATTTTCAAGCGGCCGTTTGCCTTGGGCAAGGCGCTTTCCGTAGACCGCAAGCCAGCCCTGATAACCGCTCAGCGCGACCACCATGAGGAACTTGGCGACGAACCAGCCCTGGTGCCAAGCGCCGATGTTCGCGGCTAGCAACAAGCCCAGGATCCAAACCAGCCCCATCGCTGGCCCAAGGATGATCGACCGGACCCGCTCCTCCCGTTCGATCCAGGCGCGGTCCTCGGCCGACCCAGGCGTCGTTTCATGATGGTAGACATAGAATCGGGGCAGGATGAACAAACCGGCCATCCAGAAGATGACAAAGGTCAGATGCGCCGCCTTCACCCACGGATAAGCATTACCAAGGAAGCCAACCAAGCCGTCCATCAACGCCCCTTCACCAGCTGCATCAAAGTCTCGACATGCGCGATCGGGGTTTCCTTGATGATCCCGTGGCCAAGATTGAAGATGTGCGGGCGGTCCGCGAATGCGTCAAGCACCCGTTGCACGGCATCGCCCAATGCTTCTCCGCCTGTGAGCAACGCAAGCGGATCGAGATTGCCCTGCACCGGCATCCCATTGGGCAAAGCGCGGCTGGCCCAGACCGGATCAACTGTCTCGTCGATCCCCACCGCATCGATTCCGGTCTGTTCGGCATAAGCGGGCAACTTGCCGCCTGCGCCCTTCGGGAAGCCGATCACGGGAATGCCTGGGTGGCGCGTCTTAAAGGCAGCGACGATCCGGCTCGTCGGGGCGATGACCCAGCGCTCGAACTGTTCGGGTGACAGGCTGCCCGCCCAGCTGTCGAACAATTGCACGCACTCCGCCCCAGCCTGAATCTGGCCTGAGAGATAATCCACCGTCATGTCGGCGATGGCGTCGATGATCCGGCCGAACCGGGTAGGGTCGAGATAGGCCAAGGCACGGCTGTCCGCCTGATCGCGGCTTCCCTGGCCTGCGATCATGTAGGTCGCGACCGTCCAGGGAGCGCCGGCAAAGCCGATCAGCGTCTTCCGGGGCGTAAGTTGGGCCTTCACCTTGGCCACCGTGTCGTAAATCGGCTGTAGGCGCTCTGGAGCCGCCGTCAGGCCGTCCAGGGGCGCACCAAGCAGCGGTGGGGAGAGCCGTGGTCCTTCGCCCGCAACGAATGTCAGATCTTGGCCTAGCGCGTAGGGAACGATCAGGATGTCGGAGAAGAGGATGGCGGCGTCGAGCTGCGGGAAACGCCTCAGCGGCTGAAGCGTGATCTCCGCTGCAGCATTGCCGTCGTAGACCAGCTCCAGAAAGCCGCCCTTCTCCTGCCGCAACGCGCGATACTCCGGAAGGTAGCGCCCGGCCTGGCGCATCATCCACACCGGCGGCGGGTCCAGGCGCTCGCCGCGAAGCACACGAAGCAGGGGATTGTCGGCCGAGCCGGAGGCCAAGCCGGAAGGTTGGGACGCCACCCTCTTTCTCTCCTTAAATAATATATAGAATAGATAGATAAGGTTGTTGGGGCGCGGGTAGCGGGGTTTAGGGCCACCTCCCAAACTTGCCAACAATGGCCGCCTCTAGGCGACTCCGTACAATCCGGCGAGTCGCGCCGGACCGCACCCATGATTCACAGGCTGTGGGCCGATCGCAGCGGCAGTGGATGAATTGTTGAACAAGCATGAGCGATCGGTTGCGAACCGCTCGGTTGAGCCCGTCCCCAGATTGGCGCTACGCCGGGCACAGTGTTTTTCCACAAGGTTATGCCGTGCCGCTGATTCTCGCTTCCGCAAGCTCAAGCCGAAGGGCCATGCTGGAGGCGGCTGGCGTGCCGTTCAGCGTGCAGCCGTCGTCCGTTGACGAAACCCAGATGAAGCTGAGGCTCGACCCTACGGAGATCGCGCTGGAACTTGCCAAGGCCAAGGCACTGAACGTGAGCGGATCGCATGCAGGCGACTGGGTAATCGGCAGCGACTCGGTCGTCAGCGTGGAAGGAAGGGTCTTCGACAAACCGCGCAGCCTGGATGAAGCGGCGGAGCATCTTCGCCTTTTTTCCGGCAAGACGATGCGGCTCACCAGCGCTGTGGCGCTCGCCCGTGGTGGTCAAATCGATTGGGTGCACGAGGAAACGGCCGATTTGCATGTTCGGCCTTTAAGCAATGCCTTCATTGCCGATTATTTGTCGGAGGAGTGGCCTGCCGTCAGCTTTTGCGTCGGCGTGTTCCGGATCGAAGGGCGCGGCGTTCAGCTCTTTAATCGGGTGGAGGGTAGCCATTTCACTATCCTCGGCATGCCGCTGCTGCCGCTACTCAGCGCATTGCGGCAGCGCGATCAGCTGTCCGAATGATCAAGATCGCCCTCACCGGCTCCATCGGCATGGGGAAATCCACGGTCGCGCAGATGTTCGCAGCACAAGGAATTCCGGTGTTCGACGCCGATGCGGAGGTTCGGGCGATCCAGGCCGATGATGCGGACCTCATCGCCGCCATCGGCAAGCTTTTCCCGGACGCCGTTCGGGCTGGTCGACTCGATCGTACGGTGTTGGCCAGGCTTGCACCAATGAGCCCAGAGCGGTTGGCGAAGCTCGAAGCATTGATTCACCCGCGGGTGCGGATCCGCCGCGACGAGTTCATCGCCGCCCATGCGACGGCCAGGGCGCTGCTCTTCGAAATACCTTTGCTGTTCGAAACGGGTGGCGAGGGCGAATTCGACAAAGTGATCGTCGTTTCTGCGCTCCCCGGAATTCAGCGCGCCCGCGCTCTGGCACGGCCCGGTATGACCGCTGCCAAGCTCGATGCGATTCTCGCCAGACAAATGCCCGACCGGGACAAACGATCACGCGCCGATTTCGTGATCGACACCGACACTGACCTATCCACAACTGAGCGTCAGGTGACCGACATCATCGCTTGTCTGGGACTCGCACAAAGCCGATAATCGTCGGCATGCGGGAAGTGGTGTTCGATACGGAAACGACCGGACTCAACCCGGCCGGCGGCGACCGGCTGGTGGAGATCGGTTGTGTCGAGATGTTCAACCGGGTCGAGACGGGCCGGCACTTTCACGCATATTTCAACCCTGACCGGTTGATGCCGAGCGAGGCGGAGGCGGTGCACGGCCTCAGCACCATCTTCCTTTCCGACAAGCCGCGCTTCGGTGAGCGGGTCGAAGAGTTGCTGGAATTTCTGGGCGATGCACCGTTGGTCGCGCATAATGCCAGCTTCGACTTCGGCTTCCTCAATCACGAACTGACCCTCTGCGGGCGGCCGCTCGTCTGCATGACCCGAATGGTCGACACGTTGGTGATCGCCCGGACTCGTCACCCGGGTGCCAAGCACAGCCTCGACGCCTTGTGCACGCGCTTCGGCGTCGACCGCAGCCAGCGCGTGAAGCACGGCGCCCTGCTCGACGCTCAACTGCTTGCACAGGTCTATGTCGAGCTGACGGGTGGGCGGCAGATCGGGCTCGGACTGGTCGCCGACACGCAGGATGCCAGGCTTGCCGACGTGCCGGGAACGATCCGAGTCCGGGAACCCAGGGCGCCGCGGCCTCATCACGCCGCATTCGAGGAACTTGAACGTCACCGCGCGTTTATCGCTAAGCTCGACAACGCGCTCTGGCACCGGTTCGCTCAGGCCAGTTGACGAGCGTCCTGCGCCGCTCCTAACGGCGCGCCCTCGATGCAAGGAGCTTTGCCACAGTGGACGTTCGGGTTTCAGGCCATCAGGTCGACACGGGTGAGACGCTGCGCGAGCATGCCGCCCAGCGCATTTCGGACATCGCCGAAAAATATTTCTCGCGCGCGATCGGCGCCAATGTGACGTTCGGACGCGGGCCGCACAATGATTTTACCTGCGACATTCTGGCACCCGTTGCTCAAGGCGTCGTGCTCAAGGCGTCGCACAGCGCTCAAGAGGCGCAGATCGCCTTCAACGGCGCCGCCGACCGGATCGAAAAGCAGTTGCGCCGCTATGTGCGGCGTCTGAAGGATCACAAGGCCGAACCGGCCGCTTACGTCGAGAATGCCGGCTACACTGTATTCTCGCCTGCCAACGAGGATGTGGAGGAAGCGCCGGACAGCCCGCTGGTGGTCGCCGAAACCCGCGTCGATATTCCCGAGTCTAGCGTCTCTGACGCGGTGATGCTGATGGACCTCCGCAATACCAACGCGCTCTTGTTCAAGAATAGTGCGTCTGGCGAGTTCAACATGATCTACCGCCGGGAAGACGGCAACATCGGCTGGGTCGAGCCAAAGCTCGCCTGACCGCTACGTTCGAAAAGCAGGCACAGCATGCAGCTGCACGATCTCATCGACTTCGACGCCGTCCGGACGAGCATGTCGGCCGGCAACAAGAGGTCTTTGCTGCAGCAGCTCTCTTCATTGGCCGCGTCTCGCCTCGGGCTGGATCCGGCGATGATCCTGGCCAGCGTCAGCGAACGGGAAAAGCTCGGCTCCACCGGCTTCGGTCATGGCGTTGCCATTCCTCATGGCAAGGTCGACGGCCTTAATCGTATTTACTGCCTGCTTGTGAGGCTGGCCGAGCCGATCGACTATAAGGCGATCGATGAAAAACCGGTGGATCTGGTTTTCCTGCTTCTGTCGCCCGTCGATGCGGGCGGCGAGCATCTGAAGGCCCTGGCGGCAATCAGCCGCGTCACGCGGCACGCCCATATTCTCGAGAAATTGCGTGGAGCACGCAGCCGCGACGCGTTGGCCGCCGTGCTTCTCAGCGCGGACGAGCGAGACGCCGCCTGATTTCGCTCCGGCATGGCTGAACGGCTTGCGGCCGCCGTCGAGGTCAGCGGCTTGCTTCGCAGCGTCCAGGCTGGCGGCGACTTCGGCGCGGTCCTTCGTCGGGGGGACGCGGAACGCGGCAGTATCTTGCTTGTGATTGCGTGCCGGGGGCGCCACGTCGTCTGCTTGCAACGGCAGCTCGACTTCATGAGCGGTGACTATCGCTGGGAGCGGGTCGGGCCTGCAGCCGAGGCAAGTTCGGCGGAAATCCGAGATTTCCTGAATCAGCAGGCCCGAATCGATCCGGATTTGTGGCAAATCGAACTGGACATCGCGTCGACGGAACGATTCATCGCTGAAACGACTGGCAAAGGTTGACCCTCCTTTCCAGACGGGGGACACGGGCTCAACAAAGAGCGGGGGGCACCTCCTGACCGGAAAAAGCCGGCAAGGTGCCACGCGAGACGGGGATACTCCCAAGGGACGAGCGGAAGATTTTTCTCCGCGCATTTTCATGCGTGCCCGAGGCGGTTCACCGCACGTGTTTGAGTTTAGATGTTCGTTTCGATCCGTTCTGCGCTGCTGGTTCTTGCCGCACTTTCCGCAAGCTCCGTGGCTCCGGCCCAGGTCCGTTCGGCTCCCGAGCCGCTCATCCCGGTGACCAGCGCCACCCTTCCGGTAACAGTCGAACCCCAGCCGCTGGTGATCGAACGATCTGAACCCCAATCCGATTCCGTTGAAATTGACGACGACGCCCCGGCGATCAAGCCGCAGGGGATCTCACAAGCCTGGTTGCGCAACTGCGCAGCTCCGATGCCGGCAGCCGCGAGCTGGAGTGCTTAGCCGCGGGCATATACTTCGAGTCCAAGAGTGAACCGCTCGCGGGTCAGCTTGCCGTTGGTCAGGTGATCGCCAATCGCGCCAAGTCGAACGGCCGTTTTCCGCCGTCCTACTGTGGGGTGTTGTTCCAGCGTAGCCAGTTCTCCTTCATCCGCGGCCGGTCGCTCCCCAGCGTCCCCCGCGCCAGCCGGCAGTGGCAGACCGCAGTGGCTGTCGCAAAGGTAGTCGATCAGGAGCTGAAGGATTCGTCCGTCGGTAACGCGCTCTTCTTCCACGCCAAGCGGGTCTCGCCGGGCTGGCGGCTGAAGCGTGTCGCCTCCATCGGCAATCACGTCTTCTATCGCTAAGCTATTGAAAGCCGCGGCCGCTCCCGCTGCGAAGCTTGGCTTCGTCCACCTTTTGTTCTAGCAAACGGGCGTGAGCAGCGCGCCCGAGTCCGTCCTCCCCAACTGCTTCAGCGATGCGCCCCCGTCGCAGCGGAGGTCGCGCGCGGAGTCACCCGGCTGTTCTGCCGCCGCGACCTGTTCGCCATCTGTGAGGTTCCGCTGCCCAACGGACGGCGCGCGGATATGATGGCAATCGATCCTAAGGGCGGTCTGACTATCGTCGAGATCAAGGTGTCGAAAGCGGACCTGGTCGGCGACGGCAAGTGGACCGACTATCTCGAATATTGCGACCGCTTCTATTGGGCCGTGCCGCCAAGCTTGTCCCATATTCTCGCCGAAGAACGCTTCCTTCCCGGCGAAGCGGGGCTGATCGTCGCCGATCGCTACGATGCCGCCGTAGCTCGGGAGCCTGCGGAACGGCCCGTGGCTCCTGCACGGCGCAAGGCGGAGTTGCTCCGGTTCGCGCGCCGTGCCGCGCGGCGGCTTTCCGTGCAGATCGACCCCAGTCTTGGTGACTGGAGTTAAAGCCTAAAATCGTCGGCGCTTTTCGCCGTGGCCGGCTTTTTGCGGGTCGACTCGATCAAGCTGATGATCTCCCGATCGCGGCTGTTCTGCTGCGCATATTCGCGTGCGGAACGGCCTCCGAAATTATCCTTCTTGTCGGGATCTGCGCCATTTTCGAGAAGAAGCTTCACGATTGCAGGTTGCCGCGTCTGCACGGCTACGATCAGCGGCGTTTCGCCGCGGCGATTGCGTGAGTCCACCGCAGCACCGTAGGCGATCAGCTGTTCCGCCCCGCCGAGAAAGCCGATCCGGGATGCGATGATCAGCGGCGTGTCCCCCTCGGCGCCGCCCAGATCGGGATCCGCACCTTGAGCCAAAAAGAAGTAAGCCCAGTCGTTCCGCTTGCGCATGCTGACGGTCAGAGCGGTATCGCCCCTCCCATTGCGCGCATTGAGGATGTTCTTGCCATACTTGCCGTACAGCTCCTGAACTTTGGCCCCATCCTCTTTGTCCACCGAATTGACGAAGGTTTCGCGGTCGTTGCCAAGGGTCTGCTGAGCGCCGGCCGGAACTTGGCCGACAACGGCCAGCGCCACGCCTAACATTACGGCACGATGGAAAATCATAAGGTACCCCGCCTTGATTGCGCCCCGTTAGCAAAGCATGGCTGTGCTTGTCATGAACGATGACAAGCCATTCTGGGAAAAGCCACTTTCTTCGCTGGACCGGGGCCAGTGGGAAGCCCTGTGCGACGGCTGCGGCCGCTGCTGCCTCCACAAGCTCGAGGACGAGGACAGCGGCCTTCTCTACCCGACTAACGTGGCGTGCCGGTTGCTCGATCGCCGCACCGGTCTGTGCCGCGACTATAAGCACCGAAAGAAGATCGTCGACGATTGCGTCAAACTCGGACCAGACAATCTCGATGCCCTCGAATGGCTGCCTGACACCTGCGCCTATCGCCTTCGTGCGGACGACCGGCCGCTTCCGAGGTGGCACTATCTGGTTAGCGGGAGCCGTGAGACGGTTCATGATGCCGGACAGTCGACGCGCGGGTGGACCGTCAGCGAGGATGACGCCGGGGATCTGGAGTTCCACATCGTCGAACGGCCGCTCTGACATGGCCGAATTGCTCCGGCTCGAGGCGCTGCCGGTCCCGCTTGAACTGCGCCCCATGCGCTCCGCACGACGAGTGCGGCTTCGTTACGATGAGGTTCGGCAGGTCCTGCGGATGACCTGTCCCGCCGGGCTTAGCCGCAGGCGGGCGCTGACCTGGGCAAGCGAGCAGCAGGATTGGGTGCTCGCCCAAATCGCAAGAGCAGGGGAGCAGGAGGTGCTTTGCGACGGGGCGGTGATCCCGTTGGAAGGTCAGGAGGTGCGTCTACGCTGGGTCGACAGCGCGGCCCGAACTCCGGTCATCGTCGGCGGCGAGCTGATCGGCGGCGGTCCGCCAGCATGCTTCGGGATGCGTGTGGAACGTTTCCTGCGCGATCGAGCGCTCCAGCTTCTATCGGCTGAAACTCAGGAATATGCCGCCAAAGCTGGTGTATCATGCCGCTCGGTTGGAGTTGGAGACGCATCGTCGCGCTGGGGCAGCTGCTCTGCCGACGGAAGGATCCGGTACAGCTGGCGCCTCATCATGGCACCGCCCGCGGCCCGGCGTTTCGTCGTCGCGCACGAAGTCGCGCACCTCGTCCACCTCAACCATGGGCCGAAGTTCAAAGCGCTTGAGGACGAGCTACTCGAAGGCGACGTGCAGGCCGCCCGCGCCTTACTGCGCCAGGTCGGCCCCCGATTGCGACGGGTCGTCGGCCGGCTCTGATCCGGCCGGCGCCGGCCGGCGCGACGGATCCGTGGGCTGCTGCTGACGCACTGGGGGCACGGAAACCTCTGGCAGCTGCGAGGGAGGCTGCTGATTGGGATCCGGCGGCGCGGGTGCCGTCGCGTCGGGATTGTAGACGTAGGGGTCCTGATCGAACGGCTGGCCATTCTCGTCCAGCACCGGCTCGACCGCATTGTCGCCCGCTCCCCACGCCTCTTCGCCGGGTTCCAATTGCCAGTCGGGCATCGGCACCTGAGTCTCGAATTGCTCGACCGGACGATTGGCTACCGCCTTCACCATGAAGTCGTGAAAGGCGCGAGCCGGCGCGGTGCCGCCCTGCAAGCCGGCGATGGCGCGCGCATCGTCGCGGCCCATCCAAACGCCGGTAGTGATGCCGCTTGAAAAGCCGATGAACCAACCGTCCTTGTTGGAGCTTGTCGTTCCGGTCTTGCCGGCGACGGGCCGGCCGATCTGCGCTGCTCGCCCCGTTCCGGTCAGCACCGCGGACTGAAGCAGGTCGGTCATCTCGGCTGCGACCCAGGGCGCGACCAGGACCCGCTCCTCGGCCGCGTCATGCTGGTAAAGCACGCGCCCGTTTGCGCTGACGACCTTGCGAATACCATATGGCATCACCGCGACCCCCCGGTTCGACACGGATGCAAAGGCGCGCGTCATGTCGATCAGGCGGACGTCGCTGGTCCCGAGCACCATCGACGGGTAGGTTGAAATCTCGCCGGTGATGCCGAAGCGGCGCGCCATGTCGGCGATGGTGGAAAAGCCGAGTTGCTGGCCGATTTTCGCGCTGATCGTGTTGATCGACCGGGCAAAGGCTTCCCGGAGCGACACCGGCCCGAGGTTGGTGCGCGTGGAATTGCGCGGGCTCCAACCGTTGATGGTCACGGGTTCGTCGACCAACGTGTCGGTCGGCTTCATGCCCGATTCCAGCGCGGCGAGGTAAACGAACAATTTGAACGCCGATCCCGGCTGCCGCTGCGCCTGGGTAGACCGGTTGTAGATGGAGTCGACATAGTCGCGTCCACCAACCATCGCCCGCACCGCACCATCGCGGTCGAGGGCAACCAATGCGCCCTGCGCACCGCCCGGGGTGTTGCGCCCGATGGCCTGATCGGCGGCGACCTGCATCGTCGGGTCTAGCGTCGTCCAGACGTCGATCGGCTCGCTCGTCTCGTCGATCAGCGTGTCCAACTGAGGCAGAGCCCAATCCGTGAAGTATCGGACGTTGTTCTGCCGCGTCATCTTCTGGATCTTGACCTCGGCCGGGCTCACGCCAGCGGCCACGTCCGCGCTGACGAAACCGTTGTTCACCATCGATTGCAGCACAACGGATGACCGGCCGCGGGCGGCCTCGACATCAGCGGTGGGCGAATAATTCGATGGTGCCTTCACGAGGCCGGCGATGATTGCCGCTTCCCCCAGGCTGAGCCGTTCGGCGCCATGGCCGAAGAACCGCGTGGACGCCGCATCGATGCCGTAGGCACCGCCGCCGAAGTAGACACGGTTGAGATAGAGTTCGAGGATCTGGTTCTTGCTGAACTTCAGCTCGAGCGCGAGCGCGACCACCGCTTCCTTGATCTTGCGGCCGAAGGTGCGGCTGTTCGTCAGGAAGATGTTGCGCGCCAACTGCTGCGTGATGGTGGATCCGCCCTGGCTGAAGCGGCCGGTTTCGAGCCGCACCTTTGCGCTGCGGGCGATGCCGATGGGGTCAACGCCGATGTGGCTGCGGAACCGCTTGTCTTCGACCGCGATCATGGCCGATCGCATAGCTTGCGGAATGCGATCGTAAGGGATCCACTTGCCGACGCTCGGCCCCATGGAGACCAGCACCTGCCCATTGGCGGCGCGCATTCGGATCGTCTGGCCGAGATCGTTGGTCTTGGTCAGCGTCTGGTAGCTGGGGAGCTGGCTGTAAGTGATGCTGACCGCGACGGCGAGGCCGATGAGGCCGAGCAGCGCGGCGTAAAGCATCACTTTGACCGCGGTCATGAAGGGCCGTCGTGCCGGACTGTCGGTGGGAACGCGCGCCATTCGCTATACTCGATAGAAAGTCGCGCGCCCCCCGACAATAGGGTCAGGCGTCGTGCCCCTGATCCGCTCCCGGCTCGAACTCCAGCGCCGCCGAGTTGATGCAATAGCGAAGCCCTGTCGGCCCCGGTCCGTCGGGAAAGACATGACCAAGGTGGCCTTCGCACTTGGCGCAGCGCACCTCCGTTCGGACCATTCCGTGGCTCGTATCGCGAATTTCGCTGACCGCTTCATCCGCTTTGGGGGCGGTGAAACTGGGCCAGCCGCTGCCGCTTTCGAACTTAGTGCGGCTGTCGAACAACGGCTCGCCGCATCCGGCGCACCGAAATTCGCCGTCGCCCTTGGTCTTCAACAGCTCGCCCGTCCACGGGGCTTCGGTTCCGCCCTGGCGAAGTACCCGATATTGCTCGGGCGTCAGCTTTGCGCGCCATTCGGTGTCGCTCATCTCGTTCTTTTCCATGTTCACTCCACAGCAAAGCAGACGTTACCCGCTGCTTAACCTTGTTTTAGCCTCTCCAATATAGGGCGTGGGGAACGATGTGCCGAACCGCGTACCTACTCCGGCTGCTTGGCCTTGCGGCGGGTCTGCTCCTGCCCTCGGCGGTCGCGGCGCAATGCCGCTTGTGTGCGCCGACGACCGGGATCGCGGGGACGGATGATGCCGGCATCCCGATCGAGATCGAAGTGGAGTCGAAACTCAGCTTCGACCAGCTCGTCCAGGTTGGTCAGGGAACAGGCAGCGCCTCCGTCAAGCCGGACGGGTCGAAGATCATCACCGGCAGCCTTGGAAACTTCGGCGGATCCGGCCTCGTTGGCAATGCGGTTGTGCGTGGCTCTCCCGGCCGCCTCATCCGGGTCGACATTCCGACGACCATCGAACTCTTCTCCTTGTCAGGCGCGAAGGCGGTCGTGGACGAGATCGAAACCGACCTGCCGTCCACCCCGCGACTCGATTCGAACGGGCGGCTCAGCTTTCGCTTTGGCGGGCGGTTGAACGTTAATGGTGAAGGGTCCGGAGACTATCGCGGCGACCTGCCGATCACGGTCGAATATCTCTGAACCGTCCTTTCACAACGGCCGAATCCTAAGCGGCGATTAACCATGCGCTTCAGGAAAACTGAAAGCGGATTTGGTTAAATTGCTGGTGACGATGACCGGACATGCTCGGATGTTCCGGAACAGAGTGGGGACGAAGATGCCGAACAGTTTCAAGACCGCGGCGCTGGCGGTCTGCGCACTGATTGCCTACCCGGCAGCGGCCGCAACACCGCAGCCGCAGGCCACCGCCACTGTTAATATCAAGAAGCCACTGACCATCTCTCGCGTGTCAGACCTAAGCTTCGGCAGCATCGTACTGTCGGGAGCGACGCCCTTCACGGCCGTGGTCAGCATCAGCCAGACCGGCGTGCTCACCTGTCCGGCGACGGTGACCTGCTCCGGTACCACGTCGCGTGCCGTCTACAACCTGCGCGGCAGCAACAATCAGGTGGTGGCCGTGACCTCTCCCAATATCACATTGTCCAACGGCACGAATACGCTCGCGATGACGGTCAGCGCACCGGCCACCGTGACATTGACCAGCTCGGGCGCGCCTGGCAACGACTTCGGTATCGGCGGATCGCTGACACTGACGGACACGACCCCCGATGGCGTCTACACCGGCACCTTCAACGTGACGGCGGATTACCAGTAACGTTGCGGCCCAAAACGAACGTGGGAGGGTCGTCGGACTTATCCGGCGGCCCTTTTTGTTTGTGTTGCCGGTCCATGGTTGACCGAAAATAAACCATTTCGGTGCACTGCGGGATTCCCTCCAAAACGGAGAGAAGTGGGGAATCCTGATATGCAATCGCTTCCGAAGTTGTTCGTTCGCACGCTGGCACTGGCAGGAACGGCCATGGCTGCATCCGTGCCGGCCAAGGCTGGCGTCGGCGATCTGCTGGTAGCACCGACCCGCATCGTGCTTGATGGCCGGACGGGTTCCGAAATCATTCTCAACAACATCGGCGACGGGCCTGCCACCTACCGAATCTCCGTCGAGCTTCGCCGGATGAACGCGGACGGGCGCCTGGAGGAAGTGACCACGCCGTCGGCCGCCGACAAAATGGCACAGGAGATGATCATCTACAGCCCGCGGCGGGTGACGCTTGCGCCCAACCAGCCGCAGTCGATCAGGATCGCGGCGCGCGCTCCCCAGGGCCTCGCTGACGGCGAATATCGCGTGCATCTCCTGTTTCGCGCCATTCCCGATGCCAAGCCTGTCGCTGCCGCCGCACCTGCGGACACACCTAAGGGCCTCAGCTTCGCGATCACACCAATCTACGGCGTCACCATCCCGGTGATCGTCCGATTGGGCCAGCTTCAGGTGAAAGCCGGCATCGCCAATGTCCACCTTGCCCAGCAGGATGGCAAGAAGGCCGTCGGCCTCGATCTGATCCGTTCCGGGCAGCGCTCGACCTTCGGCGAAGTTCGCGTCCTGAAGCCCGGCGTCAAGGACCCGATCGCCATTCAGCGCTCCGTCGCGGTGTACACCGACGTCGGCAGCCGCAAGCTGGTGATCCCGGTCAGCGAGGAATTCAAGGGTGACCTGCGCGGTCCCGTCACCGTGCAATATGTTGAGACCATGCTCGAAGGTAACCGCACTATCGCCGAGACTCAGGCGGTTCTGCAGTAGAGGCCGAGGAACGGAGAGGCACTCATGCTCGGTCGCCGGATACGTCTGGCCGGCTGGGTTGCCGCGGCGGGCCTTGCTGCCAGCGGCGCCTTTGCCGCGCTTGCAGGCACGCCCGGTCGAGACTCCTGGGCGGCCGACCCGGAGGAGCAATATCTTCTTGACGTAAACCTTCGCCAGTTGCGGCTCGGCGAAGGCGTTCGCGCATATTCTACGCCCGAGGGTGCCTGTGTCGTCTTAGGCGACTTTTTGAAGGTACTGGACGTCCCCATCACCGTCGATCTGCCGGCCAAGAAGGCAAGCGGCTGGGCATTTCGCGAGGCCAATCGGGTCAATATCGACCTTGGCGCCGGCAAGGTGACCTACGGCGCCTCGACGAGTGAAATGCTCGACCGGCAGCAAATCCGCGAGACGCCGGAGGGCTGGTGCGTAGAGACCAACGCCCTTGCCCGCTGGATGGGCATTGGCGTCAAACCCATGACGTCATCGTCCGTACTTCTGCTGGAATCCGAAGCGAAACTGCCGGTCGAAATGGCGATCGAGCGGGAGCGGCGGGCTGCGAGCCTGGTGCGCAAGGCCAGCTTCGACCTGATGAGCGTGCCCAAGGTGAAAGTCCCATATCGCATGTGGCGTGCACCCGCGCTCGATTTCATGGTTAGCGCGGGCGTGACCTATAGCGCCACCAGCGGCACACGCATCGACCGCCGGACCTCCATTGCGGGGGCCGGCGAGTTGGCGCAGTTGTCCTACAGCGCGCAGTTGTCGACGGACGCCGTGGGGCGGCCGGACCTGCTGCGCCTTCGCACCTACCGCTCCGACCCCGATGGCGGCCTGCTCGGCCCACTGAAGGCTACGCACTTCGGCATCGGCGACGTCGAGGGGTTCGACAGCCGTCTTTCCGGAACAGCGCAAAGCGGGCGGGGCGGCATCATCACCAACCGCCCCCTGTTCCGGCCGACAGCATTCGGACGAACCCGATTTGAGGGCGATCTCCCCTCAGGATGGGAAGCCGAACTGTATCGGAACAACGAACTTGTCGGCTTTTCGCGTCCGACCGAGAACCAGCGCTATGTTTTCGACGAGGTCGAGCTCCAATACGGAGACAATGACATTCGGGTGGTGCTGTACGGACCCCAAGGACAGGTCCGGACTCGCGAAGAAACCATCAACGTCGGCCAGGAGAATGTTCCTGCGGGGAAGACCTGGTACTGGGCGGGCTTCAACCAGCCCGGCGAAGACGTCATCCGCTTGCGGGGCGGGCAAAAGATGGGCGAGGCCGTTCGCGGGCAGGCGGCGGTGTCTGTGGAGCATGGCCTCAGCGACCGAATGTCCGTTGGCGCAATGGCACGAACGATGTTGCTGGAAGACGAGCGGCTGACCTTCGTCGAAGGCACGGTTCGGCGCGCCATCGGCCCGGCGGCCGCGGAGGTTTCCGTGGCGTACGACAGCAGCGGCGGCAAGGCCATCGGCGGCGAAATCATCGGCCGGATCGGCAAAGTGAACTTCAGGGGCGAGGCGCTGGCGGCCAACAACTTCCACGTTCGTGGGACGAAAGCGGAGACCGTCCGAGATGTCCGCCTTGCTGCCGACGCTCCACTTAGGATCGGCAGGTCGTTGGTGCCGGTGCGCGCCGGGATCCGGTACAGCGATTTTGGTAATGGCACCAAGCAGTTGGAGGCGAATACCAGGCTTTCGACCTCGATCGCCCACTTCAACCTCGCCACCGACCTAAAATATCGCAAGAAGACGTCGCGCCTCGGACAGCCGCCACCGGACGAACTTGAATGGTCCATGATCGGCTCAGGCCGCGTCGGCGACATCCGCCTTCGCGGCATTTCGACATTTCGGATTTTGCCGGAAAAGCGCCTGCAGACGGTGGAGCTGTCCGGCTATTGGGCCGCAAGCGAGCAGGCGGACTGGGAAGGCGGGCTCGTCTACGACGCGGAGCGAAGGCGCGCCAACGCACGCCTTTCCCACATCCGCAGGCTCGACACCGTCGCGCTGGCCGTGACGGCGGAGGCCGCGACCGACCGCTCCGTCGCCGTGGGCCTGAACCTCAACTTCTCGCTGGATCCGCAGCGCATGGCCTTTTCGCGACAGCCTTTGGCCAGCGCGGGCTCGGTTCGTGCGCGCGTTTTCCGCGATCTCAACGACAATGGCCGCTACGATGATCATGAACCGCTCGAGAAAGGCGCTCTGGTCACCACCGGCAATCGCCAGACGCAGCGGAAAACCGGCGGCGATGGCGCCGTCACCATCGGTGGTTTGGCCGCATTTCAGCCCGTGGTGGTCGGCCTTGACCAGTCGACGCTGGCCGACCCGTCGCTTGCGCCGCGCAAGGCGATGCAGGTGGTGACCCCGCGGCCCGGCGTGTCGGCGTACATCGATATTCCGCTGGTTGCGGCCGGAGCGATCGAAGGCGCGCTTCTGAAAAGCGGCGGCCTGGCCTTCGAAGGCGTCGACTTGGAGCTTGTCGACAACGCCGGCGACGTGGTTGCAACGGCACGCACCGACTTCGACGGCTTCTTCTTGTTCGACCGCATCGCTTACGGAAATTACCGGATCCGAATTGCCAAAGACTCGGCTGAATCGGCCAAGCTTCTGCCCATGGTCGGCGGCGAGGTGATCCTATCGGATGATCGGCCAGTCACGCGTCTGGGTGGCATCGAGGTCTCGCCGATGCCGATCATCGCCTCCGCCGCGCCTTAGTCGCCTAAGCCAACTTCTCAGCAAATATGAAGCTGCGGGGCGCCTTGCCCGGCGGCTGCTAGTCTGTTGGTGCGGTCGAGAAGACTCGAACTTCCACGGCCTTTCGGCCACAGCGACCTCAACGCTGCGCGTCTACCAGTTCCGCCACGACCGCACGTCAGACTGAAAGCAAATCGGCCGCAAACGGACCGTCGCCACTGGCAAGGCGGCGCCTCTAGCAAAGCGTCTGCGGACACGCAATGGCGCGAACCTGTTTCATTTGGGGACGATGCCTTAAGACTTTGTTTACCATTTGCCTCGCGCGGCGTTACGCAGGGGCGATGTTGATGTTGCTCGCCCTGACTGCCGCAACTGCGGCCGCTCCGGCGCAGACGCCGAGTTCGGCGCGTGCGCGGGTGCAGGCGACGGCGACTATCCGTATCGTACAGGCCGTTCGGTTCAGGGTTGGAGCGGACCGCTCAATGGAGGGAGCAGCGGTTCGCGACGGCAGCGTGCGCGACAGCGACGGCCGGCGTCAGCCCGCTAAGCTGGTCGAACTGGAATAGGTCAGGCCGCCGCGCCGAAGGCGATGGTCAGCATGTCGCCATCGGCCGGAACATTCATTTCAGCGCTGTTGAACGGCGCCCTTCCGCCGGGCGGCAGGCTGGTGGCGGGCGGTGCAATCGTCCAGCGATAGACGAGTTCGCCGGACGTCTTGCGCAGCTCCGCCTCGATAGGCGGTACGCGCTGCGTCTCGTCCGTCGGATTGACCACGCGGCCGGTCACCGCAAGCAGCATATTGCCGCTTGCCAGCTGCTGACGCTGGGAATTGGTGAGCATTAGCTTGAGCTCGCTCGTTCCCGCATCCGCGACGCCGACGCGCGACTTCCACTCGGGCGGGGCGAGGAACCAGAAGGCGGCCGCCGCCGCTGCGACCAGAAGGACAACGATAAGAAGCTTCAGCAGCGGCGAGGACCGGCGCTCCCCTTCCGCTTCGTCGCGGGCACCGAAAGGCGCGAAATCGTCCTCGGCAGGCGGATACCAAGTGCCCCCGGTGGCTTCGAGCTCTTCCTCCGCCGGCGTCACAGGAGTGTCGAAGACCGGCGCCGAAACGTCGGATTGAAGCTCTTCCGACGGGGACATGGTCTCGGAGGCGCCCATCTCGACCTCGTCCGGTGTGCCGAACGTGGTGTCGTGCACGGCCGGCTCGTCGACTTCGAACCCTGGGTTCTCCGGTTCCTGCGCTTGCGGCGTAATGTCGGCTCGATCGGGCTCGTCGCGGTACGACGATTCAGAAGGCGGCGAGGCAACCTCGTCCCCTGCTTCCTGAACTTCAGGATCCTGATGCCAGCTATGCTTGCAAGACGCGCAGCGCACCTGTCGGCCGCCTTCGGGGATGGCGCCATCCTTGACGACATATTGCGTGCCGCACGAGGGACAAGTGAGGATCATTCTACAGGACCTCTCGTTGGGCTGAGCCTCTCCATAACTCGGTAAACAAGAATGTGAGGGCGTTGGCAAGCTGCGCCCCTCTGTGCGATGAGCGGCCCGAGCGGGAAAGGGTGACAAACTGTCTGCAATCGTCGAGTTCGACAGTGTTGGCTTGCGCTACGGAACGGGCGCGGAAGTGCTGTGCGACCTCAACTTCCGCCTGGCGAAGGGCTCATTCTACTTCCTGACGGGACCTTCGGGCGCGGGAAAGACGTCTCTCCTGAAGCTTCTCTACCTTGCGCAACGGCCGACCCGCGGCCGCATCCGTCTGTTCGGGGAAGAGCTAAGCGATGCACCGCGAAGCGCGCTTCCGGCCTTTCGCCGCCGCATCGGCGTGGTGTTCCAGGACTTTCGCCTGATCCGTCACCTTTCGGCCTTCGACAATGTGGCGCTGCCGCTCCGCATTTCCGGACGGAGTGATGCCGAGATCGAGGGCCCGGTTCGGGAGATGCTCGCCTGGGTTGGACTTGCCGACCGCGCCAGCGCCCGTCCGGCGACGCTGTCAGGCGGTGAGCAGCAACGCGTCGCCATCGCCAGAGCGGTGATCAGCCAGCCCGAACTGCTGGTCGCCGATGAGCCCACCGGCAACGTCGATGCCGAAATGGCATCACGCCTGATGCATCTGTTTGCGGCCTTGAACCGCCTCGGTACGACCATCGTCGTGGCAACCCACGACATCGGACTGATCGCCGCCACGCCCGGCGCGCACATGATGCGGCTCGACCGTGGCGGTCTCATCGATAGTACCGGCGCACTTCGGCATCCGCCGGGCGCGTCGGCGAGTCCGGTATGATCAACTGGTTGTTCGTCTCGCCGGCGCAACGGCGTTTGCTACCGGGCGGGCGCTTTCGCGGTCCAACTCCTTGGGTCATTGGCATCATGACCTTTGTGATGATGGTTGTGACGGCTGCAGCGCTGGTTCTGGCCAATGCCGCGGGCGGTGTGGCGGAGGGAAGCAGAAGCCGCTTCGTTGCCCAGCTTCCCGGCGGCAGCTCGAGCGTGCCGGCGGCGCTTCAGCTGCTGCGCTCGACACCGGAGGTGCGCAACGTTCGTGTGGTCCCTGAGGCGCAGATGCGGGAGACTTTGTCGCGATGGCTGGGCCAGGCCGCCGCAAACTCAGCGGATCTGCCGGTCCCCGCGCTCATTCATTTCGACCTTTCTCGTCCGCTCGGCACGACGACAATGCAGGCTCGTCTTCGCGCCGCGATCCCCGGCGCCAGCATCAGTGCGCACGAGCAGGAGGTGCGGCCGCTGCTGCGAACCATGAGGGCGCTTCAATGGCTGGCGCTGACTTTGGTGGCGCT
The DNA here is from genome assembly GCF_011300455.1 of Sphingomonas piscis. Lineage (NCBI taxonomy): Bacteria > Pseudomonadati > Pseudomonadota > Alphaproteobacteria > Sphingomonadales > Sphingomonadaceae > Sphingomonas > Sphingomonas piscis. The sequence continues at coordinate 1,450,264 of NZ_CP049869.1, forward strand.
GATGGTGATCGCGACGTCGGCGACCATCGTCCTCTCCGCCCGGGGAGCGCTCGATACCAACCGAGCCACCATTGAGGTCATGCACGGGATCGGTGCCACCGACCTTCAGGTGACGCATTTATTTCAGCGAAAGATTGCGCTCGACGCTTTGACCGGTGCCCTCGCAGGCGCACTTGCGGCCGCATTGACGCTTCTGCTGGTGGCAGGTGCCGGAGCCGCGCTTAAAGGTCAGCTCGGCGGTCTTCCTCCGCTTCACCTCGGCGACATCATCGTGCTGAGCGCCATGCCCTTCGTCGTTGCTGCCCTTGCCACCTTGGTCGGGCGGATGGCTGTTCTGCGCAGCTTGCGGAGCAATGTATGATCGCCCGCATCCTGTCCGTACTGCTACTCGCCTATGCGTTGGGTTTCGCCATCTTCGCGACGACCCTGGGCCAACCAGCCGCGGCCGATGCCCCAGCCACGGAAGCGGCGGTCGTGCTGACGGGCGGTGCCGGCCGGCTGGAGCAGGGCTTTCGGGTGATGCGCGAGCAAAAGGCGCGGCGCATGCTGGTGTCCGGGACCGACCCGCTCGTCACCAAGGCCGACCTGGCGCGGCGCAATCGCGGACAAGGCGCCATCCTACGATGCTGCGTCGACCTCGGCACCGAGGCCAAGGACACGAGGAGCAATGCGGAGGAGACCGGGCGCTGGCTCAAGCAACAGAAGCTTAGGTCGGTCCGGTTGATCACCAGCGACTGGCACATGCGCCGCGCGCGCTACGAGTTCCGCCGCGTGCTTGGTTCCGATACGCTTGTCGTGCCCGATGCAGTGCGCACGGAGCCTCGCTTCCTCACCCTGTTCGGCGAATATAACAAATATGTGCTTCGCCGTTTGGCCGTCTGGGTGGATGTCTGACCGCCGATGATGATGATGTGGCTCCGATCCCTCCTATTCACGCTGCTGTTCTACCCGCTGACCTTGGTGCTGGTGATTGCCGGCATTGTCGCTAGCCCGTTCGGAACGGGGCCGATGCGCGCGGTCGTGCATAGCTGGGCGAATGCGCACCATTGGCTGACGCGTCATCTGATCGGCATCAGGATGATCGTGGAAGGCGAGATACCCGCCGAACCGATGCTGATCGCGATCAAGCATCAGGCCATGTTCGAAACGGTCGAGGCGCTGCGGCTGGCACGAACGCCGGTGGTTGTGATCAAACGCGAGCTATCGGACCTGCCATTGTTCGGCTGGCTGACTCGACGCTATGGCGTCATCCCCGTCGACCGGGAGGCGGGGGCGAAGGCCTTGCGGACGATGCTGACATTAGGTCGGCAGGCGATCGCCGCCGGGCGGCCGATCGTCATCTTTCCGGAAGGCACGCGGGTGCCGCCTGGCCAGACGCCGCCGCTCAGGTCCGGCTTCGCCGGTCTTTATCGCGGGCTCGACCTGCCGGTTCTACCGGTGGCGATGGACAGCGGACGGCTATGGGGGCGCGGCCTACTGAAGCGGGGCGGCACGATCCGCTTCAAGGTTGGCGAGATCATTCCATCCGGGCTGAAGCGTGACGAGATCGAGGCACGCGTTCACGCCGCGATCAATGCGCTCGAAAACTAGCCTCGAAGGCTCGCGCCGAGCTTCTGCGCTGCCGCGGTCACCCGACTGGCGATTTCCGCCAATTCCTGGTCGGTGAAGCTCTTCTCGCCTGGCTGCAGCGTCACTTCCACGGCCAGCGACAATCCGTCGGCGCCTTCGAATCGGTCGAAGATGCGGGCTGCGACGATCGCCTGCTTGTCCGCGCCCCGAATGGCACGGACAAGCGCGTCGGCGGAAAGCTCGGATGGAACGAAGAAGGCGAAGTCGCGGGTAACCGCCTGGAGCGAGGGGGGCGTGAACGCCGGGCGCGCACGTCCCACCGACCGGGAAGATGGGAAAGCATCGAGATAGAGCTCGGCCGCCACCGTGCCAGAGGGCGCATCCAGCTCCTTGATCAGGCGCGGATGAAGCTCGCCAAAGGATGCGACAATCGTCTTGGGACCAAGACCCAGCTTCGCCGAGCGGCCTGGGTGCCACGCGGCTCCTGCATCGGCAAACAGCTGCAGGTTGGCGACGGGGACACCGGCCGCCTCCAACAACGCCAGCGCCTCGACCTTGGCGTCATAGGCATCGAACCCGCGCGCCTTGCCGCTCTGCCAATTGCGGGGCGCCTTGTCGCCTGCCAGCAGCAGGGTCAGCGTCGACCGCTCGGCGTCCGCTTCATAGCGGCGGCCGATCTCGAACAGACGAAGGCTGGTTGCACCGCGATCCAGGTTCCGCCGCGTCGCCGATGCCAGTCCAGGCAACAGCGAGGGCCGCATCACCTTCATGTCCTCGCTGATCGGATTGGCGAGGCGCCATGTAGCGCCGCCAACCGCAGCAGCCTGCGCCTCGGAGATGAAGCTCCACGTGATCGCCTCATCCAGCCCGCGTGTCGCGGCTGCCCGGCGAAGCTTGCGTTCGACCGACTGCGCCCGCGTAATGGTCGGCACCGCCACCCCGGATGTTCGATCGAGTGGCGTGGACGGGATCTGATCAAGACCCTCGATGCGGGCGATCTCCTCGACGAGGTCGGCAGCACCGTCCACATCGCGGCGCCAGGTGGGGACCAGCACTTCGCTGCCGTCCAGTTCGAAGCCGAGCCGATCAAGGATGGCCTTCTGCCGCTCGGCGGAAACGTCAACACCGCCAAGCGCGAGCGTGCGCCGAGGGTCGAACTTCACGCGCTTGCGGGTGGTCGGCGCTTGGCCTTGCCGAACGATTTCGGATGCTTCGCCGCCGCAGATTTGCACGATCAGTCCGGTAAGGATCGCAAGACCTTCGTCGAGGAAGGCGGGGTCCACACCGCGCTCGAAGCGGCTGCGGGCATCGCTGGTGAGGCTGAGCGCCTGACCCGTCTTCGCGATCCGCTCGGGCGTGAAGTATGCGACCTCCAGCATGATGTTGGTCGTGCTGTCCGCGACGCCCGACTCCTCGCCGCCCATGATGCCGCCGATATCGTGCACCTTGGCGTCATCGGCGATGACCGTCATGAACGGCGCAAGCGCATATTCCTTGCCGTTCAGCGCCAGCACCGTCTCACCTTCGCGCGCCGCGCGGGCGGTTAGACCGCCGGTTAGCTTGGTGATGTCGTAGGCATGGCTCGGCCGGCCATGGTCGAGCATCACATAGTTGGTGATGTCGACGACGGCGCTGATCGGGCGCTGGCCGGCCGCTTTCAGCCGCTGCTTAATCCATTCCGGGCTGACGCCGTTGCGCACGCCGCGGATAGCGCGGCCGAAAAAGGCAGGGCAGCCTTCCGGATCCTCGATGCGGATCTCCACTGGACAGGGGAAGCTCCCGGCAACACCCGGAATGGTGAGCGGCTTCAGCGCGCCCGCACCGGCAGCTGCAAGGTCGCGCGCAATGCCACGCACGCCCATGCAGTCCTGCCGGTTGGGCGTGATCGCCACGTCGAAGACTGGGTCGTCGAGACCGGCGTAGACGGCGAACGCCGTGCCGACCGGCGCGTCCTGGGCCAGTTCGATGATGCCGTCATGCTCGTCGCCGATCTGAAGCTCGCGTACCGAGCACATCATGCCTCGCGATTCCACGCCGCGGATCGCCGCGACCTTCAGGGTCATGTCGGACCCGGGAACGTACGCGCCCGGGGGACCGAACACACCGACCAGACCCGCACGGGCATTTGGCGCACCGCATACGACCTGCATCGGGCCCTCGCCCGCGTCGACCGTTAGCACCTGCAATTTATCAGCCTGCGGGTGACGCTCAGCGGTGAGCACGCGCGCCACCTTGAACGGCGCAAGTAGGTCGCCCGGGTTGGTAACGCCTTCGACCTCCAAGCCGATGGCGGTCAGCTTCTCGGCGATCTGGTCGGCCGACCAATCGGTCTCCAGATGGTCCTTCAGCCAGGACAAGGTGAACTTCATGCGCCCACTCCCGCCGAGATGGTTGGAATGTCGAGCGCGCGGAAGCCGTAATGCTTCATCCAGCGGATATCGCCATCGAAGAAGGCGCGAAGGTCGTTCATTCCGTACTTGAGCATGGCGAGGCGGTCGACGCCCGTGCCGAAGGCAAAGCCCTGCCACTCGTCCGGATCGAGCCCGCAATTGGCAATCACACGCGGGTGGACCATGCCGCTGCCGAGCACCTCCATCCAGCCTTCGGAGCCGCCGACCACGCGACGGCCCTTCTCCATCGACCAGCCGACATCGACCTCGGCCGAGGGTTCCGTGAAGGGGAAGTAGGACGGGCGCATCCGCAGCACGATGTCGTCGCGCTCGAAGAAGGCCTTGAGGAAGGTCTCCAGTGTCCACTTGAGATGACCCATGTGGATGGCGCGGTCGATCACGAGCCCTTCGATCTGGTGGAACATCGGAGTGTGCGTGGCGTCGCTGTCGGAGCGGTAGACCCGGCCCGGGGCGATGACCCGGATGGGAGGCGGATTGTTGTGCATCGTCCGGATTTGCACCGGTGACGTGTGGGTCCGAAGCACACGCGGCTCCTCGCCTTCGCTCCGCGGTTCACAATAGAATGTGTCGTGCATCGCCCGCGCGGGGTGACTTTCGGGCATGTTGAGCGCGGTGAAATTATACCACTGCTCCTCGATTTCCGGTCCTTCAGCGACGGCGAAGCCCAGATCGGCGAAAATTTCCGCAAGCTCGTCCATGACCTGGCTGACCGGGTGAACCGATCCGCTCGGCGCTTCGGCGGCCGGCAAAGAAAGGTCCAGCCGCTCGGTCGCAAGCCGGCGCTCCAGCTCAGCATTCTCCAGCGCCGACTTGCGCGAGGCAATCGCGTCGGTGACTTGCTCACGAAGGGCGTGGATCTTGGGCCCCTCGCTTGCGCGCTCCTCCGGTGTCATCTTGCCCAGCGACTTTAATTGCGCGGTGATGAAGCCTGCTTTGCCCAGCGCGGACACGCGTATTGCGTCCAGCGCGCCAAGGTCGCCGGCCTGGGAGATATCGTTGAGGAGCTGTTCGCCGTTCATGGCCGTCCCATAAGCAAAAGGGCGCGGTAGAGGCTAGCTCTGCCGCGCCCTTGCGAGTTGTTGCGAGATCGAGAGTTAAGCGGCCTGCTTGCCCTCGAGCGCCTTCTTCGCCTGCGCGATGATGGCAGTAAATGCCTCACCTTCGTGCATCGCGATGTCGGCCAGGACCTTCCGGTCGAGGTCGATGTTCGCAAGCTTCAGCGCGTGGATGAACTGACCGTAGGTCAGGCCTTCGGCGCGAACCGCGGCGTTGATGCGCTGGATCCACAGGGCGCGGAAGCTCCGCTTCTTCACCTTGCGGTCGCGATAGGCGTACTGCCCGGCCTTTTCGACGGCCTGGCGGGCGATGCGGATCGTGTTCTTGCGACGGCCGTAATAGCCCTTCGCCTGATCCAAAATCCGCTTGTGCTTGGCGCGGGTGGTTACACCCCGTTTGACGCGTGCCATGTCCTATCCGCTCCTTACTTGAGGCCGTACGGGGCCCAGAGCTTCACGCGCGCCGTATCGGCGTCGGCGAGAACCTCGGTTCCACGATTCTGGCGGATATACTTAGCATTGTGGCTGATCAGGCGGTGACGCTTGCCGGCAACGCCGTGCTTCACCTTGCCAGTCGCCGTGAGCTTAAAGCGCTTTTTGACGCCGCTCTTGGTCTTGAGCTTGGGCATTTTCGTCTCCTTGTAGCGCTGCAAGAGCGCGACGTTCGCAACCCGACACGGCAGCCCTCACTGGCCGGCCTGGTTGTTTTTCCAACGATCTGGAAAGGCGGCGCCTATAGATGCGGGCCGTCGATTTGGCAAGCTCGCGGAGGAATGATCACCAAGGGATCGGCGTTCCGTCATAGTTGAGGAAGCTGCCGCTGTCGTTCGGCTCCAGGCGCTCGATCGTCTGACGCATCGCGGAGACGCTCTGTTCGACCGTTAGCGGCGCATTGTTTCCACCCATGCGCGTCTGGACCCACCCGGGATGAAGCACAGCCGCGATCACGCCCTTGGCGCGGTGATCGAGTGCAAGGCTGCGCCACGCCGAGTTGAGCGCCGACTTGGACGAGCGGTAAGCGACGTAACCGCCAGACCCATTGTCGTCGATGCTGCCCATTTTGCTAGTGATGGCGATGGCGGTGCCCTTCGCCTCGGAGAGGCGCGGCATCAGCGTTTCGGCGAGCAGCACCGGCGCAATGCTGTTGACCGTCAGTGCCGCCGCCCATTCGCGGCCATCCGCCGCACTTTCGATGCGCATCGGACCCCAGGTGCCGGCGTTGGCGATCAGCAGGTCGAGCGGGCGGTCGAACCCACGCCCGAACCGCTCTACGGCGTCGAGGTCGGCAACATCGAACTGCGCCGTTTCGACGCCGAGCTGTGCAAGCTCGTCGCTCGGCTTTCGGCTTGTGGCCACGACCGACCAGCCGTCGGCTGCATATTGGCAGGACAGCTCAAGGCCGAGGCCGCGATTGGCGCCGGTAATCAGGACAGTAGGCATGACTTCTCCTCCGCTGCTGCGTGAACGCACACGGCCAGAAAAGGTGCGAGCAGAATGGCGCGGGAAAGGTCAACACGCGGGAAGCGGCTTTAGGCTTTGGTAACCTTGCCGAGCGACACTCCGGCCTATGCTTACGGAAGACGGAATCTACTTCGACGATGTCGGCGACGACGCTGAAAGCCTCGGGCAATTTCTCATCGAGGCGGCAGGCAAGGCGCTGCTGATCATCGGCTTTTTCGGAGTGAAGGCGGCTTTGGCGCTCGGCGCGATAAACTTGGCGTCGATTTAAGCGACGACCTTACAGGTTTAGTCGAACAGGCTCGACACGCTGCTCTCATCCGCAATCCGCCGGATTGCCTCGGCCAACAGCGGCGCGATGGTGAGCCGGCGGATCTTGCCGTCCTGCGCGTCAGCCTCGCCATTGAAAATGGAATCGGTGACGACGAGTTCAGACAGTTCCGACTTGTTGACCCGTGCCGCGGCGCCCCCGGACAGGACACCGTGGGTGGAATAAGCGAACACTTCCTCGGCGCCTTCCTGCTTCAGGGCGGCAGCCGCGTTGCACAGGGTGCCGGCGGAATCGACGATGTCGTCGATCAGGATGCAGGTGCGGCCCTCGACGTCGCCGATGATGTTCATGACTTCCGATTCGCCAGCCCGCTCGCGGCGCTTGTCGACGATCGCCAGCGGCGCGTTGTTGAGGCGCTTTGCCAGGCTTCGGGCGCGGACCACGCCGCCGACGTCGGGTGACACGACCGTCAGGTCGCGCTTTCCGAACCGGGCAGAGATGTCCGCCGCCATTACCGGCGCCGCGAACAGATTATCCGTGGGAATGTCGAAGAAGCCCTGGATCTGCCCGGCATGGAGATCGACCGACAAAACCCGATTCGCGCCGGCCACGGTGATCAGGTTGGCGACCAGCTTGGCGGAAATCGGCGTGCGCGGACCCGGCTTCCGGTCTTGGCGAGCATAGCCGAAGTAGGGCAGCACCGCGGTGATCCGCTTCGCCGACGCGCGGCGCAGCGCGTCGATGCAGATCAGAAGCTCCATCAAATGGTCATTGGCCGGGTAGCTGGTCGATTGCAGCACGAACACGTCTTCGCCGCGGACATTCTCATGGATCTCGACGAATATTTCCTCGTCGGCGAAGCGGCGGACGCTGCACTTGGTGAGCGGGATCTCCAGATAGTCGGAAATGGCGCGCGCGAGCGGCTGGTTACTATTGGCGGTAAGCAATTTCATGAGTGCTGCCCCAATCCCCGGCTGCGGCTTTGTCCCGCCTTAGCCAAGCGGAGCCGAGTCCAGCAAGCTTGCCGCGCCGCCGGTGCGCGTTAAAGCCGCGTCATGACCGTCGTTTCCCGCTTTGCACCGTCGCCGACCGGCCGACTTCACGTCGGCAATATTCGCACGGCGCTCCACAACTTCCTGTTTGCGCGGCAGCATGGCGGGCGCTTCCTGCTGCGGATCGACGACACGGACCGGGAGCGGTCGACGGCGGAGTTCGACCAGGCGATCCGGGAGGATCTCGACTGGCTAGGCCTCACGCCCGACGCCATTTTCCGTCAGTCGGAACGATTCGATCTCTACGAACGCGAATTCGAACGGCTGAAGGCGGCCGGGCGGGTCTATGCCTGCTATGAGACGCCCGAAGAGCTGGATCTTCGCCGCAAGATCCTGCTCGGCCGCGGGTTGCCGCCGGTGTACGAGCGTAAGCCGCTCGACGCGGCGGTGCCGGAGTGCCGGACGCCGCACTGGCGATTCCGCCTCGATCACGACCGGCCGATCGTGTGGACCGACCTCATCCGCGGCGAGCAGAGGTTCGATCCCAAGCTGCTGTCCGATCCGGTAGTGCGCCGCGAGGACGGCAGCTGGCTCTACCTTCTGCCCAGCGTCATCGACGATGCCGACATGGGGGTTACCCACATCGTCCGCGGCGAGGACCATGTGTCGAACAGCGCCGCCCAGCTGCAGATGTTTGAGGCGCTGGGCGCCACGCCGCCACAACTGGCACACGAGGCGCTGCTGGTCGCCGCGGAGGGCAAGCTGTCGAAGCGGCTCGGGTCGCTCGGGGTCCAGCAGATCCGGGAAGAGGGTCTGGAGCCGCTGGCATTGCTGTCGGTCCTCGCCCGCCTTGGCACCTCGCAGCCGGTCGAGCCCTTCACCCGCGTCGACGAGCTCGCCGCGACGCTCGACTTCGCCCATTTCGGGCGAGCGCCGGCGCATTTCGACCTGCACGACGTCGAACTGATCAACGCGCGGCTGTTGCATGGGATGGATTATGCGGCCGTCGCGGATCGCCTGCCGGCCGACGCGATGGAGGCCGATTGGACGCTGCTTCGTCCCAATCTGCAGCGGCTGTCCGATTTCGAGCAATGGTTCGAACTGGTGTCTGGTGACATTGTTGCGCCGGATTTAAGCGATGACGATCGCCGATTTGTTATCGTCGCAGAGGCGCAGGCTCAGCAGATCGACTGGTCGGGCGAGCCCTGGCGCGACCTGACCGAAGCGTTGAAGGCGAGCACCGGCCGGAAGGGCAAGGCGCTGTTCATGCCGCTGCGCCTGGCGCTGACCGGTCGCGAACATGGGCCCGAGATGAGCGCCTTGGTAAAGCGCATTGGCAAGGAGCTTACGCTCACCCGCTTAAGGGCTGCCGGCACACACTAGCAACACCACCGGAACGCCGCTTCTCTGGAACAAACAGGCTTGCTCCTGGTATGATATGATGTAACATCATCTTACGACTCAGGAGAGGAGGTCGCAAAATGCTTGCTTATGCTGCCGGCCGTCAGGGGATCGCTGCGCGCGGCTCATCCCCATCCACCATGCTGTTGATTATCGGCGGTCATGTTGCCGTGGTCGCCCTGGCGATGAGCGCAAAGTTCATCATCGATGCGAGTCCCCGCACACCGCCGACCATGATTGACCTCATAGAAACCGAGAAGATCCCGGTCCCGCCGCCACCGGAAGATAATGCGCCGCCGCAGCACGCCGCGCCAAAGTCCGACCCGTATGTCCCGCGAGTCCCGACACCAATGCCGCCTCAGCCCGGCACGAGCATGAGCACGACCGCCGAGCCGACAGGGCCGACCGGGCCTGTCGCCGGGACCGATCCAGCTATCCTCGTGCCGCTCACGCCTCCAACGCCGATACCCGTTCCGGTCCGGCTCGGACCGAGGCTTGCCACGCCAGCATCCGCGCTACGACCGCCGTATCCGACGTCGAAGCTGGACTCGCAGGAGGAAGCGTCGCTTCGGCTACGGCTGACGATCGACGAACGTGGACGGGTGGTCGCCGTAGATCCCGTCGGCGCTAATGATCCGGCCTTCCTCAACGCGGCGCGCCGCCACCTGATCGCCAAGTGGCGCTATCAACCGGCTACCGTTGACGGGAAAACGATCCAGTCGACCACGGTCATCACCCTTCGCTTCCAGCTGGAAGGCTGAGGGGCTGGCGGGAGAACGGGCGCGGGCCTATCTAAAGATCATGCCCGTCCTTCCGCCCTACTTCGGTCCTCGCGCGGCGATTGCGGACCTGCTCGCCTTCATGCGGCAGCGCAGCCGTGAGCAGCGCATCGGCGCCGTGCTTGCCGTGGTCGCCACTGCCGCGATCGTGATCGGATTTTTCACGGACACGTCGATCAACCCGAAGCCGGCGACCACCGTCACCTTCACTCAGAGCTGGAGCGCTGATCGAAGCGACGCCGAAATCATCGCCGACCAGAAAAAGGATCAGGCCATGCGCGACGCCGCAAAGGAGAAGCGCCGCCAGGAATATGTGAAGCTGCAAAAGCAGCTGGGGATGGACGAATAGTCACGCAGTTCATGACGCAGGCGGTCGCGCTCGGCGAGGCCGCGCGTGGGCAGACCGCGCCCAATCCGAATGTCGGCTGTGTGATCGTACGGAATGGCGAGGTGGTCGGACGCGGGGCGACCGCTTCGGGCGGCCGGCCCCACGCCGAGGCCGAGGCCTTGTCGCAAGCCGGAAGCCAGGCGGAAGGCAGCACCGTCTACGTTACGCTCGAACCCTGCGCCCATAGCAGCCCACGCGGCCCAGCCTGTGCCGACTTGCTGGTCGCCGCGCGGCCTCAGCGTGTGATCGTCGCGCTCGAGGACCCCGATCCTCGAACCACTGGCCGCGGTATTGCTCGGCTTCGCGAAGCGGGAATTGCCCTTGACTTGGGTGACGGCGCTGACGAGGCAAGGCACAGCATGGCCGGATGGCTGACACGCCAGCGCCTCGGGCGGCCACGCGTCACATTGAAGCTCGCACTGTCGATCGACGGGAAGGTCGCGCTACCCTCGGGCGAATCCAAGTGGATCACCGGTGAGGACGCCCGCGCTCACGTCCACCTGGAGCGTGCGCAGTCTGACATGATCCTGGTTGGTCGCGGCACCTTTCTCGCTGATTCGCCCAAGCTCGACGTGCGGCTCCCCGGTTTAGAAGAGCGTTCGCCCCGCCGAGCCCTGCTCAGCCGTGGCGAACCCGTCGATGGCTGGGAAATGCTGCAATCTCCACAAGATGTGCACCGGCTTCATGACGTCAATGATCTGCTGGTGGAGGGCGGATCTGTGACCGCTACCGCATTCCTCAACGCCGACCTGGTCGACCGCATCCTCATCTACCGCGCCCCTATCATTGTCGGCGAAGGCAAGTCGTCGTTCGGCTACATCGGTCTCGACGCTATCGCGGACGCGCACGGCCGCTGGCGGGTCAGCGACGGCCGGGCCCTCGGCGTCGACCGCCTCGAAGTTTACGAGCGGGTGCGGGAGGCCTAAGGCGCGGGCATGTTCACCGGCATCATCACCGACGTCGGCACCGTTCGCTTGGTGGAGCAGCGGGCGGACCTGCGCCTCACTATCGCCTGCGGCTACGATCTCTCCACCGTCGACCTCGGCGCCTCCATCGCCTGCTCGGGCGTTTGTCTAACGGTCGTGGACAAGGGACAGGACTGGTTCGCTGTCGACGTCAGCCAGGAAACAGTCAGCCGTACCGCCCCCCAGATGTGGGAAGCGGGACAGCGCCTGAATCTCGAACGCTCGCTGCGGGTCGGTGACGAGCTCGGCGGCCATATCGTCAGCGGCCACGTCGACGGAGTCGCCGAAGTGCTGGGGCTCTGCGACGTTGGCGGCTCCAAGCGGATCGGTTTCGGCATTCCGCTCGACCTGGGGCAGTCGGTTGCGCCCAAAGGCTCGATCTCGATCGATGGTGTGTCGCTAACTGTGAACGATGTCCGTGAGGTCGAAGACCGCACACATTTTTCAGTCAACGTCATCCCTCATACTGCACAGCACACCACTCTTGGCGGCCTTGCGCAGGGGCAACATTGCAATATCGAGATCGACGTGCTTGCCCGCTATTTTCAGCGGATGATCGATGCTCGCAAACATCGGAATGACGAAGGCGAGCTTCCGCATCACACTTGAGTGTGATAATCCGCAGGTATGAGCAGCAATCTAATCGATCGTTTGAACGCCGTCGTCGCGACTGGCGAGGTCAGCCGCGCCGCCTTGGCCCGTGCCGCCGGTCTCCACCCCAACAGCCTCCGCCGGCTCGGCCAACCCGATTGGAACCCTACCGCGGACACGCTGGTGCGGCTCGAAAAGCTTCTTCAGCGCGGCAACGCCGACGTGCTGGTCGATGCCGAAGCAATCATCAACGAGGCGCGCAACGGCCGCATGTTCATCCTGGTCGACGACGACGACCGGGAGAATGAAGGCGACCTCATTATCCCCGCGCAGATGGCGACTCCGGATGCGATCAACTTCATGGCGCGGCACGGCCGCGGACTGATCTGCCTTGCCTTGACCAAGGAGCGGATCGAGCAGCTCGGCCTACCGCCGATGTCGAGCAATAATCGCAGCCGCAACAAGACGGCCTTCACCGTCTCCATCGAGGCGAAGGAGGGCATTTCCACGGGCATCAGCGCCGCCGACCGCGCCCGAACCATCGCCGTCGCGATCGACTCCGCGAACAGCGCCGACGCACTGGTAACGCCTGGTCACGTGTTTCCCTTGGCCGCGCAGCCTGGCGGCGTGCTCGTTCGGGCGGGCCATACGGAAGCCGCCGTGGACGTGTCGCGCCTCGCGGGACTCAATCCATCCGGCGTAATCTGCGAGATTATGCGCGAGGATGGCACCATGGCGCGCCTCGACGACCTGATGGAGTTCGCCCAGGCGCATGGCCTTAAGATCGGCACGATCCGCGACCTTATCGCCTACCGCCTCAAGAAAGATCACATGGTCGAGCGGGTTGCGAGCACCGGCTTTGCCGTCGCGAGCGGTGCCGAATGGCAAGCACAGGTGTTCCGCGACAAGGCAACGGGCGAGGAGCAGCTCGCCATCGTCCACGGCAGCCTCGACCCCAGCAGTCCCGCACTGGTTCGAATGCATAGCGTCGACCTGTTTGCAGATCTTTTGGGCGAGGTCGGTGCCCGATCCGGGATGCTCGCTGGAGCGATGGCGATGATCGAAGCGGAAGGTGCGGGCGTGGTCGTTCTCCTGCATGCCGCCTCGTCCTGCGCCTTGTCGCGTGCGGCCAATGCGCGCTCCGACCAGCCCTCGGAGCCGTCCGAGGGGCTGCGCAACTATGGCATCGGGGCGCAGATCCTTGCGGCGCTCGGCATCCACGAGATGGTCCTGCTGACCAACACGCATTTGTCGCCGGTGGCTTTGGGCGGCTACGGGCTCGCCATCGTAGAGGAGCGGCCTATTGTCTCTTCTAGCGGAAAAGGGGACTGAGTGGGCACCATCCTGATTGCCGAGGCGCGTTTCTACCCGCACCTCAACGACATGCTGCTGGCCGGCGCGCGCGCCGCGATCGAGAAGGCCGGCCACGACCACGAGACGCTGACCGTACCCGGAGCGCTGGAGTTGCCGGGCGCGATCGCGCTCGCCGCCCGAAGCGGCCGCTTCTGCGCCTTCGTTGCGCTCGGGATCATCATTCGCGGCGAGACCTACCATTTCGAAGTCGTCTCGAATGAGAGCGCACGGGGGCTGATGGACCTGACGATCCAGGGCTTCGCGATCGGCAACGGCATCCTCACGGTCGAGAATGAGGCCCAGGCGATCGTTCGAGCCGATCCTGCGCAAAGCGACAAGGGTGGCGGTGCCGCCGAAGCCGCGCTGGCGCTGCTTCGCTTGCGGGAGCAGTACGGATCCTGACCCGCAAGGCGCACCCGCTCGCCTTTCCCGCACTCCTGATCGGCAATGCCGCGCTGGCATGCGGGCCGTGGCTGGTGCGGCTTGCCGATGTCGGGCCGGTCGCCGTCGGCTTTTGGCGGCTGTTCCTGGCCCTGCCTCTGCTCGCCGTTCTGGGGATCGCCGTTGGTCAGAAGCCCGTCTGGCCGCGCAAGCTCATCGCCGGCGCTATTCTCTTATCCGCCATCTTTTACGTGTCGGACCTCGCCATGTGGAACATCGGCATCCGCATGACCAAGCTCGCCAACGCGACCCTGTTCGGCAATTGCGCGAGCTTCGCCTTCGTCGCCTGGGGCTTGTGGCTTGCCCGCAAGTGGCCGACCGGGTTGCAGTCGGCCGCTCTGGCATTGGCCGCGGTCGGCTGCGGGCTCCTCGTGGCCGGGAGCGCCGAACTGTCCGCCCGCAACGTGCGCGGTGACATTCTCGCCCTGCTCGCCGGCATTCTCTACGCCGGGTACCTGATCTTCGTCGAACGGGCGCGAACGGCGCTGAAGCCACTGCAGGTCCTGTTCCTCGCCACCCTGTTCGGCTCCGTCTTCCTGCTTCCTATCAGCTTGGCCCTCGGCGAACGCGTGATGCCGCAGGACTGGACACCCTTGCTGATCATCGCCGTCAGCAGTCAGGTCGTGGGCCAGGGATTGCTGGTCTATGCGATCGGCACCCTACCGTCGGTCGTGGTCGGCCTGGCCCTCCTCACCCAGCCGGCCATCGCCGCAATGATCGGCTGGTTCTTCTATGGCGAGCGCCTGAGCGTTCTCGACTGGGCTGGTGCGGTGGCAATTGCCGCGGCGCTGGTCCTCGTACAGCTTCGCGCGCCAGCCTTGCGAAGCGGACCCGAGCAGCCCAACTTGGCGCCATGACCGACGTCACGCCCCTGGAGGAGATTCGCCGCAAGCTTGCGCTGGCCGTCGGCGAGAATGCGGTGTTCGACGGGTGGAGCATGGCGGCCGTGGACGCCGCCGCCGACCAGCTCGGCGTCGACAAGGCCCAGGCAAGGCTCGCCATGCCCAAGAGCCAAGCCGGCTTGGTCGACCTTTATATCCAGGCCGTTGACCACGCGCTCGAAGCGCATTTCACGCCTGAGCGGATCGCGGCCTTGCGCATCCGCGACCGGATCCGCGCCTTGGTCTGGACCAGGCTGGAGATCATGGGTCCCGCCCGCGAGGCGGTGCGCAGGGCAATCGCAATCCTCGCCATGCCGCAGAACCTGTTGCTCGCCACCCGCGTGACCTGGCGAACGACCGACCTGATGTGGCGGCTGGCAGGCGACACCAGCACCGACTTCAATCACTACACGAAGCGGCTGACGCTCGGCGGTGTTTACGCCTCCACCCTGCTGACTTGGCTCGACGACCAGACGGAGGGTTGGTCCGATACCTCCGCCTTCCTCGACCGGCGGATCGACAATGTGATGAAGATCGAGAAAGTGAAGGCGGAATGGCGCGGCTCGTCCGACCGCCGGATCAGCGTCAGCCGCTTTCTCGGTCGGCTTCGCTATCCGCCCCGCTGAACCACAAGCGGGCTGGCAATCCCTTCCAGTTATTGATAATCAATCGCAAATGAACGCGCCCTTCAAGCCGGACCTGCTTACGCTCGACCAGCTGCCGCTCGGCAAGCAGGCGCGTATCGCCCAGATCGACTGGGATTCGCTCGAGCATAGCGAGGCATGCCGCCTCAAGCATTTCGGGTTTGACGAAGGCGTGGCGGTTCTGCCTCTGCACCTCGGCCCGTTCGGGCGCGATCCGGTTGCCATTCGGGTCGGCCGAATGACCGTTGCGATCCGCCGCCTCCAGGCCCGCGCCATCCAGGTGGTGCCCGCCTAGCCATGAACCCGCTTCCGCTGGTCGCGGTCGCCGGCAGCCCCAATGCCGGCAAGAGCGCCCTGTTCAATGCGCTGACCGGCGCCCGTCAGAAGGTCGGCAATTACCCCGGCGTGACGGTGGAACGAAAGTCCGGCCGGCTGGTGCTCGCCGATGGGCGACCGGTCGAATTGGTGGACCTACCCGGCGCCTACAGCCTTGATCCCGCCAGCCCGGACGAGGCGGTCACAAGGGACGTGCTGCTCGGCCGCCAGCAGGGCGAGCGCCAGCCTGATGCGCTGCTGATCGTGCTCGACGCCTCCAACCTCGACAATCACCTCCGCTTTGCGCTTCAATTGCTGGAGCTCGGCTTGCCCACGGTCGTGGCGCTCAACATGGTCGACATTGCCCAGCGTGACGGGTTGGAGCTCGATGTAAGGGTGCTGGAGCAGCAGCTCGGCGTTCCCGTCATCGAAACGGTCGCCGTTCGCCGTCGCGGCATTACCGAGCTGAACCAAGGCCTCGACGATCTGCTGTCCGGTCCTGTCCGCCGGCCGATGCCACAGACTCCGGAAGACCTGCTGACGTTGCAGCGCCGCGCGCGGGAGATCGCCACCGCGTCCGTGCTGCGGGAAACGCCGGTGCGCCGCTGGACCCACAGGCTCGACTCCGTCCTTCTTCACCCGGTCGCGGGCCCCCTAATCCTTGCAACCATAATGTTCGTGATGTTCCAGGCCGTGTTCGCATGGAGCGAGGCTCCGGTCGGGTGGATCGAGGGTGGCATGGCTGCACTATCGGCGGCCGCAACGTCGGCGCTGCCGGATGGACTGCTACAGTCGCTGATCGTCGACGGCGTGATCGGCGGCGTCGGGGCGGTGATCGTCTTCCTGCCGCAAATCTTGATCCTGTTCCTGTTCATTCTGCTGCTGGAAGGCAGCGGCTACATGGTCCGCGCCGCCTTCCTGATGGACAAATTGATGCATGGTGCCGGCCTTTCCGGGCGCGCCTTCATCCCCTTGCTGTCCAGCTTCGCCTGCGCGGTGCCCGGCATCATGGCGACCCGCACCATCGACGATCCCAAGGACCGGCTTACCACCATCCTGATTGCGCCACTCATGACCTGTTCGGCGCGCCTTCCAGTCTACACTCTCATCATCGCCGCCTTCATCCCTGACCGTGCCGCCGTACCCGGCGTAGGCCTCCAAGGCCTCGTCATGTTCTGCCTCTACATCACTGGAATTCTAGGTGCCTGGCTCGCGGCGGTGGTGCTTCGTCGCGGCGTCCTCAAAGGCGGCGGTGGCGGCTTCATGATGGAGCTGCCCAAATATCAGATGCCGAACGTCAAGGATGTCGGCATCGGCCTGTTCCAGCGCGCTACCATCTTCCTCAAGCGTGCCGGAACGATCATCCTTGGAACTACCATCGTCCTGTGGGCGCTTGCCAGCGTTCCGCAGGCCGGTCCGGGCGAAAAGCAGAGCGAGGTTTCCATCGCGGGCAAGATCGCCAGCGGTATCGAGGTCGTCGTCCGGCCCATCGGCTTCAACCACGACATTGCGCTGGCGCTTCTCCCGGCCATGGCTGCTCGCGAAGTGGCGGTGAGCGCCATCGCCACCGTTTATTCCATCGACGCAAGCGACGAGGAAGCTGCGGCCGCCAGCCTGGAGGATCGGTTGGGCCGAAGCTGGCCGCTACCAACCGCGCTCGCCTTCCTCGCCTGGTTCGTATTCGCGCCCCAGTGCATCTCGACCATCGCTGTGGCCCGCCGCGAAACCAACGGCTGGAAGTGGCCTTTGGTGATGATCGGTTACCTGTTTGCGCTCGCTTACCTGGCTGCCGGTTTGACCTACTGGACGGCGGTGGCGCTGGGCTTATAGCTGAGCGCCAAATCCAAGGAGACGGTTATGGCGGGCGTGAACAAGGTGATCCTGGTCGGCAATCTTGGCGCGGACCCGGAGTCGCGGTCGCTCAACAATGGCGGCGAGGTCGTGAACCTGCGCGTCGCAACGTCCGAGACGTGGAAGGACCGGGACGGCCAGCGCCAGGAGCGCACCGAGTGGCACCAGGTGGTGATCTTCAACGAAAATCTGGGGAAGGTCGCCAAGAGCTACCTTCGCAAGGGCAGCAAGGTCTATCTCGAAGGTCAGCTGCAGACTCGCAAGTGGACGGATAACAACGGCAACGACCGTTATTCGACGGAGATCGTCCTGCAACGGTTCCGTGGTGAACTGGTCCTGCTTGACGGTCGCGACGGCGGCGGTGGCGGCGGCGGCCGCTCCGACTTCGGCGACGAATTCGGAGGCGGCGGCTACTCAGGCGGTGGCGGCGGCGGATCGCGTCCCCAGTCGCGCCCGCAACCGGCGGCGTTCGACACGGATCTCGACGACGACGTTCCCTTCTAGGATTCGCCGCCTTCCAGCTTGCGTTTGAGGTCGGCAAGGGCGCCGAACGGCCCCGCTTCCTCTTCGCTCATGACCCCGGCTTCCTTCAGCGCCGCTTCCGCTCCCGCACTGCGCGGGTAAGGGTCGAGGCTGAGCGCCAGCGTGTCGGCAAGCGCCTCGCCAAGGTCGATTGCCGCGCCGTCGTGGAAGACCACGTCCATGTCGCCTTCGCCTAGCTCCAACTCGTCGTCCGGCACGGCGGCGGACGGTTCGGGCGCGAACAGGATGTCGAAGGCTTCATCGACGTGGGCCGGAACCGGCTCGCCGGTGACGACGCACCTTTGATCGAGACGCGCGGCGATCCTGCCCTTGGCACTGATCTGCTGCCCATCGCGCGTCAGCACCGCGTGGGCGTCGAACCGCTCCAGGTTTTCCAGCCCGAGCCGCTTCGCGACCATACGCCGCTCCTCTTCGTCGGCCGATAATTCCAGTCGTTCTCCATCGCGGATGCGGTCCAGCGTCAGGCGATGGGCGAAGCCGCTCATGCCCATTCTCCGCCGACAACCCGACCATCCGGCGAAGCCTCAAGCCGCTGCCACAGCGACTTCAGCGCATCCCCAGCCGCAGCCGACGCAATCACGCCGTTCAGGCCCTCGGCTGCTTCCTCGTTCCAACCGCTACCGGCGTTCACCACTGCGCGGACCCGGTCCACGCGCGCCGACAGCGCTCCAGTGAGCTTTCGGACGATCTTGCCCAGGGTGGGATCGCCATAGCCGAGCTGGCGATGTTCATGATCCATCGATTCGACGAACCGCTCAACCAGCCCTGCCCCGGCTTGCTGCGCCGATTCGTCGCCACGCTCCAGCCGAACCGCGACGAACGCGCACACGGTCGCGAGCACCGAAAAGCGCCCGTCCAGTGTGTCGGGAACACCCAGGTCGGCATACCAGAAGGGCTTGCGGGATTCCGCAACGGCTGCGGAGAACAGGGCCGTGTTGCGCGGCTCGGCCGGCGTTAATCGTGGGAACAGGAATCTAAACATAGTGGAGCCTCACCGGCGGGAGGCTTGCGCCTCCCTATCGCCCGGGCATATTGAGGCGAAGGGCGGCGCGTGCAAGTTCCCGGGCGTTTGCCGCAATCGGAAGGTCGAACAAGTTCATGAAGTCAGCGCTGCTGAAAGTCGCAACAATCGCTCTTGGCGCCGGTGTCCTCGCCGGCTGCGGCGGGGTACGGGCTCATCGCGGCGTAGTCCTCGACCAGGATGTGGCCGCCGCGATTCAACCGGGCGTCGACAATAAGGACTCGGTGCAGAAATCGCTGGGCCGACCGACCTTCACCGGCCAATTCGATGCCAACGACTGGTATTATGTCTCGCGCGACACGCAGCAACTGGCATTCCGTGATCCGAGCGTGAGGCAGCAGACGGTGCTGCGCGTGCGCTTCGACCAGGCAGGCAACGTCGTGGCTGTCAACAAGACCGGCAAGGAGCTGGTGGCAAACATCGATCCTTATGGCCGCGAGACGCCGACGCTTGGCCGCCGCCGCAGCTTCTTCGATGAATTGTTCGGCAACATCGGTACGGTTGGGTCGGGCATGACCCCCGGTGGCAGTGCCGAACCCACTCAGTAAACGGCTTCCGCCTGCCGCGGCTGCTCGCAAGGAGCGGCCATGACTGCGACTCCTGCCGGGATTACCTATTCCGACTATTTGGCGCTCGATGAGTTGCTGGGCGCCCAACGGCCCTTGTCGACTCTGCACGATGAGATGCTCTTCATCGTCATTCATCAGACCAAGGAACTGTGGCTCAAGCAGATGCTGCATGAGCTTGGCCTTGCGCAGTCGCTGATCCGCGAGGACCGTTTCGCCCCGCCTACAAGGCACTTGCCCGCATCAGCCGCATCCAATCGGTGATGACGCTGTCTTGGGACGTGCTGGCCACACTGACTCCGGTCGACTATTCCGCCTTTCGGCACGTCCTCGGCACCTCGTCGGGGTTCCAGTCGGCGCAATTCCGCGAATTCGAATATCGCTTAGGCCTGAAGGATGCCGCTTTTCTGAAGCATTACGCCGGCGACAGCCGCGATTATCACGCGCTGCTTCGTGCCTTCGATCAGCCGAGCCTGCGCGACGATGCCCATCAAGCGCTGGAGCGCGCGGGGTTCGACCTCGGCGACCGATCGGATGAGGCGGTCGCGGGCGTGTGGCTGGACGTCTACCGTGATGCGGACCGCTGGTTCGACCTCTATCAGCTTGCCGAGAAGCTGATCGACATCGACGATGCGCTGGCGTCATGGCGGCACAAGCATGTGCTGACGGTGGAGCGGATCATCGGCGGGAAGCCGGGGACCGGCGGCTCGGCCGGCGCGGCCTACCTCCGCTCGACGCTCAGCAAGCGCATCTTCCCCGAACTGTGGGCGATCCGAACCCAGCTATGAGCTTCAAGCACCTTTTCTCGCGCAGCCTCGGTGCTGCGCCGGAGCGGCTGCACATGGCGGCGCACAGCCATCACCTGTGGCCGGACGCAAGTTTCGAAGGGCAGGCCCAATGCTGGGAGGACGCCGCCAGCCTTGCGGACGGCAAGTGGGACAAGGTGATGGGCCAGGTCTGGCCCGAAGCGCAGGGCCATGTGGCGCGCGAGCTTGGTACCGGGCAGCCGGATGCCGTCGTGTTCGCCTCCAACACGCACGAACTGCTCGTCCGCCTGGTTTCGGCCCACCCGCAGCGCCCGGGGCTGCGGGTGCTGACCAGCGACGGCGAGTTTCACAGCGCACGTCGGCAATTCGAACGGTGGCAGGAATCGGGCGACATCGTGATCGACGCTGTTCCGGTCACGCCCGCGGACACGTTCGACGCCCGCTTCCTCGACCGCGCCAAAAGCGGCGAGCATGATCTCCTGTTCATCAGCCAAGTGATGTTCGGCAGCGGGCAAAGATTTGGCCCGATCGATGAACTTGCCGCGCTTGCCCGACCTGAAGGCCCCTGGGTCGTGATCGACGGCTATCACGCCTTCATGGCTGTCGAGCGGCCGTTCGGGGCCGATGCGGCCGCGGGCGCCTTCTACCTGTCGGGCGGGTACAAATATGCGATGGCGGGCGAGGGGTGCGGCTTCCTCCATGCGCCGCCAGGGTTTGGGACGCGTCCGGTGGTCACCGGCTGGTATGCCGAATTCGATGATCTGGCGATTCCACCCGGCCACGTCGGCTACGCGCCTGACGCACGGCGTTTCCTCGGCGCCACCTTCGATCCCTCGGGACTGTACCGGTTCAATGCCGTTCAGCGCATGCTGGCAAGTGAAGGGCTTACCACTGCGACCATCTCGGCGCACGTTCGGGCGCTTCAATACGAACTGATCGGGCAACTCGCGGGAACCTCCCTGGGGTATAGTGAGCTCCTGAACCCGCCGGGGGGCGGCTCCGCCCGCTTCCTTGCCTTTGCGACACCGCATGCAGCCCGTTGGTCCGCCGAGTTGAAAGCCTCGGGCTGCACGACGGACGTCCGGGGCGAGGTGCTGCGGGTCGGTTTCGGGCTGTACCACGATGCGGATGACATCGAGTCCTTCGCTCGTTTGTGCCGGTCGCTGACCTAGTTCAACCGGCTGAGCGCTCGACTCATCCTTTTCTGAATTTGGCGGAAATCTGGGGTTCACCTTGCTGCGGCAGGGTGTGTCGCTGTGCCGCCCACCGTTGGAACGGGGGGCCAGAACGACCGTTAGGGTCGCAAGTCACAAGGAGATTCAACATGAAGAGGCTCATTTTGGCCGCCGGTGTCGCCGCTTTGGCGATCGCTGCGCCGGCCTCCGCCCAGAAGGGCGGACATGGGGGCGGTCATGGGGGTGGTGGCGGCGGAAAGGCTGCCAAGGCTGATCGCGGTCCCGGCGGCGGCGGCCGGCCGCAGATGCAACGCGGCGGTGGTGGTGGAGGCGGCGGTCACGCGTTCAAGGCGGAACGTCGTGGCGGCGGCGGACAGATTGCCCGTGGCGGCGACCGGCCGAAGATCCAGCAGCGCATGGCCCGGCCGGAGCGGGCGCGCGGCCCGGAACGCCAGGCCTTCCGAATGGAACGCGCCAAGCCCCAGCGTGCCGAACGTGCATTCGCACAACAGGTGCGCGGACGCGATCGTCAGCTAGAGCGTGCGTTCCGCGCGGATCCCCGCGATGTCCGCGTCGCGGGTCGCGAATGGAAGGACAACGTCCGCGTCGCCAGCCGCGACTGGAACGATTACGATCGCTGGGAAAATGTTCGCGGCCGTTCCTACGGCTGCCCTCCGGGTCTTGCCGCCAAGGGCAACGGCTGCCTGCCGCCGGGTCAGGCCAAGAAGCTGATCGGCGGCGCACTGCCGGCCGCATATGCCGGGTCATACCTGCCGGACTATCTGCGCGGCTACTACCGTGACGACGACGACTATTACTATCGCTACGGCGACGGCTACGTGTACCGGGTGAACCGCAGCGACAATTTAATCGCGTCGCTGCTGCCGCTTTTCGGCGGAAGCTATGGGCTTGGCCAGACCTTCCCGCTGTCGAACCCGAACTATTATGTTCCGAGCTATTACAGCTCCTTCTACCCGGACACGCCGTACAGCTCCTACCGATACGATGACGGCTACCTCTACCAGGTCGACCCCTACAGTGGGCTTGTCGAGGACGTGTCGCCGATGCTTGGCTTCGGCTACGGAGTCGGCCAGATGCTGCCGGCCGGCTATTCGGCCTACAACGTGCCGTATCAGTACCGCGACATGTATTACGACACCGACGACGCTTACTATCGCTATGCGCCGGGCGCGATCTACCAGGTCGATCCGCAGACCAACCTGATCACGTCAGTCGCGTCGCTACTGACGGGATCGCCGCTCGGGATTGGGCAGCCGCTCCCGACGGGCTACGACGTCTACAACGTCCCTTATGCCTATCGGGACCGCTACTACGATACGAACGACGCCTGGTACCGTTATGCCAACGGCAACATCTACCAGGTCGACCCGACGACGCAGCTGATCACCGCCGTAATCAGCGCTCTCGTCTAACGCCGAACCAAGCCGAGGGATGGCCCGGGAACCGAAAGGCACCCGGGCCATTTCGCATCCACAACATACATCAGCATTTTCGAAGAGGATCGCGATGCGCACCACCCTCACCAGTCTTGCAGTGGCCCTTGCATTGGGCAGCCTTGCCAGCTGCGGCGGCGGCGGTGACGGCGGTAATCAGGCTGGCGAAGCGCAGACCGGCAAGGCAAAGGACGCGGCCGGAGACAAGACGATTGCGACCGGCCTCGGCAGCAATGGCCGGTTTGCCGCCCTGGCGAAGACTGCGGGCCTCGACCAGACGCTGGCCGGTCCCGGACCCTACACCGTCTTCGTTCCTGACGATGCCGCGATCGCCAAGGTGCCGGCGGAGACCAGCGCCGCGTGGAGCAAGCCGGAAGGCCGCGGTGAGGTCACGCGCCTACTCACCTATCACATCGTGCCCGGCGTCGTTCTCGCCGATGATCTCGGCAAGGCGATCGACCGCGGAAAGGGCAAAGCGCAGATCATCACGATGGGCGGCGGCACGCTGACGGCGGCGAAGGAGGGTGGCAGTATCGTCATCACCGACGGCAATGGCGGCAAGGTCACGGTTACCAAGGCGGACGAGCAATATTTGAACGGCGCCGTCCACCATATCGACGGCGTTCTCACGCCCGGAAAGAACTAAGCCGGACGATCTGCCGCAACTGCCTCTGGCACGGCGCGGAACGCTCGTTATAACGGGCGCAAACGCGTCTCCAGAGGGGTGGGCAAGCAGATGAAGGTCACGATTGAACGGGCGACACTCCTCAAGAGCCTGAGCCACGTCCAGTCGGTGGTGGAACGCCGCAACACCATCCCGATTCTGTCCAACGTCCTGTTCGATGCCAGCGAGGACGGCGCAATCCGCCTCATGGCCACCGATCTCGATCTCCAGGTCGACGAAAGCGTTCCCGCCAACGTCGCTCAACCCGGCGCCACCACCGTGTCGGCGCACACCTTGTTCGACATCGTTCGCAAGCTTCCCGAGGGCAGCCAGGTCGAGCTCACCGCCGCCGACGGCAAGATGCAGGTCAATGCCGGCCGCTCGCGCTTCAACCTGTCGACGCTTCCCCGCGACGACTTCCCGGTGATCGCCGAGGGCGACCTGCCGACCCGGTTCGAGCTTCCCGCGGCGACGCTCCGCCAGATCATCGACAAAACCCGTTTCGCCATATCCAGCGAGGAAACCCGCTACTATCTAATGGGCATCTTCCTCCATGTCGCCGACGACCAGTTGAAGGCTGCGGCAACGGACGGCCACCGGCTGGCGCGCGTAACGGTTGCGAAGCCCGATGGAGCCGACGGCATGCCGGACGTCATCGTGCCCCGCAAATGCGTCGCCGAACTGCGCAAATTGCTCGACGAGGTCGAAGGCACGGTGGAAGTTTCGCTATCGCCGACCAAGGTGCGCTTCGGTCTCGGCAGCGCGGTGCTGACCAGCAAGCTGATCGACGGCACCTTTCCCGATTACAACCGGGTCATTCCCACCGGGAACGACAAATTGCTGAAGCTGGATCCCAAGAGCTTTGCGCAAGGCGTCGATCGCGTTTCCACCATCGCCAGCGAGAAGACGCGCGCGGTGAAGATGAGCGTCGATCGCGACAAGATCACCTTGTCCGTCACCTCGCCCGAGAACGGCGTCGCCACCGAGGAAGTGCCGGCGGACTATGGCGCCGAGGGCCTGGAGATCGGCTTCAACGCCCGCTACCTCCTGGACATCCTCGGCGAAATCGATGGCGACACGGTAGAAGTGCATCTGGCTGACGCCGCGGCGCCGACCCTGCTGCGCGAGAGCGACAAGTCGAATGCACTGTACGTTCTCATGCCCATGAGAGTGTGAGCCTTACCCGCTTAACCCTCACCGACTTCCGCTCCTACGCCGAAGCACAGCTGGAGCCCGGCCCGGGCTTTGTGGTGCTGACGGGCGATAACGGCGCTGGAAAGACCAACATCCTTGAGGCCGTGTCGCTTCTGACGCCGGGTCGTGGCCTTCGCGCTGCTCCTTTGGGCGAGATGGCACGCGAGCAGGGCGCCGGCGGATTCACCGTCCATGCCCGGCTTGGCGACGTGGAAATTGGAACCGGCACCACGGCTGCGGCGCCCGAGCGCCGCCAAGTCCGCGTCAACAGTGCCCCGGCTTCGGTGAACGCGCTCAGCGAATGGCTGTCCGTCCTTTGGCTAACGCCGGCAATGGATCGCCTGTTCGCCGGCAGCGCGGGTGACCGACGCCGCTTTCTCGACCGGCTGGTGCTGGCACTTGAACCATCCCATGCCCACCACGCCGCCCGCTACGAAGCCGCGATGCGTGCCCGCAACAAATTGCTCGCGGAGCCCGATGGTGCCGACCCATCCTGGCTTGGGGCGTTGGAAGCGGGAATGGCCGAGCATGGGGGTGAGGTCGCCCAGGCGCGCAGCCGCACCGTCGCTGCCCTCTCCGATCGGCTCAGCGCCACGCCGGACGACGACTTCGCGCGCGCCGCCATTGCGCTGGAAGGCTGGACAGGCCGTGATCTCGCCGCCGAACTGCGCGCCAACCGTGGCCGCGATGCCGCCGCCGGGCGCGCAGTGGCCGGTCCGCATCGGCAGGATCTCTCCGTTATCCACGCCGCCAAGGTCATGCCGGCAGCGCGATGCTCCACTGGCGAGCAAAAGGCGCTGCTGCTCGGCCTCATTCTTGCCCATGCCGAGCTGGTGGCCGAGCGACGGGGCATGGCGCCGATCCTTCTTCTCGACGAAGTGGCGGCGCACCTCGACGCCCGTCGCCGCGCGGCTTTGTTCCAACGTCTCGAAGGGCGTAATCAGGTGTGGATGACGGGCACCGATGCCTCGCTGTTCACCGAGGTGAGGCAGGCGTCGCGCTACGAAGTGGCGGGCGGGGCCGTGCACCGGGTGTGAAGGGGAATGGACTGATGGCTTCACGGCAGCAGGCCGGCGCTTTGGCAAGCTTCGCTGCGGCGGCGCTGACAATCGCTGGTATGGGTGTGGGGATCGGCATCATGCAGGCGATGAGTGTCGCCAGCGGCATGGAGGTCGCCTCCGCCAGCGTCGAGGCGCTGCGCGCAGCCCGACCTTTGCTGATTGCCGCCGAACTCCTGAAGATCGTGACCGGGATCGCCATCATCGTCGCGGTGACGGCAAGTCGCCGCCGCTGGCGCATCTCCACGCTCGCTGCCGGGCTCGGCTACGCCGCCGCGCTGCTGGTGATGGCGGCGGGCGTGGTCGGCCTTTTTGCCGTGCTGGCACTAGCCACGTCCTCGCCGCGGATGGGCGCCATTGTCGGCCTGCTTGGGCTTCTCTCCTTGCCCGCAACGGGAGCATGGGCCGCGCTCTCCACCTGGGGACGACCGAATGCACCGCGCTCTTTGAGGATGGCCGCCATCCTGCTTGCCATCTCCGGCGTCGCTACCCTTGTCTTTCCCCCAGTGGGGCTGCTGTTCGGAGTAGCCAGCCTGCTGTGGTGGATCACGCTTGGTCTGACCCTGCGCAGACCGGCCTGACTCACGCGTGTGCACGCGCATACGCCACGCGCATGCGCGTGACTTTCGGCGCCGAGTCCCTATATCGGATCCTCTATGGCAAGTGATCCCAATCAGAACAGCTACGGCGCCGATTCCATCAAGGTTTTGAAGGGGCTGGACGCCGTCCGCAAACGGCCCGGAATGTATATCGGCGATACCGACGACGGGTCGGGCCTGCACCATATGGTGTTCGAAGTTTCCGATAATGCCATCGACGAGGCGCTGGCGGGTCACTGCGACCGCATTCTCATTCAGCTGAACCCCGACGGCTCGGTCACGGTCGAGGACAATGGCCGCGGCATCCCGACCGGCATCCACCCCGAAGAGGGCGTGTCGGCGGCCGAGGTCATCATGACCCAGCTTCATGCCGGCGGTAAGTTCGAGAACACCAGCGACGACAATGCCTACAAGGTGTCCGGCGGCCTCCACGGCGTTGGCGTGTCGGTCGTCAACGCCCTCTCCGAGTTCCTCGACCTTCGCATCTGGCGCGACGGCGAGGAGCATTACATGCGCTTCGCCCATGGCGATGCGGTGGCGCCGCTGAAGGTCGTCGGCCCCGCGCCGGAAGGAAAGAAGGGCACCAGCGTGACCTTCCTGCCGAGCCCCGCCACCTTCAAGATCACCGAGTTCGATTTCGAAAAGCTCGAGCATCGGTACCGCGAGCTCGCCTTCCTGAATTCCGGCGTCCGCATCCTGCTTGCCGACGCGCGCCACGAAGAGCGTGTGGAGCATGAGCTGTACTACGAGGGCGGCATCGCGGCCTTCGTCAAATATCTCGACCGGGCCAAGAACGCGCTCTTTCCCGAGCCGATCGCCATTTCCGCCGTGCGCGACGGCATCGGCATCGACGTCGCGCTGGAATGGAACGACAGCTATTACGAAAATGTCCTGCCGTTCACGAACAACATTCCGCAGCGCGACGGCGGCACCCACATGGCCGCTTTTCGCGCGGCGCTGACCCGCACCATCAACAATTATGCCGAGAAATCTGGCCTTCTGAAGAAGGAGAAGGTTAGTCTCACCGGCGACGACATGCGCGAGGGCCTGACCGCCATCGTGTCCGTCAAGCTGCCCGACCCCAAGTTCAGCAGCCAGACCAAGGATAAGCTCGTCAGCTCCGAGGTACGCCAGCCGCTCGAAAGCTTGATGACCGACAAGATGACGGAGTGGCTGGAGGAGAACCCCCAGAACGCACGCGCGATCATCCAGAAGGTGATCGACGCCGCTGCCGCCCGCGAAGCGGCCCGCAAGGCGCGCGAGGCTACCCGCAAGTCGGTGATGGGCGTCGCCTCGCTGCCGGGCAAGCTTGCCGACTGCCAGGAGCGGGACGCGACCAAGTGCGAACTGTTCCTGGTCGAGGGTGACAGCGCCGGAGGCTCCGCCAAGCAGGGCCGCAATCGCAACAACCAGGCGATCCTGCCGCTGAAGGGCAAGATCCTGAACGTCGAGCGTGCGCGCATGGACCGCATGCTCTCGTCAAAGGAAGTCGGCACTATCATCCAGGCGCTCGGCACCGGCATCGCGACCGGCATGGACCGCACCGGCTTCGACGTCGAAAAGCTCCGCTATCACAAGATCGTGATCATGACGGACGCAGACGTCGACGGCGCCCACATCCGCACGCTTTTGCTGACCTTCTTCTACCGTCAGATGCCGGAGCTGATCGAGAACGGGCACCTCTTCATCGCTCAGCCGCCGCTCTACAAGGTCGCGCGCGGCCGGTCGGAGGTCTATCTCAAGGACGATGCGGCGCTCGACGAATATCTGGTCGACGCCGGCCTTGACGGCCTGAACCTCGAAGGTCCGGACGGGCAACGCACGGGGCAGGACCTGCGCTCGCTGGTCGACCATGCCCGCCGCATGCGCACCCTGATGCGCTACGCGCCGCGCAAATATGACCCGGCGCTGATCGAGGCGCTGGCGATCAACGGCGCGCTCGATCCCGAGCTCAAGGACGGCGCGCGCGCTGAAGCCATTGCCCGCGTGGCCGCCTGGCTAGGCGCGGCCGATCTCGAAGCCGTCTGGTCTGGCGAGATTGCGGCCGAGGGCGGTTATTTGCTGAAGCGCCTGTGGCGCGGCGTCACCGATGCCTATATCTTCGAACCGGCGTTCCTGATCTCGGCCGAGGCCCGCAAGCTTCACGCATTGGCCGCCGAGCAGCTCGAGGCCTACTCCGGCCCCTCGACTCTCCGCACGATGAAGAAGGGTGCCGCCCAGCAGGAGCCGACCGTCGGCGCCGGCGAAGGTGAGGAAGCGGCCGAGCAGGCGGAAGCCGACACCAAGGGCAAGCCGGTGGCTATCTCCCGCCCGTCCGAACTGCTCGACGCAGTGCTCGCCGCCGGCCGCAAGGGCCTGTCGATCCAACGCTACAAGGGTCTTGGCGAGATGAACGCCGAGCAATTATGGGAAACGACGCTCGACCCCGCCAACCGCTCGCTCCTTCGGGTGGAGGTCAGCCAGGCGGACGTCGCCGACGAAATTTTCACCCGCCTGATGGGCGACGTCGTCGAACCGCGCCGCGAATTCATTCAGGAAAACGCGCTCAGCGTCGCCAACCTCGACGTTTGAGGAACCTTGGCGGCAGCAGTGCAGTTGGCGGCAGCGTGACTGGCATGCCGACGATTACCGTTGCGTCCTACAATATGCGCAAGGCGATCGGCACCGACCGGCGCCGCGATCCGCAGCGCGTGCTCGACGTGCTTCATGAGATCGACGCCGATGTCGTCGCGCTCCAGGAGGCCGACAAGCGCTTCGGTGGCCGCGCCTCGGCCGTGCCGCATGACCTCATCGATACGCACGGCGTCTACAAGGCGGTGCACCTCGGCGTCCGCCACCGCCGCCACCTCGAACGCATCCCCGGCGGCGCGAAGGCAGAGCAGTGGATGAAGATCAACACCCGCAACATCGGCTGGCATGGCAACGCCATCCTGGTGAAAAAGAATATCGGCGTCATCGAGGTGGCGGCGCTGGAGCTTCCGACGCTGGAACCGCGTGGCGCCGTGATGGCGGAGCTTCTGCTGGACGGCGATCGCCCCTTCCGCGTCGTCGGCCTGCACCTCGACCTGTCTGGCCTGTGGCGGCGGCGGCAGATGCGGGCAATTCTCGATGCGATCGCCGACCGGCCGCAGCAAATGCCGACGGTACTGATGGGCGACACCAACGAGTGGCGGGCGGAGGCCGGCTGCCTGCGCGAGGTCGCGCAAACCTATCAGATCGCACCGACCGGCCCGAGCTTCCACTCCCGCCACCCGGTCGCCTGCCTCGACCGAATCATCGTCGACAAGAGCTTGCGGATCGAGGCGTCGGGCGTCCACATGAGCCATTCGGCCCGCCGCGCCTCCGATCACCTGCCGATCTGGGCCCGGCTCGCGGCTTGAGGGAGATGAGCATGGAAACGCCCGAAGGCTGGACGATCGCTGGCGACGCACTGACCCGGACGTTCAAGTTCAAGGACTTTTCGGAAGCGTTCGGCTTTCTGACGCGCGTCGCCATGCACGCCGAGACCAAGGATCATCATCCCGAGTTCACCAGCGTCTGGAACCGCGTCGACTTCCGCCTGACCAGCCATGATGCGGGCGGCGTCACCCAGCGCGACGTCGACCTGGCAGGGGCAATCAACCGTTTGGCAGGTCAGTGAAGCTGGAGCATCCGGCGCCAATGACTATAGCGGGCTGATGGCAGACGAACCCCGCGAATATCGGACCGGCAGCGATCCCCGCACCCTGCGCGACGCGCTCGGCTGCTTCGCGACCGGGGTGACCATCGTCACCTGCATCGATGGCGACGGCAAGCCGGTCGGGTTCACGGCCAACAGCTTCACCTCCGTCTCGCTCGACCCACCGCTGCTGCTGGTCTGCATCCACAAAAGCGCCGCCTGCGCGCCATGCCTTACCGATGCCAGCCACTTCGCCGTCAACGTACTGCAGAATGAACAGCAGCCTGCCTCCATACGATTTTCAACCCGGGATCAGGATCGCTTCGGCTCCACACCATGGTCGGAGGGCGAGTTCGGCCCGCCGATTTTGAAGGACTCACTAGGCGTTTTCGAGTGCGAGCGGTTCGAGGTTCATGAGGGCGGCGATCACCACATCGTTGTCGGCAAAGTGCTGAAGGCCAGCTTCGACGCCAGCCTCGATCCCCTGCTCTACTTCCGCGGCAGCTATCGCAGGCTCCACTTCGACTAGTGGGCAGCTGCCTTCTTGCGCGGGATGACGTGCAGGATGGCAACGATGACACCCCCGACCACCGCGCCGACGATCGCGCCGCCGATCGCATGGGCCAGCCAATTCAGGAAGCCGCCATCGCCGCCGACCGCATGGGCGACATGGTCGACGGTATCTGGAATGAACTCCAGGATGTGCATCTCGTGCAGCCCGTGAACCAGGATGCCGCCGCCGACCCAGAGCATCGCGGCGGTGCCGACCACGCCAAGCACGGCAAGCAGCTTCGGCACCACCTGGACCAGCCCGCGTCCGAACGCCTGGGCCCCGCCGCTCCGCCGCTTGGTCATGTGAAGGCCGATGTCGTCCAGCTTCACGATGAGGGCGACGACGCCGTAGACGGCAACGGTGATGGCGATGCCGACCGCGGCCAGTGCCGCCGCCATGCTCCAAAGGTTCAGCTCGCGAAGCTCGGCCAGGGAGATGGCCATGATTTCGGCCGACAGGATGAAGTCGGTGCGGATGGCGCCGCTGACCTGGCGCTTTTCAAGTTCCTGCGGCGTTTCCGCCTCCATCAGCTCCGCCTCGGCATGATGGTCGCCAGTCACTTTCTCGACGATCTTCTCCGTCGCCTCGAACGCCAGGTAAGCGCCGCCTACCATGAGCAGCGGAACGATCAGGAATTCAGCGAACGCCAATAACAGAAGCGCGCCTGGCAAGAGGATCAGCAGCTTGTTCTTCAACGACCCAAGGGCGATCTTGCCGATGATCGGCAATTCGCGGTCGGGCGTGAAGCCGGTCACGTAGTTCGGCGTGACCGCCGTATCGTCGATCACGACGCCAGCGGCCTTGGTTCCGGCTTTGCCGACCGCGAGGCCGATATCGTCGACGGACGAGGCGGCGATCTTGGCGATGGTGGCGACGTCGTCGAGAAGGGCGATGAGTCCGGATGGCATGACGGTTCGATAGGCGAACTTGCCCTCCACGCGCAATTCGCGCATCCGCCCATCCATGCTGGGACTGGATTTCATCAAGGCCAACCGCGAGGCCGTCGAGCGCGCGATTGCGCAGAAGAATGTTGGACTCGATCTCGATGCTCTGCTCACCCTCGAGGGTGAGGTCCGCGGACTCAAGACTGAGATCGACCAGCTCCGCGCCGAGCGCAACGCGATCAGCGCAGGCTTCAAAAGCGCGGCGCCGGAAGAAAAAGCGGAGCTAGGCCGCCGGGCCAAGGAAGCAGGTGCCCGCGCCGGGGAACTCGAAGGCCATCTCGCCGAGAAGCAGCGCTTGCTGACGGCACTCCAGATGCGGGTGCCCAACATCCCGTACGAAGGCGCGCCGATCGGGCCCGACGAGAATAGCAATATCGTCATCCGCACCGAGGGCAGCCCACCTGAGTTCGGCTTCGAACCCCTCGACCACGTGGCACTTATCGAGAAGAATGGCTGGGCCGACCTGTCGCGGATCACCCAGGTGTCGGGGTCGCGCACCTATTGCCTGAAGGGGCGGTTGGCGCTGCTCGAAACCAAGCTGATGGCTTGGGCGCTCGAGAAGATCGCAGCCGCCGAATTCACGCCGATCACCGTTCCCGCGATCGCCCGAGACCAGGCATTCCTCAACCAGGGTCAGTTCCCCGGCCATGAGGAAGAGACCTACCAGCTCCCCAACGACGACTTGTGGCTGGCCGGCACCGCGGAGGTGGCGCTGACCTCGCTCCACTCGGGCGAAATTCTCGAATCGGGCAGCCTTCCGGTGCTTTACGCCGGCTACTCGCCCTGCTTCCGCCGCGAGGCGGGAAGCGCGGGCCGCGACGTGCGCGGGTTGCTTCGCGTCCACCAGTTCGTGAAGGTCGAGCAATATGTCATCTGCGAGGCGGACCAAGCGCAGTCGGCCGAATGGCACGCGCGCCTGCTCGAGCTGGCGGAAAGCCTGCTGACAGCGCTGGAAATCCCCTACCAGGTGATCGAAACCTCGACCGGCGACATGGGCCTCGGCAAATATCGAATGAACGATATCGAAAGCTGGGTGCCGAGCCTGGGCAAATATCGCGAAACGCATAGCTGCTCGACGCTTCACGACTGGCAGGCGCGCCGGGCGAACATCCGTTACCGCGACAGGGACGGCAAGGTTCGGTTCGCCCACACGTTGAACAACACGGCGCTCGCCTCGCCGCGCATTCTTGTCCCATTGCTGGAGAACCACCAGACGGAAAACGGCCGGGTACGCCTGCCTAGGGTGCTTCAGGAGCTGATGGGCGGAGAGTTTCTCTGACTTTCACCGGCGACGATCGTCCCCCGCCCGGCATCCGCCGGGTCGGCGAGGCGACGTGGCTGGCAGCTCGGTTTTGGCGTGGGTTCGGCAACGTCGGGCCGCATGGCCCGGCAGACGGACCCCCGGCGCTGGTTATTCCGGGCTGGATGGCGGGAGACCGCACATGCATCGAACTTCATCGGGCGCTCGGGGAAGCGGGTTGGCGTGTACATCCGTGGCGGCTCGGACTGAACAAGCGCGTCGAGCCGGATACGCTGGAGCGCCTGGAGCGCTGCATCGACCGGATCGGCGGGAAGGAACCGGTGCTGATCGTGGGCTGGAGCCTCGGCGGCTTGTATGCCCGCGAACTTGCCCGGCACTGCCCTGCCAAGGTGAAGGCGGTCGTCACTCTCGGCTCGCCATTTTCCGGCAGCCTTCGCCAGAACAATGTGTGGCGATTGTACGAGTGGGTCGCCGGGCATAGCGTCGACAATCCACCGGTGCCCAGGATCACCGACAAACCGCCCGTGCCGACCCTTGCTCTGTGGTCGCGGCGGGACGGAATCGTTGCCCCGCGGTCGGCCCGCGGGCTGCCGCTCGAGCGGGACCGAGAAGTGGAACTCGGCTGCAGCCACATGGCCTTCGCCATTTCGAAGAATGCGACCCGGCGGGTCGCTCGGGAAATCGAACTCTTCCTGAACGACGGCGGGGTTGCCTAGCCCGAGGCCAGGGTGACTTCGTCTCGCGCACTTGCGTAAGTCGCTGATTGGGGAGCAATATCACCGCAATGGATACAGGGGGGTATCGAAGCCGGGCGAGTCGCCTGATGCCGTAGGCACGGTTCCGCAATCTTCGGAACCGCGGTCGTCATTGCCGCTGGACCTGCTTGATCCTTCCAACATGCTGGCAATCGCCGACATGTTGCCGGTGATGATCAATTTCGTCGACGAGAGCCACGTCGTCCGTTTTCTCAACACACCTCTCGCCGAGTGGATGGGCGAGCCGCGTGAGCGATATCTCGGCCGTCACGTGCGCGAGATGGTCGGTGAGCAAGCGTACGCGGAGCGGCGGCCGTTGATGGATGCGGCGCTGGCTGGTCAGAAGCAGTGGTTCATTTCCGATTTCAATCACCCGACGCGCGGTCCGCTGGCGCTTCAGCTGGAATATCTGCCGTGGGTCGGCCCGGAGGCCAAGATCCGGGGCGTCATCGTCCTTCTGACAGACGTAACGGAGCAGCGCGCGACCGAGCGCGCCCTGCGCGAAAGCGAGGCGCGGTTCCGCCGGATCGCCAACTCTGCTCCGGCGCTGATGTGGGTTACGCGGGCCGACCGGGTGCGCGATTTCGTGAACGATGCCTATGCCGAGTTCGTCGGCCTAAAGGGCGAGGCGGCGAGGCTGTTCGACTGGCGCGACGCGATCCATTCCGACGATCGCGACCGGGTCATGCGGGAAAGCCTGGCGGGAGAAGCCTCGGGCAAGCCGTTCACGCTTGAAGCGCGCTATCGCCGCGCGGACGGCGAGTATCGGTGGCTTCGCAGCGTCTCGTCGCCTCGGTACGACGCGGATGGACGGCTGATGGGCTTCATCGGCGTTGCAAGCGACATTACCCTTTCCAAACATGCGGAAGACCAGCTGAAGGCGCAGGTCGAGGAACGCACTGCCAAGCTGGCGGCGAGCGAAGCGCGGTTCCGCTCCATCTTCGACACCGTGCAGGAAGTGCTCGTTCTTCTCGACCCCAAGGGCAATGTGGTCGAGATGAACCGCAAGAAGGCACCGTGGCGTGCCGACGATCTTCGGCGCTCGGTCGGCCGGAAGGTTTGGGAAAGCGCCACCTTGAAAGCCTATCCGCAGCATATCCCGATGATCAGGGACGCGGTGCGCCGCGCCGCGCGCGGCAAGACTTTCATGGCCGAGGTGCCGATGGAGCGGCCCGGCGTTCCTACGACCTACCTCGACCTGTCGGTGCAGCCGGTGCGTGGCGACGATGGTACGGTCATCTACCTGCTCCTCGAAGCGCGCGATGTCACCGACCTCAAGGCTGCGCAGGAACAACTCCGCCAAAGCCAGAAGATGGAAGCCCTAGGCCAGCTGACCGGAGGCATTGCGCACGATTTCAACAATTTGCTGACCGTGGTGGTCGGCGGTCTCGACATCATCTGCAAGCGCTCGAGCGACGACAAGGTGAAGCGCTATGCCGAGAACGCGCTTGCGGCCGCCGAACGGGGCGCCCGGCTGACCGGGCAGTTGCTGGCGTTTAGCCGCGTTCAAAGGCTTGAGGTGAAGCCGACTCCGGTGACGCCGTTGATCGAGGACATGCGGCCACTCCTGCGCAATGTTCTGGGGCCGGGCATAGAGAAGCGCTTCGAACTGGATGCCGAGGGTATGTGGGTCATGGCCGATCCAACCCAGTTGGAAGTCGCGCTCCTCAACCTTGCGATCAACGCCAGGGATGCCATGGCCGACGGCGGGATCCTTACCTTCCGCTCCCGATCCGTGCGCGTTCGGCGCGATAGCGAGCTGGAACCGGGCGACTATGTCGAACTGTCGATCGCGGATACCGGCAGCGGAATGACGGAGGAGGTGATCGCCCGCGCCTTTGAACCCTTCTTCACCACCAAGGAAGTCGGCAAGGGTACCGGGCTTGGGCTGTCGATGGTCTATGGCATGGCGCGGCAGTCGGGCGGCACGGCGCGTATCGAAAGCCGCGCCGGCGAAGGGACAACGGTGAAGCTGCTGTTCCGGGTTGCGCAATCGGGCGATCAGCAGATGGATGCGGGCGAGCCGATCGCCGATCACCTCACCCATCGCAGCCGACCGGCCAGCATTCTCGTGATCGACGACGATCCCGATGTCCGGCAGTTCGTCGTCACGAGCCTGGAAGAGGAAGGGTTCGACGTTCGCGATGCCAGCGACGGCTTCGAAGGCCTGCGCCTGTTCAGCCAGGAGGCGGCGGACCTCGTCGTCCTGGATTTCGTCATGCCGAGCATGTCCGGCGCGGAGGTC
This sequence comes from Sphingomonas piscis, assembly GCF_011300455.1. NCBI lineage: Bacteria > Pseudomonadati > Pseudomonadota > Alphaproteobacteria > Sphingomonadales > Sphingomonadaceae > Sphingomonas > Sphingomonas piscis. The sequence continues at coordinate 1,486,086 of NZ_CP049869.1, forward strand.
GCAAGCCGAATTCGGGTTCAACGGCCCGAACAGGCCATCCTGTTCGTGTCCGGCTACAACGAAACCGACGCGGTGCGCCGGGTGGCACCGGACGCGCCATTGCTGGCCAAGCCGTTTCGCGCAGGTGCCCTCGTCAAAGCGGTCCGAAGCGCGCTCATCGACGGTTGACTTAATTTCCTATTGCCTAGTAGACAACTAGGGAATACTGAACGGCCACGTAGCCGCGAATCGGCTACGCTTGCGTGGGTTCAGGGGCTTGATGGTCGATTTCGTGCACCAGTATGGGCTGGCGTTGCTGCCGTTCATTCTTGCCGGCTTTGCCGCGCAGATGGTCGACGGCGCACTCGGCATGGCCTTTGGGGTCATCTCCAACACCATCCTGCTGAGCCTGGGCGTGCCGCCGGCGGCTGCCTCCGCCGGAACGCATACCGTTGAGACGTTCACGACCGGGGCTTCGGGTCTCAGCCACCTTTTCCACGGCAATATCGACTGGAAACTGTTCGCCCGGATCGCCATCCCGGGCATGATCGGCGGTGCGCTCGGTGCCTACGTTCTTACCCAATTTCATGCCGACGATGCCAAGCCGTTCGTGCTTGGGTATTTGGGTCTGATCGGACTGTACCTGATCTGGCGCGGCTTCCATTACCCGCCCGAGCATAAGGCGCCGAAGATTGTGGAGCCGCTCGGCCTCATCGGCGGATTCATGGATGCGGCCGGCGGCGGTGGCTGGGGCCCGATCGTGACGGGTAACCTGCTCGTTCAAGGTGCCGAACCGCGCAAAACCATCGGCACCGTAAGCGCTGCCGAGTTCCTGCTGGCGCTCACCGTATCGATCACCTTTCTTGCGACCATGGGATTGGCGGCTTTCACGACCGCCACCCTCGGCCTGCTGATCGGCGGGGTGGTGGCGGCGCCGCTCGCTGCCTGGGCTGCCAAGAAGGCGCTTCCCAAACTCCTGCTGGTCTTCGTGGGCGTGCTGCTCACCCTCACCAGCGCCTACGGAATCTATCAGGCGGTCGCCTGATGCACGCTCACCTAACCACTACGGCGCCCGCGCCGTCCACGACGCACCGGAGACCTTCATGATCAATCCCCTTTCCATCAGCGCCCTGGCCTTGGCCGCCGCACAAGGTCAGCCGGCCCCGGCGCCTGCTGCCGATGCCGCGACAAGCGAGGCAGCAACGGTGGCCGGCGCGGGTGCGCTCGCGACCACGACGACGGCTGCGGCGCAGGACACTGCGGCATCGGAGCCTACCCAGAGCCGCGGCGACGTGATCATCGTTACCGCGCGCCGCCGCACGGAGGCCGCCCAGGCGGTGCCGCTCGCCATCTCCGTCATCAGGGGCGACAGCATCGAGGCGACGGGCAACTTCAATGTGGTGAAGCTGCAGCAGCTCGCACCGACGCTGCAGGCCTACACGACCAATCCGCGCAACACGTCCATCAACATCCGCGGCCTTGGCGTCCCCTACGGCCTGACCAGCGACGGTTTCGAACAGGGCGTCGGCATCTATGTCGACGACGTCTACAATTCGCGCGTCGCGGCGGCGACGTTCGACTTTCTCGACGTGGCACAGGTCGAGGTGCTGCGCGGACCGCAGGGCACGCTCTACGGCAAGAACACGACCGCCGGTGCAATCAACATCACGACCAATCAGCCGACTTTCGACTTCGAAGCCGGTGCCGAGCTGACTGTCGGCAACCTCAACCTGAAGCAGGGCAAGGCCTTCGTATCCGGCCCGATCACCGACAAGGTGGCGGCGCGCTTCGCTGTTGCGGCAACGAGCCGCCGTGGCACCATCTACAATGTCACCACCGACCGCTGGATCAACGAACAGGATAATCTGGGTCTCCGCGGACAGTTGCTGTTCAAGCCGACGGACGATCTCAGCATCACCCTGGCTGGGGATTACAGCCGCCAGGATCCGGAATGCTGCGGCACCGTGTTCGTCCGCGTCGGAACCACCCAGCGGGCGCTGAACCGTCAGTATGATGCGCTGGTCGCCGCCGTGAACGCCGCCAATCCCGGGCGGAACTATGCGGTGCCGAGCCGCAATCCGTACGACCGCCTCGCCGACCTCGATTCGCCGCTGAATGCCGGCAACAAGATCGGCGGCCTGTCGGCGCGTGTGAACTGGGATCTCGGCCCGGGGCGGCTGACATCCATTACCGCCTGGCGCTTCTGGGACTGGAAGCCGGAAAACGACCGCGACTTCACGGGCCTGTCGATAGTCAAGGCGTCGAACAATCCGTCTCAGCAGGACCAGTACAGCCAGGAGTTCCGCTACAGCTACGAAGGGCAGAAGATCGACTTCGTCGCCGGCTTGTTCGGCTTCAAGCAGAGGATCGATACCCAGGGCCTTGAGCAGCAGGGCAGCGATGCCAGCCGCTGGAGCCTGACCGGTGCGCAGGCCAGCAACCCGGCCATCCTCAACAATCTTACCGCGAACAACACGCAATTCCTGAAGAGCACCAGCGCCGCCTTGTTCGGTCAGCTGAGCTGGAAGGTCACCGACGCGCTGACGATCCAGCCGGGCGCCCGGATCAACTATGACAAGAAGACCGGTTTCTACGAACGGGTCGTCACCAACGGCGCTGGCCAAGTGATCAGCTGCTCACCGGCGCCGGCCGCCGGCAGCGTGCTTGCGGCCCAGTGCGGCATCTACCAGCCGCAGCGGACGGAGCCGTCGGTCAGCGACTGGAACTTCAGCTACGATCTGAACGTCAACTACAAGGTCGCGCGCGACGTGCTCGCCTACGCAACCTACGCCAAAAGCTTCAAGACGGTCGGGATCAACCAGAACGGGTTGCCGCTCAACGCCGACAACACCCCCAACCTCGACGCCAGCACCGTCGATCCTGAATCGGTCCGGCATTTCGAAGTCGGGTTGAAGACCCAGTTCCTCGACCGCCGGGCGACGTTCAACGTCGCGGCGTTCCGGACTGAGATCAAGGACTTCCAGGCGACGGTGAACGGCGGCCAGTTCGGCACCGTTCGCGGCTATCTCGCCAACGCCGAAAAGGTCCGGACGCAGGGCTTTGAAGCCGACTTCAAGATCCGCGCCAACGACCGCTTCACGGCTTATGTCAACGGTGCCTACACCGACGCCAAATATGTGAAGTTCACCAGCGCGCCCTGCCCGCCCGAACTTTCCGGTGGGACATTTGTTGCCGCCAACGGCTCCCAGCAGCCGGGACCGGCGGGCGTTCCGGGCTCGCTGAGCCCGCGGCAGTGCGACATTTCAGGGCAGCAGTTGCCCGGCGTGTCCAAGTGGGCTGCGTCCTTCGGCGCCGAGGCGAACATCCCCGCCAACATTCTTGCCAAACAGGGGCAGGCCTATGTCGGTGTCGACGGCAGCTATCGGTCCGACTGGAACTCCAATGCGTCGCCGTCGATCTATACGGAAGTGCAGGGCTATGCGTTGGTCAACTTCCGCGCCGGTTTCCGCTCGGGCGGCTTCGACCTGTTCGGCTGGGTCCGCAACGCACTCGACAAGGATTATATCGAAACGCTGCAGGTCGCGCCCGGCAATACCGGCCTGATTGCCGGCACCCCGGGAGACCCGCGCACCTACGGCCTGACGTTGAAGTCGCGCTTCTAGGCAGCGAGGTCAAAGCGGATGGGGGCAGAACCGCACGGCATTTCTTTCGGCGAGGCTAGCCGGACCTGGGCGCGAGTGGCCGCGCTCAGCTTCGGCGGCCCTGCCGGCCAGATCGCGGTGATGCACCGCATTCTGGTCGAGGAGAAGCGCTGGATCGGGGAGGAGAGATTCCTCCATGCGCTCAATTACTGCATGCTCCTGCCGGGGCCAGAGGCGCAGCAGCTTGCAACCTACATCGGCTGGCTGCTGCACAGGACCAAGGGCGGGCTGGTTGCCGGCGCCCTGTTCGTCCTGCCGGGCTTTGTGGCGATATTGGCCCTAAGCTTCGTCTACGCCCTGCTGGGCAGGGTGCCCTTGGTCGACGGCATCTTCTTCGGTCTGAAAGCGGCTGTGATCGCCATCGTCTTGCAAGCCGTGGTGCGAGTGTCGGCAAGGGCGCTGAAGAGCAATGCGATGCGGCTGATCGCGGTCGCCGCCTTCGTCGCCATCTTTATCTTCGACCTGCCGTTCCCACTGATCATCATCGCCGCCGGTCTCCTGGGGTTCGCGGGGTCGAAGCTCAACCTGAGCGGCTTTGTGGGCGGTGCCGGCCATGCCGCAAGCAAGGGGCCGCGTGTCGAGGACAGTGAGACCGCACTCGGAAGTGAACTTCCGGCGCATGCCCGGCCCGACCTCGCCTGGTCGCTCAAGATTTCCCTCGCCCTGGCGTTCGCATGGCTTGCTCCGGTTGCGGCATTGCTTGCGATCCTCGGACCCGACGATGTGTTCAGCCGGATCGCCGTCTTCTTCAGCCAGATGGCGGTGGTGACCTTTGGCGGTGCTTACGCCGTGCTCGCTTATGTTGCGCAGGAAGCCGTGCAGACCTTTGGCTGGCTTCAGCCCCACGAAATGATCGACGGCCTCGGAATGGCGGAATCCACGCCGGGCCCGCTGATCATGGTCACCCAGTTCGTCGGCTTTCTCGCCGCGTTCCGATACGCATCCGGGCTGGACCCACTGCTCGCCGCAACCCTTGGCGCGGTTCTCACGACCTGGGTCACCTTCGTGCCCTGCTTCCTCTGGATCTTTCTAGGCGCACCGTTCGTCGAGCGTCTGCGCGGCAATGCGACCCTTTCGGCAAGCCTGACCGCCATCAGCGCTGCGGTCGTAGGCGTCATCCTGAACCTCGCCGTCTGGTTCGCGCTTCACGCGCTGTTCGCCAGCGTTCGGGAAGTAAGGTTCAGCGGCGGAAGCGTGGAGGTGCCGGTTCTTGGGTCATTGAACTGGCCGGCATTGCTGCTGACCGTCCTGTCGATCGTTGCCCTATTCCGACTCAGGCTTGGCGTTCCGTTGTTGCTGACCCTCGCAGCCACGACCGGGATTGCGCTTCGCCTCTCCGGCCTTGCTTGAGCAGACCCGCCAACCAGTTCGAGAAGCGCGATCAAACGCGGCTCGTGAAACCCTCGCGCCCTTTGAGTCGTCATTATGCGCGCCCATCTTTGCCGTATGGCACGCACTGAACAGGACGAATATTTTCAGCGCCGCGCGATCCAGGAACGGGTCGCGGCCAAGCTGGCGAGCGACGAACGGGCGGCTCGAAGCCACAGCAGGATGGCGGAACGGTACGGCTCGATGGCCGAGGATCCGACGCCCAGCGGCTCAGCTGACGAAGATCCAGGCCCAGTCCTAAAGTCGGAATTTCGCATCATTCCCTAGGCGGGGAAGGCAAGAAAAAGCCACTTGACGGTGCTACAAATGTAGCGCAAGCTACAAATGTAGCGTCAGAAAGGCTCTTGCGTGCTCAACAAGCTTCCTCCCCGTGAACGGCAGATTGTCGACCTGCTTTACCAGCGGAGCGACCTCAGCGTTGCCGAGATTTGCGAGTCCCTGCCGGATCAGCCGACCGGAGGCGCCGTGCGCACGATGCTGAAGCGATTGGAGGACAAAGGCTGCGTCACCCGTAGCGAGTCTGATCGCGGCTTCGTCTACAGCCCCGCAGTGGCCGACACTGTCGCCCGCAAGACGGCGCTGACGGATGTCGTCAAAACCTTCTTCAACGGATCGCCGGCAAGCGCCGCAAGCGCGCTGCTGGGCATGTCCGACCGGCTCGAGACGAAGGAACTCGACGCACTGGAGCAGATGATCGCCGAAGCACGCAGGGCCAAGGGAGGCCAGGCATGAACGCGCTGATCGCCATCGCTCTGAAGTCGCTAATCGTCGCCGGCTTCACCTTACTGGCACTGCGTTTGACGCGCGGCCGGTCGGCGGCAGAGCGTTCGTGGGTGGCCCATGTCGGCCTGCTCGCGCTGATCGTTCTGCCATTCGCGCCGCTCGCGATCCCTGTCCTGCCGGTCGAGACCGCGGCGGTCGGGCAGGCGGCAGCGGCGCCGCAACAAAGCGCAGCGGCCGCGGCCCATGCCATCGCTCAAGCGAAGGTCCGGCAAGCGGTGGAGGCAGACGTTGCCGCCGCTGTGCCGGACGCAACGCTGGATACCGGCGTTACCGCGTTCGATCTCGCTTCCTACCTCTACTGGATACCGACCGCGCTGCTGCTGGGCATCACCCTGCTTGCACTGGCGCGGCTGATCGCGCTGCGTGCGCGGGCCGAGGTCTTGGTCGACAGCCATTGGCTGAGCGCACTCGCTCGCGCCCAGAAGAGGATGGGCTTCAAGCATGGCACCGCCCTGCTGACCAGCGACGACCTTCCGTCGCCGATCAGCTGGGGGATGATGCGCCCCGTGATCCTGCTCAACTCGCGGGCCGTCGACGCGGCCGATGAGGCGGAGGCGATCATCGCGCATGAGCTCGCCCACGTGGCACGGCTCGACTGGATCAAGCTGCTTCTGGCCCGCGTCGCCACCGCCCTATTCTGGTTCAACCCATTGGTCTGGATGCTGGCCCGCGAAGCGCATCAGCTTCGGGAGGAAGCGGCCGACGATACGGTACTCGCGGCCGACATCGAGGATACCGAATATGCCCAGCTGCTGGTCGGCATTGCCCGCCACGAGTGCAAGGGGCTGCTGATCGGTGCGCACGGCGTCGCGCCTTCCAAGGGGTCGCTTGCCCGCCGGGTTGCGCGCGTGCTCGACAACAAAATCCCGCGCGGCCCGGTCGCAAAATCTTTTGCCGCGGGCATCTTCGTCGGTGCGCTCGCCATGGCCACCCCGCTTGCCGCTTTGACGCTGGTTCCTGCGGGAACGAGCAAGAAGGTGGCCAACCTGCCCACTGCCGAGCAGGAAGGGCATTATTATCCCGCCGGCGGCGTTCCGCTGCCGACCACCGTCAGCGACAGCGTCAACCGTGCCGTTGCGTCAGCAGTGGCAGCGGTCGACCCACGCATCACCGAGGCGCTTGGGCTGCAGCACGAAGCTGAGCAAACCCGCGCTGAGGCTCTGGCCGAAGCGCGCGCCGCCCTCGCCGAAGCGCGCTTGCACTGGAACGGGGTTGGGCCGCGACCGGGCAGTGTCGGTCCGCAGGGTCCGGTCGGACCGCAGGTGAAGGCGGGCCGGCACGACCAGGACGACGCGATCGAGGAGGCCATCGCAATGAAGGCACTCAACGTCACGCCGGAGTATGCTTCGTCGCTCCGGAATGTGTCCCCGCACCTTGGACCTCTCACCAACGAGGATCTGATCGAGATGAGGGCGGTCGGAGTAACCCCCGCCTACATCAAGGAGATTGCCGAGTCCGGCTATCGCAACCTCGACAAGGAAAGCCTTATCGAACTGCGCGCCTTGAACGTTCGCGGTCGTTACATTCGCGCGCTTGCCCAGGAAGGCTACGGCAATTTGTCGTCCGATACCCTGGTCGAAATGAGGGCCGTGGGAGTCACGCCAAACCTTATCCGGCGGCTGAAACGAGAAGGTTACCCGCGGCTGACGCCGGATCAGTTGGTGGGAATGGCGGCCGTCAGCGGAACGCCAACCGCACCGGATCCACCGGAACCGCCAGACGATGATGAAAACGACGACGACCACTGAGTCGACGCAGATCAACTGACCGACTGACACCAACCATCACGATCTTTTCGAACGCCCGCTCGCGGGTGGCCGGGTGAACTTTGCCCCCTGTTTCCAAGGAGAAATGCCATGCGCCGCACCCTTGCTTTCATTGCAGCCCTGTTGCTCACCACCGTCGCGGTCGGTTCCGCCTGCGTGGCGATGCCCACCGAGAACATCCGCTTCTCACTGCAGCCCTCGTCACGCGCCGGAGGGGAAGTGCAGCTGACCCTTCGCAGCGGCAATGACCGGCACAACAACAACATGTCCTCCAGCTTCCCGACGTCGGAGCTCGCAGGGCTCAACAGCAACTGGACGTCGGGCGGCCCGGTAACCTTCGCCCTGGTTCGGGAGGCCGGCCGTGTGGATTGCAGCGGCGATGCCCGCGGTGCCCGTGCCGAGGGAGGCTGCCGCTTCACCGAAAATCGTGGCTTCTCCGACTTGCTCGTTCGCGCTGGAATGGCTCGGCCGACTTTGGAGGAGGCCTACGGCCTGACCATGGTCAAGGCGACCAGCGGACTTTTGGAGGCGCTCCGTGCGGCGCGCTACCCGATGCCGGAGGTCGAGGACTATATTGCCATGACGGCGGTTGGCGTGACGCCCCGCTACATCGCCGACCTTGCCGCCGCCGGCTATCGCCCGGACGACACCAGCCGGCTGATCGAATTCGCGGCACTCAAGGTAACACCCGCATATCTCGGCCAGCTGTCGCGCGCCGGCTATGCCAACCTCCCGCAGGATGAGGTGGTACAATTGGCCGCCCTCAAGATCGACCCGGAGTTTATCCGCGGCTTCGAACGGATCGGCTACCACAATCTCGACGTCGACACCCTGGTTCAGCTGAAGGCGCTCGAGGTCACGCCACAGTTCGTGGAAGCCGTGCGCCGCGGCGGCATGGCCAATCCCACAGCCGAGCAATTGGTGCAGCTCAAAGCCATCGGCTTCGGCGAGCCCGCCCGTCGGCGCTGAACTGCCGTTCGCCGAATCGCGGATTGAGCGCCGCAGTTCGTCGAAAAACACGTGACACAGTGTATTACATCGACAATACAGTTAGACAGACAGGGGAGTTCAACATGTTCGTAATGCGTCGCCGTCGCCTTCTCTTGGCCGGCATTGCTCTTCTGTCTCCGTTTCCGGCGCTGGCGCAAACCGCACCGGCGACGGCGGATCCCGCCGTGGTCCCACCCCCTCAGGCGACCACGGCGGGTACCAAACGGGTCTATTCGCCCGCCGACTTCGCGCGCTATGCGCCGAAAAGCGCCTACGACATCCTGGTGCAGGTGCCGAGCTTCTCCATCAAGGAGGCAGAGCAGGAGCGCGGCCTCGGCCAAGCGTCGGAAAACGTGCTGATCAACGGGCAGCGCAGCGCAAACAAGGCCGGAGGCGGTGCCATCGACGAACTTCGCAAGACACCCGTTGCAAACGTGGAGCGGATCGAGATCGTCGACGCGGCAAGCCTCGGCATCGCCGGGCTTTCCGGACAGGTCGCTAACATCATCGTCAACCGAGGCGCGAAGGGCAGCGGGCAGTTCGAGTGGAACCCCGATATCCGCGCCCACTATACGAAGGCCAACCTGCTACAGGGCAACGTCAGCTATTCCGGCAAGTCGGGTCCGGTCGACTACACCCTTGCGGTAAAGAACGACACCGGACGCGGCGGCTTTGGCGGACCCATCCGTATCTACGAGCCTGACGGAACACTCCGCGAAGCGCGGGATGAAGTTTACCACGGCGAAAGCTCGCTGGTGACTTTCTCCGGCAAGTTTGGGCTCGACGGACCGGGCTCGTCGATCGGCAACCTGCTGCTGGCCTACACGCCTTATTGGGCGCCGTCGTTCCAAGGTTACCGCCGCACCCGCGCGGACGGGAAGGACGGCCGGGTAACAAATCGCACCAAGCTGTCTGGCTGGTACTACGACGTGAACGGCGACTATGAATTTGCGCTTGGGCCAGGACGGCTGAAGCTCATCGGAGTCCGGCACTTCGATCATGAACCGATCATCAGCCGGCAACGTATTGAGCTGGACAGTGGCGCACCAGACCAGCTCACTCGTTTCGACCGCGACTCGCGGATCGGCGAGACCGTTGCGCGCAGTGAGTACCGCTGGAAGACCGGCCGTAACGACTGGCAGGTGTCGCTCGAACGCGCGTTTAATTCTCTCGATCAGCGCGGAGCCTATTTCCAGTCCGATGCTGGCGGCGTCTTGCAGCCTGTCGATTTGCCCGGGCTTACCGGCAACGTTCAAGAAGTCCGCTATGAAGGCATCGTGACGCTCAGCCGTCCGCTCAGCCCCAAGCTCGACCTACAGGTCGACGGCGGTGGTGAAATCTCACGGCTTGAGCGCGTGGACGGCGACCTCCCCGCCCGCAAATTCTTCCGCCCCAAGGGAAGCATCACCCTGGGATGGCGGCCTGCGGCCGGCTGGGACGCAAGCCTGAAGCTTCGCCGCCGCGTCGGCCAAATCAGCTTCTACGACTTCCTCGATCAGCCGAACCTTCAGTCCGAGCGCGAGAATAGCGGCAACCCCGATCTGGTCCCGCCGCAAAGCTGGGAGCTCGAGACGGAAGTCGGGCGTGAGCTTGGCGCCTGGGGCAAGACCCGGCTCCGCGCCTATGCGCACCGCATCGACGACATCATCGACGTTGTCCCGATCGGCGAAGACAGCGAGGGCGTCGGCAACTTGCCGCGCGCGACGCGTTTCGGTTTCGAAAGCGTCAGCACAATCCAGTTCGACCCGATCGGCTGGACCGGCGCCAAGCTCGATGCGACCTTCGGTGCCGAACGGACCCGGGTGAAAGACCCGCTCACGGGCGAAGACCGCTCTATCAGCGGTACCCGCGACCGGTGGATGAACCTGCAACTGCGTCACGACATTCCGCGCAGCGATTGGGCATACGGCGGCAGCGTAAATTACGATCACTACACGCCATATTTCCGGCTGACGGAGGTCTATCGCAGCTGGGAAGGACCGTGGTGGTTTGGCGCTTTCGTCGAGAACAAGGACGTCATGGGCCTGACCGTCCGTGCCGAAGTGTCCAACATCTTCAACGCACGTCACCGCCTGGAGCGAGTGAATTACAGCGGTTACCGCGACGCCTTCCCGATCTCGAGCCGGCAGAGCAACAACCAGCTGATCGGGCCGATCTTCGAACTGCTGGTGAAGGGGACCTTCTAGGCGATCATCCGCCGGGCGGAGAGGCCGAGCACCATTTCGTTGGCGCGCTCGAAGGAGAGCGGACGGCCGAAGAGATAGCCCTGGATGACGTCGCAGCCGAGTTCGCGCATGCGTTCGAAATCCTCGGCTGTTTCGACACCCTCGGCGGTGACCGTCATCCGGAAGCTCTTGGCGAGCTGGACGATCGACTGGATGATGGCGAGGTTTTCCGGACGCGTACCGGCCTCGCGAACGAAGCTGCCGTCGATCTTCAGCTTGTGGAACACGGCCTTGTTCAAATAGCCGATCGACGAATAGCCGGTGCCGAAATCGTCGAGCGCGATGCCGACACCGAGCTGCCGCAGGCGCTTGAGGACGTCGAGCGTGCTGCCCTTGTCGCCGAGGAAAATGCCTTCCGTGACCTCCAGCTCCAGGCGGTTGCCGGGAAGCTTGTAGCGCGCGAGGCATTGGCTGACGGTGTTGGGCAGCGCCGGCATGACGATCTGTTTGGGGCTGACGTTCAGGGCGACGGTGATAGGCTCCGGCCAGGACGCGGCAACGCGGCATGATTCTTCGATGACCCACTCGCCGATCGAGGTCATCAGCCCGATTTCCTCGGCCACCGGGATGAAAACGTTGGGCGGGACGAAGCCGCGCTGCGGGTGGTTCCAGCGGATGAGCGCCTCGAAGCCGACGAGCTTCTGGTCCTTGGCTGCGACCAGCGGCTGAAAGACCAGGTGGAACTGCTTGGCGGCGACGGCCTGCCGCAGGTCGTTCTCGAACCGGACGCGATCTTCCTGCTCCGACTGAAGCTCGGAGGAGAAATAGCGGGCAATGCCGCGGCCGGCGCCCTTGGCTTCGTAGAGCGCCAGATCGGCCTTGAGGATCAGGTCATCGACCGTCGCCCCATCGATCGGGCCGAAGGCACAACCGATCGACACGCCGATCCGGATTTCCGTCTGGTCGATGAGATAAGGTTCCTTGATCGCCACGATGATCCGGTCCGCAAGCTGCTCGACCTTGCGGCGGCTCTGCGCGTCGGTGATGACGATGGCGAACTCGTCGCCGCCCATTCGGCCGACGTGGCCGTCGCCGGCGACTTCGTCGACCAGGCGCTTGGCGACCGCCTGCAGCACGGCATCGCCCTTGGGATGACCGAAGGTGTCGTTGACCGGCTTGAAGCCGTCCAGGTCGAGAAACATGATCGCACAGGGCACATTGCTGGTCGTCGCAGTGCGCAAGGATTCGCCGAGGAGTTGCCGCACCCGGCCCCGGTTCGGCAGTCCCGAGAGCACGTCGACATTGGCGAGGTGGCGGAGCCGTTCCTGGCTTTGACGGACCTCGGTAATGTCCGTGCCGACGCCGCGGAAGCCGTCGAACCGGCCCGCGGTATCGATAATCGGATCGCCGGCCATGGAGATCCATCGCGCGCCGCGGGCGGTCTGCACCTCCATCTCGAGTGAGGCGAACGGCACCTTTTCGAGCAGGCGGCGGCCAAGCTCGGCATTTCCGCCGAGCAGGGAGGGAAGGGAATGGCCGACCAGCTGACTCGCGGGACGGCCAAGCAGCGCCACCATCCGCGACGAGATGTAGGTCAGGCGATTGTCGGCATCGACCTGCCACAGCCAACCGACGCCGCGTTGCTCATATTCCTGGAGCAACAGGCTGGCGCTTTCGCTCTGGGTGCCGGCTTCGGCATTGGTCTTGAGCTGGTGAAAAGCCCAGCGCGCAACGGTGAGCACACCAAAGATCGCGACGCCCATGGTGAAGAGGATCGAGAGCATGTTCGGAACAGGAACGGCGGTGCCGCCGAGCAGCAGTGCACCGCACAGACCGACGGTAAAGGCGCTCATCCAGGCGATCGCGCAGGGCGGAACCACGACCAATCCAAGACCGCCAATGGCAAGGCCGGCAATGATGGAGGCGGCAATCACCTGCGTGTCCGCGTCGACGGAGGTGAACAGGTAGATCGGCAGCGACAGCCACACTACCGCCCGAAGCAGGACTTCGCCGATCAGCTGCCATTGCGGTAGCTTTCTCCCCGAGCGGCCGACATGGGTGACGGCCTGCGTACGGGCGATCTGCATCGCGAGGAGGTTGAGCCCGCCTACCGCGGCGAGCCAGCCGCCGATCCATGCGACGGGCGCCTTGTCCCACAGGGCCGCGGCGAGCATCGCGGAGGCGACTATGTTGGCGGCGGCGAAGAAGGGGGCGAGCTGGGCGCGCGAGATCAGCTGAACGTCGCGCAGCGGGGAGGCATCGTCCTTGCTTTCCGACGTGACCGCCATCGACTCACCGTCGGGCAGCCGCGCCGCAATCATTCTCTTGTACCGATCCGGTGCCTCGTACATCCGCGTCCCGCTCTCTGCTCCGGCTACCCGCTAGACCAGAGAGGGTTGAGACGGGGTTAAGGCTTTTGCGGCGCCGCCGCTGCTGCCGAGGAATTCAGCGCAAGCTTGTCCAGGTCGCGGGTGGTGATCGGATGGTAGCCCGCGCGTGCCGCTGCGTAGATTCGCGCCGCAATGGGCCGTCCCCATGAAGCGTCCTTCGCAAGCGCCTCGATCAGCGGCCGAACGAACTTCCGCCGCCCCTGTACTGTCAGGAACTGCTGCAGGCTCGGAACTGCCGGATCGTAGCGGTTGGCGACGGCAAGTTCGAGCCAGGCGAAGCGCACTTCCATGTTTCCGACCCGGTTGAGGCCGAGTCCCTGCTCAAGTGCATCGAGGCTGCTTGTCGGAAGCTTGCGGGGGAGCTTGTTAAGGAACCTCAGCCGCTCATCGGTGGTCCACCGTCCCCATGCAGCCGCGTCTGGCTTGCCGGAGAAGGATGCCACCGCTCGGTCGACCTCGGCAAAGGTTTGCGGATCGGGCTTGACCATATTGGCCGGAATGCCCGGCTCGGTCACCCAGCGATCGAGCTGCAGTTTACCCTCCAGCGACTTGTCGCCCTTGATCAGGTTTGCGCGCAGGTCGGCAAGGAACATCGCCGATGTAACCGGCTGGAAGCGATGCCGGTCGAACCAGCCCCGCATGAAGCTGTCGAACTTGTCGCGCCCGACTGTCGCCTCGATAGTGCGAAGAAACTGCGCCCCTTTCTCATAGGCGATGTCGGTCAGTCCCTCGTCGGGATGCCGGCCTTTCAGGTCGATGTGGAGACGCGTGTCGGCACCTGCCGGGCCGCCCGCATCGGTAATCGCCTTGTTCATTCCGTCGACGCCCAGCGCGATCTGCTGCTTGGCGACCCGCGGCCCGTACAATGACTCGATGATTCGGGTCGTGGCGTAGGTCGTCGTCCCTTCGTTGAGCCAGAAATCCGCCCAAGTCGCATTGGTCGCAAGATTACCCGACCAGCTGTGGGCAAGTTCGTGCGCAACCAGGCTGACCAGGCTCTTGTCGCCGGCAATGAAGGTTGGGGTCAGAAAGGTGAGGGTCGGGTTCTCCATGCCGCCAAACGGGAAGGAAGGCGGCAGGACCAGCATGTCGTAGCGTCCCCAGGCGTAGGGGCCGAACAGGCTTTCGGCGGCCGAGACCATCTTTTCGGTGTCGGCAAGTTCGCGTGCGGCGTTGTCCAGCATCGACGGCTCCGTCCAGACGCCGGTGCGCGGACCAAGCTCACGGAACGCCAAGTCGCCGACTGCAATCGCGATCATGTAGGGCGCCACCGAATGGTCCATCCGGAACTTGAAGATGCTTTCGCCGCCCTGGGTCATCGGCTGCTCGGCACGAGGCGCGCTCATCACCGCCGTCAGGCCCGCGGGCACGCGAACCGTCGCGTCCCACGTCTGGCGAATACCGGGTGAATCCTGGGTCGGGATCCAGGTTCGGTTCTCGATCGCCTGACCCTGGCTGAACAGGTAAGGCTGTTTCTTTCCGGCAGTCTGCGCCGGGGTCAGCCATTGCAGCGCGCCTGCGTCCGGGGCGCTGCGGTATTTGATGACGAGCCGGTCGGTGTCGGATCTCAGCGCGATTGCAAGCGGAGCGCCCAGGTTTGCATCGGACGCACCAACCTTGAACGGCAGGGGCTTGCCGTCCGCGTCGCTGATGCTTTCGATTTCCAGGCCTTTGTCGTCCAGGATGATCTTGCCGGCTTGCGGCGCCTTTTCGATGTCCAGGGTCGCCGTTCCCCCGACGCGCTTGGCCTGGAAATCGACATTGAGGTCCAGCGACACATGGGTGACCCGCGCCTCCAGCGGCCTGGCAAAGCTGTGGATGTCCACGGCGTCGGGGGTGGCCAGGACGGGCGCCACCGCATCGCGCTCCCCTGCGGCAGCCGCATTGTTCTGCTCATTGCCGCCCTGGTTGCAGGACATCAGCAATAGGCAAGCGGTCGCGGCGAGCGCATGGGAAATCTTGATCATCGAGCATCCTCGTGCTGGCCTCGGTCACGATTGAGCAAAGTCGCCTCGCAATGAACGGAGCCTGTCTCTATATGACCCCAATGCATCAGTGGCGGCACCGAGGCTAGACGCTTGGCGACGGACAGCGCAGCGCTTCATCGCGGCCAAAGCCGGCCCGCCGTCCAACACCTGCCGCAGGTGCAATCCCCCGCCGCGCCGATCGCCCGCGGGATCGGTCTCGACCGGCCTTTCTTCGACGACAAGAACCGCGCCTTCTGGATTTTGCAGTCGGTCGGCTGGAGCGGCTATTTCGTACTTCGGACCGTCTCAGGCTTTGCCAACGACAAGGTCTGGATGTTCGCCGTACACGTCATTTTGATGACGGCGACGGGCTATTCGCTGACGCTCTTAATGGGAACCCTGTTCCGGCGTGTCATCTCGATGCGCCCACTCCTTACTACGGTCTTGTCTCTGCTCGCCGTTGTGTGCGCGGCATCGGCATTTTCGATCATTGAAACCTGGAGCGTGGCTACGTTTGTCAATCAGGACTGGCGCCCGCGAACCGTGGAATATCTCGGCGGCTTCATCCTCAACTTCACGTTGCTCGCCGCCTGGTCGGCGCTCTATTACGGGATCAACTACTATCTCCTGCTCGAGGAGCAGATCGACCAGCGTGAGCGGCTGGAGAGTCAGGCGTCGACCGCGCAGCTGGCAATGCTGCGCTACCAACTCAACCCGCACTTCCTCTTCAACACGCTGAACAGCATCTCGACCCTTGTGCTTCTGAAGCAGACGGAGCGAGCCAATGCGATGCTGGCGCGGCTGTCCTCCTTCCTTCGCTACACGCTTGCCAATGAGCCCACGGCCAAGGTCACGCTGGCGCAGGAGGTGGAGACCCTGAAGCTTTATCTCGAGATCGAAAAGATGCGGTTCGAGGACCGGCTCCGTCCTCATTTCCGGATCGAGGCGGAGACGATCGGCGCCCGACTTCCCTCGCTCCTGCTTCAGCCCTTGATCGAAAATGCGATCAAATATGCGGTGACGCCAAGCGAGAATGGCGCCGACATCTGGATCACGGCGGAACATGTCGGCGACAAGGTCGTCATCGAAGTGGCCGACAATGGCAGCGGTGAGGGAACGGCTTTCGCTGCGACGCCGTCGACCGGAGTCGGGCTGGCGAACATTCGCGACCGTCTGGCGCAAGCCTATGGCCCGGACCATGGTTTTGCGACCAGGAAGAACGAAAGGGGCGGGTTCAGCGTTATCGTCGACATACCTTACGAGAGCGGAGACAAGGATTCATGAGCATTCGGACCATCCTGGTCGATGACGAGCCGCTTGCCACGCAAGGCCTGCAGCTTCGGCTGGAGGCGCACGACGACGTCGAGATCGTCGCAACCGCGTCCAACGGGCGCGAGGCGATCCGTGCCATCAAGACTCACAAGCCGGACCTCGTTTTTCTCGACATCCAGATGCCCGGCTTCGATGGGTTTTCCGTCATTCAGGGACTGATGGACGTGGAGCCGCCCTTGTTCGTGTTCGTTACGGCCTACGGCGACCATGCGCTTCGTGCGTTCGAGGCCCAGGCGGTGGATTACCTCATGAAACCGGTGGAGGAGGACCGCCTCGCCGCCACTCTCGACCGGGTTCGCCAGCGCCTCAGCGAGCGCAAAGGTGCGGAGGAAGCGGAACGGCTCAAGGAGGCCCTGGTCGAACATGCGCCCGAGGCGGCGGAAGATTTCGCCGACGGGTCAAGCGACGCGCCTTCGGCCAACCGCTTCGAGAAGATGATCAACATCAAGGATCAAGGACAGATCTTCCGCGTCGACGTCGACACGATCGAACGGATCGATGCCGCGGGCGATTACATGTGCATCCAAACCGGAGACAATACGCTGATCCTTCGCGAAACCATGAAGGATCTGGAAAAGCGCCTCGATCCCCGGCGCTTCCAGCGGGTCCACCGGTCGACCATCGTCAACCTGGATCTGGTCCGGCAGGTGAAGCCACACACCAATGGCGAATGCTTTCTGGTCCTGGACTCGGGGGCGCAGGTAAAGGTCAGCCGTTCCTACCGCGACGTGGTTGCGCGGTTCGTTCACTAGAATGCATCCCTGAAGGCCAAGATTTCACGCCGTCCATCGCCCGTGGACATGCGTTCAACCCGCTAAGAACGCGCCAGCAGACTGAAGGACACAAGGTGCCCCGACGCGTCAAAGATTATATCGAAATCAGCGAGTTCACTTCGCTGGATAAGCTTATCGCCTACCTCCAGACCATTCGCGACACCCTGCCGCCGGAGGCGGAGCCAGAGATGAAGGTGCGCGGCGACGAGGTGTTCGGACGGAGGCTGACCATCTCCTACTTCCGTGAGCTGACGCCCGAAGAAGAGGAATGCGAGGCGCGTTATTCGCCGGCTGCACTGCCGGCCGACGATGACAAGATCGATGAGCTGACCCGCAAGCTCGACCAGATCGGCTAGCTCTCGCCCGGTTGCAAGGCGCTTTCGGCGCCTGCTATCGCGGTGGCCATGGACAAGCAGACTCAAGCCAAACGGTTCGAGACCTTCCGTGCCTTGCATGTGCCGGGGTCGCCCGTCGTGCTTTACAACATTTGGGACGTCGGCAGCGCGCAGGCCGTTGCCCGTGCTGGCGCCAGGGCGCTTGCAACGGGCAGCCACCCGGTGGCGGACGCCCACGGCTTTGCCGATGGGCAAGGCGTGCCGACCGACTTCGCATTCGCCAATGCCGCCCGGATCGTGCAGGCGGTCGACCTGCCGCTCAGCGTCGACTTCGAGGGCGCTTACTCCGACGATCCGGAGAAGGGCGCTCACAATGTCGCTTTGCTTGCGCAAACCGGGGCGGTCGGCTGCAATTTCGAAGACCAGGTGATCGGCGGCGAGGGCGTTCACCCGTTGAAAGCACAGGCGAAGCGGATTGAGGCGATCCGCCGCGCTGTTGGCGACCAATTCTTCATCAACGCGCGCACGGACCTGTTCCTGAAGACCTCCACGCATGACGAGGCTTTGGTCGACGAGGTGATCGAGCGGGGACGGGCGTTCGCCGACGCCGGCGCAAGCGGCTTCTTCGTCCCGCGGCTGGCGGACCTTCGGCAGGTCGAACGCGTCGTTAAGGCCGTGCCCCTACCTTTGAACCTGATCGCCTTCCCGGGCGCTCCAGCCAAATCGGACTGGGCGAATTCAGGTGTCGCCCGGATCAGTCATGGGCCGTTTCCTCACCGCGCGCTGATGGCCAAGTTGGAAGAAGCCGCGCGGGACGCGATCAGCTGACGGCCGCGCGCCGCCGCCGCCCCGGCTTCGGGCCGGATTTCAGCACCCTGCTGCGGAAGAAACCGGCGCCCCAGCGAAGGATCAGCGCCACCCACACCGTCTGCCAGGCCAGCGCCAACAGATGCGGCCACAGCTCCGGCAGCTCCGCCGCACGGGCGAGCATCACCAGCGGCGAGGAGAAAGGGAAGATCGCGGCGCCAATGCCGAGCGCACTGCCATAATTGCCGATCGTGGCGGTCGCCAGGCCGAAGATCAGCACCTGAAGGATGGTGACCGGCATGGAAATGGTCTGCACCTCCCGCGGCGTGCTCGCCTGAGCGCCAATGCTGAGGAACAGGGCGCCGAGGAGCAGATAGTTCATTGCGAAATACAGCACGCCAAGCAGACCGAACAGCGCCCAGCCCACTGCCGGGTCGGGCAGGGCCTCGAGACCTCGTTGCGTACCCACGGAGACGATCGCCACCCCAAGACCGGTCCAGACCATGATGCCGATCACCGACGCGGCGAGCATCGCGAACAATTTCCCCAAGAACATTGCGTCTATGGGAATGGCGGCGGCGATCACCTCGATGATCTTGTTCGATTTCTCCTCGATCACTTGGGACAGCAGCATGCCGGCGAGCAGGATCGTCAGGAAGAAGAGAATGAACTGACCGGCATGCGCCGTGGCCGAGCGGGCGCTGGCGAGCTTGCCCGACGAATCGCCTGTCTCCACCACTTGGATGGCCGGTAGTGGGTCAACGGGGACGCGCCGAGCCGCCTGTAGGACGAGTTGAAGCTTTCGCGATATGCTTCCGTCGGCGGAAACCGCACCGGTCAGGGTAGGCCGTTCGTTGGTGGTTGAGAGCACTGCCAAAATCGGCGGGTTGCCCGAGGTCAGGAGCTTGGCCGACTGCTGCGCCGGTTCCCCTTGCGGATCGAATCGGATCAGCTTCGGGAGATCATTTTCGCCGAGAGCCTGTTCGAGGCGGCGATGAGCCTCATTGATGGGCGCGAAGTCTGACGGCGTCGCAATGACGCCCACCGTTGGGCGCCCCTCCCGCTCGGCGGTTGAAGCGCCAATCCCGGCGAACACGCCACTGATCAAAAGCGGCAAGAGCGGACCGATTAGAAAGAAGATGAACGCCTTGGACAACACCGTCGCGGCGAAGTCACGGCGGAAGATGACCAGTGCGGCGCGGACAGTTCGGATCATGCCGCTTGCTCCACCACGCCCATGGACGAGGCGGCTTCGCTGCCCGCAATGGCAACGAAGGCATCGTGCAGCCCCGGTCGCTCGATTGCGAGTGTCTCGATTCCTGCGTCGCCGTCGATCAGCGCCTTGAGCAGAGGCTCCGGACCGCTCTCCGGAAGCTCGAACAGCCATTCTTCGCCTTGGCGCTGGGCTTCAGCCGGGATCGCGGCGCGCCAGCCACCGTCCTGTTCCCTCGTGCGCAGCCGAACCATCGGCCGCAAACGTCCGCGCGCGTCGTTCACCGACCCTTCGAACGCCACACGTCCCTTGGCGATGATGGCGATCCGCTCGCACAAACGCTCCGCATGGGCGATGACGTGGGTCGAAAAGATAATCGTTGCGCCGCCCTCCGCCTGGGCGCGGATCAATTGCTCCAGCCGCCCCTGATTGATCGCGTCCAGACCGGAAAATGGCTCGTCGAGGACGATCAGCCGGGGGCGATGAACCAGGGTGCCGAGCAATTGCACGGTCTGCGCCATGCCTTTGGAGAGGCTCCGGATCGGCTTTCGCGCCCAGTCGCCGAGGCCATGCGCCCCAAGCAGTTCGTCCGCCCGGGTTCGCCCTTCCTTGAGCGGCAGGCCACGAAGCGCGCCCATGAAGGCGATCGCCTCCCGCGCGTGCATCGATGGGTAGAGCCCGCGTTCCTCGGGAAGGTAACCAACAAGGGGCGCGGCTTCGAGGGGGCGTTCGTGGCCAAGGACCGAGCGGCGCCCGGACGAGGGGTCGATGATGCCGAGCAGCATGCGCAAGGTGGTCGTCTTGCCCGCGCCGTTCGGGCCCAGCAGTCCGAAGATACTGCCCGCTGGAACGGCCAGGCTGACACCGTGCACCGCCCGCGTCTCGCCAAAATCCTTGACGAGATCGACCGCTTCTACCGCAGAACCGCTGACCCCCATGGCCCGGCGTGGTAAGCGCCTAGAGGTAAATGACAAGTTTGAAGCAACAGATTCGGGAAGAAGCGGAGCGACTGGGCTTTGTCGCCTGCGGTTTCACGCATGCCGATGCGACCGGCGATGCGGGACTGGAGCTCGAACGCTGGCTGGAAGCCGGGCACCACGGCAACATGGGCTGGATGGAGGAGCGGGCGCATCATCGCGTTTCGCCGCTGGCGCTCTGGCCCGAAGCTCGGTCCGCCATCGCCTTGGGCATGAGCTACGCGCCCGCCGCCGATCCGCGCGCCTTGGGCGACCGTCCGGAAGTCGGCCGTATCTCGGTTTATGCGCAGGGCGGCGATTACCACAAGACGGTGAAAAAGGCGCTGAAGGCGCTCGCCCGCTTCATCGTCGATCGGGCGCCGTCGGAGCTGAAGGTGTTCGTCGATACGGCGCCGGTAATGGAAAAGCCGCTGGCGATGGCGGCGGGGCTGGGCTGGCAGGGCAAGCATACCAATCTCGTCAGCCACGATCACGGAAGCTGGCTCTTCCTTGGCGTTATCCTCACCAGTCTCGAGCTTGAACCCGACGTGGCAGCGCGAAGCGGCATGCATTGCGGCAGCTGCACCGCCTGCCTGACGGCATGTCCGACCCAAGCCTTCCTTGGGCCTCACCGAATGGATGCGCGGCGCTGCATTTCCTATCTCACCATCGAACATACAGGTCCGATACCGCACGAGTTTCGCCGCTCGATGGGCAATCGGATCTATGGCTGCGACGATTGTCTTTCCGCATGTCCGTGGAACCGATTCGCGGAGGCGGCGCATGCAAACCGCGCCTTTCTGCCACGCGCGGAGCTGGCGGCACCGGCCCTGACGGACCTTCTTCAGCTCGACGAGCGTGGTTTTCGCGAGATGTTCTCGGGCTCTCCGATCAAGCGGATTGGCCGCAACCGCTTCATCCGCAATTGCCTGATCGCCGCCGGCAACAGCGACGACCCAGCCTTGATCTCCGTCGTCCAGCAGCACCTGACCGACGCCGACGAGGTGGTCGTCGAAGCGGCCACCTGGGCGCTTGCCGAGCTTCAGCGCGCCTCGAGCGCGGCGATGCAGGCGGCCTGAGACGCCTCAGCGCCCGAACGAAGGCGCGTGTCGACATGGGTGACTCGTTCGGCATTGCCGGTCGACGGATAAAGGTAGGCGTCCAAAACGCAGGCGACGCCCCGCCACTGCATCTTCAGGCCAGTGCCCTCGCGGACCTGCAAGGCGGGAGAGCCGAAGCGGCGGATCAACTCGCCGGATGTGAAGCCGAGAACGTCCGTCAGCACGTGGGTCGAGGGCGTGACCGGCGCTGGTGTGGTGGTAGCGGGTGGAGGAACATTGTCGGGGGTACAGGCCGCCAGCAGGAGGGCGGCAATGATGATAATGCGGCGCATGGGGCCGATGATGGCCGCGCGCGCGCACGGTGGCAAGGTTGCGCCGCGCGGGTGGCCCCGCTACCGGCGCGCCTTTCCGATCAGCCGAAGGACCGACATGACCGACCGCCGCCTCGATGTGCTCGCCATTGGAAACGCCATCGTCGACGTGATCGCCGACGCGAACGATGCCTTCCTGTCTCAGCAGGGGCTCGACAAGGGCTCGATGCGGCTGATCGATGAGGCGGAGGCCGAGCGCCTGTACGGAGTCATGGGATCCGGGCGCGAGCTGTCGGGCGGATCGGCGGGCAACACCGCGGCGGGTCTTGCAGCACTGGGCTGCCGTGCCGGCTTCATCGGCCAGGTCGCCGAAGACCAGCTCGGTGACATCTTCCGCCACGACATCCGCAGCCTCGGCGTGGAGTTCAACACGCCGGCGCGCGGCGATGTGGGCGCCACCGCCCGCTCGCTGATCCTCGTCACGCCCGACGCCCAACGGACCATGAACACCTTCCTGGGCGCGGCGCAGAACCTGACGTCGGACGCCATCGACCCTGCCGAGATCGCATCGGCAAAGATCCTCTATCTCGAAGGATATCTGTGGGACCCGCTGGCGCCTCGCGCGGCGATGGAGGTCGCGATCGATGCGGCTCGCGCGGCGGGCACCAAGGTCGCCTTCACCCTCTCCGACAGCTTCTGCATCAGCCGCCATCGCGGCGACTTCCTGCGCCTGATCGAGGAAGGCAAGCTCGACATCCTATTCGCCAACGAAGCGGAGATCACCGAACTGGCCGGCGAGGAGGACTTCGACGCAGCGGTGACCCAGGTTGCCGCCAAGGTCCCGGTACTCGTGGTCACCCGCAGCGAGCAAGGCGCCGTCGCCCGGTCGGGTGGTGAGTCGGCCAGCGTCCCTGCCGAGCCGATCGACCGCCTTGTGGACACTACCGGCGCGGGCGACCTGTTCGCCGCCGGCTTTCTCGCGGGACAGGCAAAAGGCCTTGGCCTCGAACGATCGCTGAGGCTCGGCGCCATCGCCGCCGCCGAGGTAATCCAGCACTACGGCGCCCGGCCAGAAGCGGACCTCAGGGTCCTTGCCGGCGATCTCCTCGCCTGAACGAAAAACGGGAGGCCGAAGCCTCCCGTTCTCTTTCGGAATTTTGGGCCCTTAGCGGCCGGGCTCGTCCACTCCGGGTACCGGCGGTTCGAGGTCCGAGACTTCGGTCTCGTGCACTTCGACCAGCCCCCGGCCGACGTGGCTCTTCCGGTATCCGTACAGGAAGTAGAAGAGCAGCCCGACAAAGCCCCAGATCGGAAGCACCAGCTTCGCCTCGACCGGCAGGTTCCAGAACAGGAACACGCAGCCTGCAGCAGCGACCGGTCCGATGACCCACACCAGAGGAGTACGGAACGGACGCACGCGGTTCGGATCACGTACCCGAAGGATCATCACGGCGATTGCCACCATAAAAAATGCGAACAGGGTGCCGGAGTTGGATATGTCCGCAAGCTGCCCGACCGGAAGCAACGCCGCCGCAATGGCGACGAAGATGCCGGTGACGAGAGTTACAATGTGCGGGGTCTTCCACTTCGGGTGAACCGCCGAGAGTTTCTCGGGCAGCAGTCCGTCGCGTGCCATCACGAAGAAGATGCGCGTTTGGCCGAACATCATCATCAGAATGACGGAGGGCAGCGCGAGGTTCGCGGCAAGGCCGATGAGATCGCCCGCCCAGGTGTAGTTGACCGACCGGAGCACGTGCGCAAGCGCCTCGTTCGAACAGACGAGCGGCTCGTTGCCCTGCGCGACGAGCGCGGCGCACTGGCGGGTGAACTCTGCGGAGCCGGGCTGAACGCCCAAAGCCGTGGGCTGTGCGCCCATTGCACCCACCGCGCCGGCCGCGACCAGCAGGTAGAAGACGGTGCAGATGGCAAGGCTACCGATCAGGCCGATGGGCACGTTCCGCTGCGGGTTCTTGGTCTCTTCTGCCGCCGTCGAAACCGCGTCGAAGCCGACATAGGCGAAGAAGATCGACGCAGCAGCGCCAACGATGCCCAGCCCGCTGGTGCCCGGAGGCCCAAACCAGCCGTTCGGCGAGAATGGCGCGAAATGCTCGCCTTGCATGACTGGCAGCGTCAGGATGACGAACATGGTCAGTGCCGCGACTTTGACCGCCACCAGCGCGGCGTTGAATGCGGCGCTCTCCTTGGTGCCGATCATCAGCAGCCATGTCACCGCCAGTGCCACGACGATTGCCGGAACGTTAATCAGGCCGTGGCTGATGTCTGCATTTGGGATGAGACCGTTCATCGTCCAGGTCGGCCCGGCGGTCAGAAGTTCGGGCAATCGGAAACCCGTCCAACTTTCCAGCAAGCCCATGAAATAGCCGGACCAGCCAGCCGACACGGCGGAGGCGGCAACGGCATATTCCAGGATCAGCGCCCAGCCGACCATCCAGGCCAGCAGTTCGCCGACCACCGCGTAGCTGTAGGTGTAGGCGGAGCCGGAGACCGGCACCATCGATGCCAGTTCCGAATAACAAAGCGCGGCAACGGCGCACACGACACCGGCGATGATGAAGCTGTACATCATGCCCGGGCCGGCCTTTTGCGCCGCGGCGGCGGTGAGCACGAAAATACCGGTGCCGATGATTGCGCCGACGCCCAGAAGCGTCAGCTGGATCGGACCGAGCGTACGGTGAAGCGATTTCTTCTCGGCGGTCGCCAGGATCGCGTCCAGCGGCTTTACGCGGCCAAAGATCATGTCTGTCCCCTAATGGGAGCCGAAGCGGCTCCTCCCTATGCCGCTGAGCGTAGCGGCTGCGCGCCCAAGGGCAAGACCGTTGGTCGAAAGCCTTACTTGGCGAGCATCGGGCCGAGCGGCTGCCCCCCAAAAATGTGGACGTGAAGGTGCCCGACTTCCTGGCCCGCGCGCTTACCGATGTTGGCGAGCAATCGATATCCTTGAGTCACCATTGCCCCATCGCGAGCAACCTTGCCGACGGCGCGGGTGAAGCCGGCGATCTCCGCGTCGGACGCCCGCTCCGAAAAATCGTCCCAAGAGACGTAGCCGCCCTTGGGGATGACAAGGATATGCACCGGCGCCATCGGGTTGATGTCGTGAAAGGCGAGCGCATGCTCATCCTCGTAGACCTTGTTGCACGGCAGCTCTCCGCGGAGGATTTTCGCGAAGATGTTGCTGTCGTCGTAAGGCTGCGTCGCGTCGATCGGCATTTTGTCACCCGCTGTTCTTGACCAGTGTCCCGACCTCGCTACCACGAGAGGCGATGAACGACGAAGCCCCCGAAAGCCTGATTCCCTACGACGAGATCGTCCAGGAGGCACTACGGGCCGTGGTCGGGCGCGTGCTTCGCCAGGTGGAAGAAACCGGGGCACTGCCCGGCGGGCACCACTTCTACATTACCTTCCGGACCAAGATGCCGGGCGTGATCATTCCCAAGCATCTGTCCGAACGCTTTCCCGAAGAGATGACCATCGTCATCCAGCACCGCTTCTGGGACCTCAAGGTCGAGGACGAACTGTTCAGCGTCGGCCTGTCGTTCGGCGGTGTTCCGTCGACCTTGGTGGTACCATTCGCCGCCGTGACCCAGTTCCACGATCCCGCGGTCGAATTTGCGCTGACCTTTCACGCCAATGCCGACGACGCGCCGGCGGAGGATCATGAGGAAGCGGAGAATGACGCGCCGCGCGCAGAGCCGGTGGAAGACGGCTCAAACGTCGTCAGCGTGGACTTTACGCGCAAGAAATAGACGGCTTCCTCACCCCGAACTTGTTTCAGGGTCTATTTTCGAGCAGGTGGCCGTCCGTCTCAGCAATGGATGCTGAAACAAGTTCAGCATGACGGAACGACCATGACCAACACCCGCACCGAAACCGACAGCTTTGGCCCGATCGAGGTTCCCGGCGACAGCTATTGGGGCGCGCAGACCGAGCGCTCCATCGGCAACTTCCCGTTTGGCCCGCGCGAGCAGATGCCGATCGAGATCGTCCATGCGCTCGGCTATGTTAAGCAGGCGGCGGCGCGGGTGAATGCGCGGCTCGGCAATCTTGACCCGGCGATCGCCGAGGCGGTGCAGCAAGCGGCCGGCGAAGTGGCGCGGGGCGATCTCGACAGCCAGTTCCCGCTGGTCATTTGGCAGACCGGCTCGGGCACTCAGTCGAACATGAACGCCAATGAGGTGATTGCCGGCCGTGCCAACGAGCGGTTGACCGGAACCCGTGGCGGCAAGTCGCCGGTCCACCCGAACGACCATGTCAACAAAGGCCAGTCGTCTAACGACAGCTTTCCGACGGCCATGCACATAGCGGCGGGCATAGGGGTTCACCGGCGCCTTCTGCCCGCCTTGAGGATCATCCATGCGCGGCTTGCGGACCAGGCCCAGCGCTGGGATACAATCGTCAAAATCGGTCGCACCCACCTGCAGGATGCGACTCCTTTGACGCTGGGTCAGGAATTCTCCGGCTACGCAGCCCAGATCGAAGACAATATCGCTCGCGTCGAGGCGGTCCTGCCGCGCGTAATGCGGCTTGCGCAGGGCGGAACGGCGGTCGGCACCGGCCTGAATGCGCCCAAGGGCTTCGCCGACGAGTTCGCCAAGGAGGTCGCGAACCTCACGCAGCTGCCCTTCACTTCCGCGCCCAACAAGTTCGCCGAACTGGCAGCGCACGACAGCCTCGTGGAATTGTCGGGCGTGCTCAACACCATCGCCGTCAGTCTCAGCAAGATCGCCAACGACATTCGCCTCCTGGGCTCCGGCCCGCGCTGCGGTTTCGGAGAGCTCAAGCTCCCGGAAAACGAGCCCGGCAGCTCGATCATGCCGGGCAAGGTCAACCCGACCCAGGCGGAGATGCTGACCATGGTGGCGGCGCAGGTGATGGGCAATCACGTCGCCGTGACCGTCGGCGGTCTTCAGGGCCACATGGAACTGAACGTCTTCAAGCCGCTGATCGGCGCGAATGTCGTGCGCTCGATCAACCTGCTCAGCGTCGGGATGGAAAGCTTCACGGAGCGGATGCTCGACGGCGCCGAGCCGGACGAGCAGCGTATCGCCGACCTCATGAACCGGTCGCTGATGCTGGTCACCGCACTGGCGCCGGAAATCGGCTACGACAATGCCGCGAACATCGCCAAGCATGCCCACAAGAAGGGCCTAACGCTGAAGGAAGCGGGGCTGGAGCTTGGATTGGTCGACGAGGAGACGTTCGAGCGCGTGGTCAAGCCGGAGATGATGCTGGGACGATAGGGTCTCGGCGCTAAGCGCCAGCCTGCCAGGCGCGGATGGCGTCGCTGGGGGCAAGCAGCATCAGCACGTTCAGCGTCAGATTGTCGCGGATCACGATCAGCGGCATGACTTCGAGCGCGATGACGACCAGCAAGGCTGCCCAGAGCGGCAGCTTTCGGGCGGCGAGAAAGCCGACGCCCATCATGGCGATGTCGGACATGGAATTGAGCACGCTATCGCCCGTATACCCCAACGCAACAGTGGCTTCACGGTAGCGGTCGATGATCAGCGGCGTGTTCTCGACGATCTCCCAGGCCGCTTCGACCAGCGAGGCCGCCACAAAGCGAATCTGCACCGGAACGCGCCGCGCCACGAGCCACAGCAAGCCGTAGAACAGGAAGCCGTGAACCATGTGGCTGGCGCTGTACCAGTCGCTCAGCATCTGGCTGGTCTTGGCGCTGGTGGTGCTGGACACCCACAGGTCGATTTCGCCGCAGGTGCAGATCGGGGGCCGACCCATGGAAAACAGCACCATGGCCGCGATAGCAGGCACGGCAAGCGCGGCCAGCCACCAGACCTGCAAGTTCCTCCGCCGCCGCCTGCGGCCGATGCTCAATGCTTGCAAACCCCCACCTTTCGGCGGATCACCGCCGCATGCTCAGAACCTACGGTCCCGATTGTGACGGCAGCCTAGTGGAAGCCAAGGCAGGCGTCATCCCCGACGGTGCGACCTGGATAGACCTTGAGGAGCCGACCAAGGAGGAGGAGAAACTGGTCGAGCGCTGCATCGGCCTCAACATCCCTACGCATGAGGAGTTGGCGGAGATCGAGCCGTCGAGCCGCCTCTACGAGCGAGGCGACGCCCTTTACATGACGATGAGCGTGCTTCACGGCCTGTCCGAAGGTCAGCCGACCAGCAGCCCGATCGGCTTCGTGCTCGCCAGGAATCGGCTGGTGACTATCCGCTATGCGACGCCCAAGCCCGTCCTAGCCTTCATCGACCATGTCCGGCGTGAGCCGGAGTTGGCGCGCGACGCGCCAACGGTTCTTGCCCGCTTGCTGGACGCGATCATCGACAGGCTTGCCGACGAACTGGAGGATCTGGGTAGCGAGATCGAGCGGATGTCGGGCCATATCTTCAGCAAGCAGACCGACGAGCGGCGGATTCCCGCGGCGCGGCTGACGGCCCTGCTGACCCGTATCGGCCGGGCGCAGATCCTGCTGACGAAGATCCGCTACACCGCGGTCAGCACCAGCCGGCTGCTCAGCTTCCTGCGCGGCTCCGAGCAGATGAACCAGCCGAGCGCCAACGGAGAGGTGCGGCACATCGAAAGCCTGCTCACCGACGCGACGTCGCTGAACGAGCATTCCAACTTTCTTGCGGACAATCTGACCTTCCTGCTCGACGCCTCGCTTGGCCTGATCAGCGTCGAACAGAATGCGGCGATGAAGCTCTTCTCCTGGGCTGCACTGGTGTTCCTGCCGCCGACCTTGGTCGCCGGCATCTACGGGATGAATTTCCACCATATGCCCGAGTTGTCTTGGCTGTGGGGTTACCCATGGGCGCTGGGGCTGATGCTCGCCAGCGCCGTTCTGCCGCTCTGGGTGCTGAAGAGGCGGGGTTGGATCTAGCAACTTAATCAAGGTTAGCTTCGTTACCTGTGCCGTCATGGCGAATGGTCATAAGCCTGTATCTTCATCGTCGAAGCAGAGCCTCTTCGACCGGGTCGGCTGCGCCATATCCTCCTTTGTCGCCGACATCGCAGCCACTCCTCTGGCTCAAATCGCCGTTATCCTGGTCTGCGCCGCCTGGTTCCTCGGCGGCTTCGAAACGGATATCCTCACCGCCATCCTGTCCATTCTTGCTATCACACTGACGCAGATGGTGCTCAACCAGCAAAAGGCGCGGGAAACGGAGGCGCACCGGCGTGACGTCGCGATGCACGCCAAGCTCGACGAACTGCTGATCGCCAGCCGCGAGGCTCGGAGCGAAATGGCCGGCATCGAGGATCTGGAAGAAGCGGAAATTCAGGAACTCAAGGAAGAAGCCGTCGAATCGATCGACAAGGCGGGCGACGTTGCAGGCGATCCGCGCGAACGTGAGGCCGCCAAGGCCGCGGTTGTCCGCGCAGTCGACGATTTGAAGCAGGAAAAGAAGCGCCGCCCTGCTCGCAGGCCGGCCAGGAAGACCGCGAAGAACTGACGCGTTTGCGAGGGCAGGCGCTGCTTGCTAAGGGCGCGGCGCGGCTCCCTTTTCGGGAGCATTCCATCGATCCAAGGACTCGCCATGATCCCCACCGGCCAGGACAGCCTCAACACTCGCTCCACCCTGAACGTCGGCGGCAAGGCCTATGCTTATTATTCGCTGAGCAAGGCGGGCGAGGCGCTCGGCGATGTGTCGCGCCTGCCCTTCTCGATGAAGGTGCTGCTTGAGAACTTGCTTCGCTTCGAGGATGGCGCCACCGTCACCCGCGACGACCTTCAGGCGATGGTCGACTGGCAGAAGGAACGGCGCATCTCTCGTGAGATCCAGTACCGCCCGGCGCGCGTGCTGATGCAGGACTTCACCGGCGTTCCTGCGGTAGTCGATCTCGCCGCGATGCGCGATGCGATGAAGAACCTCGGCGGCGACCCGCAGAAGATCAATCCGCTGGTGCCCGTTCATCTCGTTATCGATCACTCCGTCATGGTGGACGAGTTCGGTACGCCCAAGGCGTTCGAGCGCAACGTCGAATTGGAATATGCCCGCAACGGCGAGCGCTATCAGTTCCTGAAGTGGGGCAGCCAGGCGTTCGACAATTTCAAGGTAGTGCCCCGGGCACCGGCATCTGCCACCAGGTCAATCTCGAGAATATCGCGCAGACCGTATGGACCAGCGAGGACCAGACGGGTGAGACGGTCGCTTATCCGGACACGCTCGTCGGCACCGACAGCCATACGACCATGGTCAACGGCCTGGGCGTGCTCGGCTGGGGCGTCGGCGGCATCGAGGCCGAAGCCGCAATGCTCGGACAGCCGGTCAGCATGCTGATCCCCGAAGTCGTCGGATTCCGCCTCTCGGGCGAGCTCAAGGAAGGCATCACCGCCACCGACCTGGTGCTGACCGTCACCCAGATGCTGCGCGCCAAGGGCGTCGTCGGGCGCTTCGTGGAGTTTTACGGCCCGGGTCTCGACGCGCTTAGCCTCGCCGACCGCGCCACCATCGCCAACATGGCGCCGGAGTATGGCGCGACCTGCGGCTTCTTCCCGATCGACGATCGCACCGTCGAATATCTCGAACTCACCGGCCGCGATGCCGAACGGATCGAACTGGTGCGCGAATATGCAAAGGCGCAGGGCA
Organism: Sphingomonas piscis; assembly: GCF_011300455.1. Taxonomy (NCBI): domain Bacteria; kingdom Pseudomonadati; phylum Pseudomonadota; class Alphaproteobacteria; order Sphingomonadales; family Sphingomonadaceae; genus Sphingomonas; species Sphingomonas piscis. The sequence continues at coordinate 1,516,542 of NZ_CP049869.1, forward strand.
TGTGGCGCGACGCCTCGGCGCCCGAGCCGGTGTTCACCGATACGCTCGACCTCGACATGGCGACCATCGAGCCGTCGCTTGCCGGCCCCAAGCGCCCGCAGGACCGCGTGCTGCTGACTGACGTCGACGACCAGTTCAACGGCGAGCTTGCCTCCACCTACAAAAAGGAAGGTGAGCCGCGTGTCGCCGTAGAGGGCGAGCAGTTCGACATCGGCAATGGCGACGTGGTGATCGCCGCCATCACCAGCTGCACCAACACCTCCAACCCGTCGGTGCTGGTCGCCGCCGGCTTGGTCGCCCGCAAGGCGCGGGAGAAAGGTCTGCAGAGCAAGCCCTGGGTCAAGACCAGCCTTGCGCCTGGGAGCCAGGTCGTCACCGATTATCTCAACGCCAGCGGCCTTCAGGAGGATCTGAACGCCGTCGGCTTCGACCTCGTCGGCTATGGCTGCACGACCTGCATCGGCAACTCGGGCCCGCTGCCGGAGCCGATCTCCAAGGCCATCAACGCCAACGATGTGGTCGCCGTCAGTGTCCTGTCGGGCAACCGCAACTTCGAAGGCCGAGTGTCGCCCGACTGCCGCGCCAACTATCTCGCCTCACCGCCGCTGGTGGTCGCTTATGCGCTGAAAGGCACCGTGACCTCCGACATGGTCAACGATCCGATTGGCACCGCCACCAACGGCGAGCCGGTCTACCTTCGCGATATCTGGCCGACCAACGCGGAAGTGCGCTCGCTGATGGACCAGCACGTCCATTCCGACATGTTCCGGTCGCGCTACGCCGACGTGTTCCGCGGCGACGAGCGCTGGCGCAAGATTGAGGTGACCGGCGGCGACACCTATGAGTGGCCGTCCGATTCCACCTACATCGCCAACCCGCCTTACTTCACCGGCATGACCATGCAGGCCGAAGCGCCGGGCGACATCGTCCGCGCCCGGGCGCTGGCAGTGTTCGGCGACAGCATCACCACCGACCACATCTCGCCCGCCGGCGCGATCAAGCCGGACAGCCCCGCCGGGCGCTTCCTGCTCGACCGCAACGTGCCGCGCGGCGAGTTCAACAGCTACGGCGCGCGCCGCGGCAACCATGACGTGATGATGCGCGGCACATTCGCCAACATCCGCATCCGCAATCGGATGCTCGACAATGTCGAGGGCGGCTTCACCCGCTACGCACCGACCGGCGAGACGATGGCGATCTACGACGCTGCGATGCACTACAAGCAGGACGGCCGTCCGCTGGTGATCATCGCCGGCAAGGAATATGGCACCGGCTCGTCGCGCGACTGGGCAGCCAAGGGTACCGTGCTGCTTGGCGTCCGCGCCGTCATCGCCGAAAGCTTCGAGCGTATCCACCGCTCCAACCTCGTCGGCATGGGCGTCCTGCCGCTGCAGTTCCGCGATGGCGAGAATGCCGAAAGCCTCGGGCTCGACGGTAGCGAGAAATTCTCGATTGCGAACGTTGCCGAGCTTCAGCCACGCCAAGACGTGGAAGTCACCGTCCGACGTCAGGACAAGAGCGAGTTCACGATCACCGCGCGCTGCCGCATCGACACCTACAACGAGCTTGAATATTTCCGGTCGGGTGGAATCCTGCCTTACGTGTTGCGAAAGCTGGCCGCCTAAGCAGCAAGTCCTTCTGCAAGCCAGTCCGGCATCAGAGCACCGGCGAGGTCGTCGACCCGCCGGTGCTCCACGGCAAGGCCGAGCTCGGGATAGTGGACTCGGGCTCGCGGGCCAGGTTCATCCGCTTCCACCACGACCAAGCGGCGGTTGACCTTCTGCCGCCAGTTCATGCGGGCTGTATTTTCCTGTCCAACGAAGCATCCCTTGGTGAAGCTCACCCCGTTCAGCTCCGCTGCATTGCACTCGAGCCAGAGCAGATCGCCAAGCTCGGCGCGACCTTCGCAGACGCCAATCCGGAGGCGATGTTCCAGCCAGCCTCCTGCGCCGTCGGCGGGTGGAGCAAGCCAGCGGCGGCCGAGAGACGCAAGGCGCGGATCGGGAACTCCGTCGTTACCCTCCGCTTGCCAGTGAACGGCAAGTTCATCCTCGCGTGCAATCGTGATTGCGCGCCGCAGTCGGTAGATGGTCAGGCGCTTGGCAAGCTCATCGGCGGCAGCTGCCTCGCAATCGAGCAAAAAGTCGCCGCCATCCTCCCACACCAGAAAGTCGAACAGGCACTTGCCCTGTGGCGTCAGCAGCCCCGTCCACACGGGCAGCGGCCCGGCAAGGTCGCTTGTCACCAGCCCATTGAGGAAGCCTCGCACATCCTCTCCGGACAGGCGGATCACGGCGCGGTCGGATAGGGTGGTCGCTGGCATGGCCTTCAGGTAGGGAGCGCGCCGTGACTGCGCAAACTCTGACCATCAGACGACCCGACGACTGGCACGTCCACCTCCGCGACGGCGAGATGCTGACGCGGGTGGCGCCGTACACCGCACGTCAGTTCGGGCGCGCGATCATCATGCCCAATCTGACACCGCCGGTCATGACGGTGGAGGCTGCTCAAACCTACCGTGAGCGCATCCTTGCTGCGGTCGGGGAGGGCTTCACCCCGCTGATGACCTGCTACCTGACGGACGGTGCCGACCCCGACGAGATGGAGCGAGGTTTCGCCGAAAAGGTGTGGGTCGCAGCCAAGCTATACCCGGCGCATGCGACCACCAACAGCGCGCACGGCGTCACTGACATCCGCAACGTCTATCCGGTGCTGGAGCGCATGCAGCGTATCGGCATGGTGTTGTGCGTCCACGGCGAGGTGACCGATTCTTCAGTCGACATCTTCGACCGCGAGGCCGTGTTTATTGATCGCGTGCTGACCGGCGTCGTCGCGGACTTTCCCGAGCTCAAGATCGTGCTCGAACACATCACGACTTCTGAAGCCGCTGCCTTCGTCGGAAGCGCTGGGCCCAACATCGCGGCGACGGTCACGCCCCAGCACCTGATCATCAACCGCAATGCGATCTTCGCCGGTGGCTTGCGCCCTCACGCCTACTGCCTCCCGGTCGCGAAGCGGGAACAGCACCGGCTTGCGGTCCGCCAGGCCGCAACCTCTGGCTCCGCCAAATTTTTCCTTGGTACCGACAGCGCGCCGCACGAGCGGGCGGCCAAGGAATCGTCGTGCGGCTGCGCGGGCATCTTCAACGCGCCGTTTGCGCTCGAAAGCTATGCGACCGTGTTCGACGAAGAAGGGGCGCTCGACCGCTTCGAAGCCTTCGCGTCCGAAAACGGCCCGCGCTTTTACGGCTTGCCGCTCAACGACAGCTTCGTGACCCTTGAGCGGATCAACCATGTCGTGCCCGACACCGTCGCCGGGCTGGTGCCCTTCCACGCCGGCGAGACGCTCGGCTGGCGTTTGGCGGCCTAATCGGCGGCCGTGCCGCTTCCGGTCAAGCCAATGACATTGCTGAAGTGCGTCTCAATCGACTGGTAGCAGGAGCAGGCGCGGCGGACGAGCCCGGCCCTGTCGACGACCTGGATCACGCCGCGGCGATTGCTGATCAACCCTTCGTCCTGCAGCCCGCGAACGATCGCGTTGACGGTGGTGCGCTGGACGCCAAGCAGGGAGGCGAACATTTCCTGCGTCAGTTCAATGCGGTCGCCGCCGCGGTCCTGCGCAGTCAGCAGCCAGCGTGCAGCGCGCGCGGGAATAGGATGAAAAGCGTTGCACGCGACGGCCTGCATCACGGTGGAGAGCAGATAGTCCGAGTAGCGGCAGAAGATGTTGCCGATGAACGAACTGCGTGACTTGGCTTCCTGCAGGGCTTGCAGGGGAATGCGCAGGGCCGGTCCCGCGATCAGCACCGCGGCCTTGGTGAAGGCGGGCGCATGACCACAGCTGATGATCCCGCCGACGGCGCCCTCGCGGCCGACCGAGGTTACCTCGATCGATCGGTCGAGATCGAGATCGACGGTGAGGCAGATCATCGTCTGATTGATCGGGAAAATGCTGTGCTTGAGCGATTCACCCGGTGTGAAGACGATGTCGCCCTGAACCAGTTCCACCACCTCGCAGTCGGGTTCCAGGATCGCGCGCGCATCGTTGGGAAAGGTGGAAAGCAAGCGGTTGCCGGCGAAGGCCCCGTCAAGCTGACTCAACTCGTCGGTGATCACCTCACTCATACGCACTCACCCCCGGAGCAGACTCGGGCAGTCCCGCGCTCCGAAGGGGTCATTACGCTCGGGAAGCGAAACTCCACAAGTAGGCAGTTGGCCTACATGAAGATCGGGTCGGCCTGCGTCCGCCGTGCAACCAGCAAGCAGTCGGCAACCAGGCGCAAGGGAGCGACATCGACGCTACTCCGGCGTTCGTCGAGAAGGTCGGCGAACTCGCGGTAGATTCCGGGATATTCGCCGGGGCTGTCGATGTCCTGCCGTTCGCCATTCAGGAACAGGTCGCTGCCGCCCCGTTCCAGCCGCACGTTCAGGCCGTCCGTTGTGGTGATCTCGATCGTCCAGTCCTCACCTTCCTTGCGCAGGAAGTCGAGATGGCAGGTCATCGGGCCATCGGCAGCGGGGCTGGTAAAGGCGATCTCACCCGCGACCGGCGTATGGGCATTGCTTGGAAATGCGAGGTCCGCCGACTTTACGAAGATGCCGTCGGGGATGATGCGGGTCAGGATTGAAAAGGCGTTGATCGCGGGATCGAAGACGCCAAAGCCGCCTGGTTCCCAGATCCACTGTTGGCCGGGGTGCCACTTGTGCACATCCTCCTGCCAGCGAACCTCCATCTTCGCGACGCGCTTGCCCGCGAGCGCGCGGCCCGCCGCCTCGGCGCCGGCGCTGTGCTGGCTGTGCCAGGTGGTGTAAAGCGTCAGCCCCTTGGCCTCCGCAAGGCAGGCGAGGTCGTGGATATCGGCCAGGCCGACGCTCGGCGGCTTTTCCAGCAAGCAGTGAAGCCCGGCTTCGAGGCACTCACGGGCAATGTCGTAGCGGACCGACGGCGGCGTGGTGATCGCCACCGCATCAAGGCCGTCCACACTCCGGATCAGTTCGCGCCAATCGGTGAAGTTGGGCTGCGGGCCCTTGCCCTCACGGCTGGAGGTGCCGGCAAGCTGGAACCGCGGATTGCTCTCGATCGACGGCACATGCTGGTCGGCGGCGATCTTGCCGAACCCGATGATTGCAACGCGAAGTGGCTTCATTGACGCTTTACCCCATGGACGTAGGCGGCCGCCTTAGCGGCAGTTTCCGCCGCTGTCTGTCCCGGTTTGTAGAGGCCTGAGCCAAGGCCGAAACCGTTGGCCCCTACCTCAAGCCACGGTTGCATATTGTCCGGCGAGACGCCTCCGACGACGAGGAGTGGGACCTGCTTGGGCAGAACCGCGCGCTGCGCCTTCACCACCTGCGGCGTGGCTCCCTCGGCAGGGAACAGCTTCAGCGCGTCCGCCCCAGCTTCGAGCGCTGCAAAGGCTTCGGAGGGCGTGAAGTAACCTGGCGCAGAGGCCATTCCGGCTGCGGCCGTTGCGGCGATCACTTGCGTGTTGGTGTTTGGGGACACGATCAGCTCGCCGCCGGCGGCTTGCACCTTTGTGACGTCTTCAGTCGTCAGCACCGTACCGGCGCCGATCAGGGCGTCATTGCCGAGCGCCGACGACAAGATGCGGATGCTTTCGAGCGGCTCGGGCGAGTTGAGCGGAACTTCGATGATCCGGATGCCCGCATCGAACAAGGCCCGGCCGATCCCATCCGCCTCGCCGGGCGTAACGCCGCGGATGATGGCCACGAGCGGGCATTGCGCGAGATAAAGGTTCAGCCTTTCCTTGGGGATCATCAGACCAGCTCCTTGATGCGTGCCATTCCCGCGAGGAAAACACGTTCACCGTCCAGTTCGGTGGCCCCACGGCCGGCGGCGCGGATCGCCGCCGCATAGAGACGGGTAAGTTCCGGGCGGGCCATCACGATTACCGGTCCTTCCCCGGCTTCCTTGAGGCCGATTCGGACGTCGCTGCCGATCAGCAGGCCGCTCGTGTAGGAGGCGGCGTCCGCGCGCTGCGCTTCGCCGAGAAGGACGCGGGCGCGGACCGCGAACAGTTCGGACTGCAGATCATCGCTGGTGAGGCCCGTGCGCACGCCCGCGTCGAACGCCTCGCCTTCGAGGGCGTCCTGCGACAGCAGATCTGACAGGATGCTGTGCTGCTTCAGGAGGTTGAACAGCTCCCCCGTCATCACGCTTCGGAAGTGCTGAATGCCGCCGTCGCGCAGGCTGACCCATTTGTTGTGAGTGCCGGGATGGCAAACGGTGCAGTCGGGCGGGATCAAGCCGGCGGCAACGGCGCCGAGCACCTGAACCTCCTCGCCGCGCATCACGTCGGCGCGGCCGTTGCCCACATAAGACATGCCCGGGACGATGCCGGCACCTTCCTCGACCCAGACGATCCCGTCGGCGAGTTCGCGAAGACCACCGGGGCAGGGCACGTAGGGCGCCTCCGCCCAGCCGCGGTTAGATCCGACCATTCCTGCCAACAGCAGCGGACGGTCGCCAAGGTGCGCCTTGATCTCGCCCACTGCGGAGTGGAAGCCGTCCTTCGGAACGGAGAGGACGCCCTTGCCATCCTCAAACTCACGGACACACTCGCCACCGGCATCGATCAGATAAGCGCGACGGTTGGTGGTGCCCCAATCGACCGCGATATAGCCGTCGTCCCAGGCCATCCTCTATTCGGCGGCCATCGTCTGATTTGCTGCCGATCGCCCGGCAGCATCGTCGTCGTCATATTCGCCCTGCTCGCCGAGCTTCTTGATCGGCACCACCAGGCAGACGCTCTGGGCCGGCAACACGTCCCGCCAGTCGGCGATCAGCTGCTTGTAGGCGCGGCCAACGTTGCGGATGTTGCGGTCGAGATCGAAGAGGCCGAGCGGATTGACGTTGCCGTTCTTCTCGCGAAGCGCAGTGTCCCAGTCGATCTGGTCGATCAGCGAGTACCAGGTGAAGCCGACGGTCGGGATGCCGACGTTGCGAAGGCGGAGCACATTGGCCCATTCCTTCCACAGCCACTTCACCGCTTCGTCGCCGTGCGGGCCTTCCCACAGGTTGGTCTCGGTGTGCATCACCGGCAGGCGGTAGCGGTTGTAGTACTGCCGCGTGATCTCGCAGTAGCCGAACGTCTCGCCCGCCGCGACGGTGTGCCCGTCGGCAAACACGCGATGCTCGTTGAGCATGTAATAATCGTTGCCGAAGATGCAGTTCTGCTTCAGCCGGTGATTGAGGAACCAATCATATTCCTCCTTGGTCATTCCGTTGCCGAGGAGGTATTCGTACATGTCGCTGTTGACCCGCCGGCCGTAGTTCAGGTCCAGCGACAGGAAGCGCATCTGGTTGAGGATTTCCGCCCGGCCGATCGCCGCGGGTGAGTCCGCGTGGTAATATTCCGACGATTCCGACTGGATGAAGATGGCGTCGTGCCGGCGCTTGAGGATCTCGATCATCCCCATGACGTTCGCGCGAACGATATGCTTGAGCGCGGTGACGAACGAGCGGTCGTCCTGCAGCTGCTCATTCCACCAGCCGTACTTGGCCGAGAAGACCGCGCAGATGAACATCTCGTTGATCGGCGTGTAGAGTTGGACCCACGGGTAGCGTTCGGCAAAGGCGCCGGCATATTGCGCGAACAGCTGCGGGAAATCCGGGTTCTGGAAATTGCCGATCCAGTCGGGAACGCCGAAGTGGCAAAGGTCGACGATCGGCGTGATGTCGCGGCGCTTCAGCTCGGCGAAGGTTACGTCCGAGAAGCTCCAGTCGTAGCGACCCGGCCCGAGGTAGGTCTTGTAGATGGGCGGGCCGTAGCGGAGATAGTTGATCCCGATTTCCTGAATGCAATCGAAATCCTCGCGCCAGCGCCGGTAATGGTCGCAGGCCTCCATCTGGTCGACGCGCGTTTTGCCGTTGTTGATCGTCGGGATGCTGTTTTCGATCCCGGTCGCGAACATGAAGTTGGCGATTGGTCGTCTCCTGGCCGCGCTTGAATTGATCCCCGCCCGCGTAGGAGCGGACGGGGACTAAAAGAGGCGGGTCGCATTTGGTTGCAAGTGCGAAACGCTCAAACCGCGATTAAATAACTCCGCGGCGCATCTGGTCGAGCTCGATGGACTCGAACAGGGCCCTGAAGTTGCCTTCGCCGAAACCCTCGTTGCCCTTTCGCTGAATGAGCTCGAAGAAGATCGGGCCGATGACATTCTGAGTGAAGATCTGGAGTAGCAGGCCCTGACCTTCGGTTGGCGCACCGTCCACCAGGATGCGGCGCTTCTTCAACTCGTCGTTCGGTTCGCCATGACCCTGCACGCGCTCGTCGAGCAGGTCGTAATAGGTCTCAGGCGTGTCCTGGAAGGGAATGCCGCGGCCGGAGAGCACGTCGACCGAGGAGTAGATGTCGCTCGATCCGAGCGCGATGTGCTGGATTCCCTCGCCCTTATATTCGCGCAGGAATTCCTCGATCTGGCTCTTGTCGTCCTGGCTTTCGTTCAGGGGAATGCGGATCTGGCCGCAGGGCGAGGTCATCGCCTTCGAAAAGAGGCCGGTCTGCTTGCCCTCGATGTCGAAATAGCGGATCTCGCGGAAGTTGAAGAGCCGCTCGTAAAACTCCGCCCAGTGGCTCATGCGGCCGCGGTTCACATTGTGGGTCAAGTGGTCGATGTAGGTCAGGCGGCTGTCCAGCTTCGCCATTTCCTCCTGCCAACCATCCTCGAAACGGAAGTCGACGTCGTAGATTGAGCCTTCGGCCCCATAGCGGTCGACCAGGTAGAGGCGCGATCCGCCAATGCCCTCGATGACCGGAATGTTGAGCTCCATAGGCCCGACATCGTTGTCCAGCCCCTTGGCGCCGAGCTCGATCGCGCGTTTGTAGGCGGCGGCGGCATCCTTGACCCGGAACGCCATGGCGCAGGCTGATGGGCCGTGGTCGCGGGCGAACTGCTGGGCGAAGCTGTCTGCTTCAGCATTGATAATGAAGTTGATCTCACCCTGCCGGTGCAGCGTCACGTCCTTGCGGCGGTGGCGGGCGATCGCGGGAAAGCCCATTTTGGTGAAGAGAGAGCGAAGCAGTTCGGGATCGGGTGCGGCATATTCGACGAATTCGAAACCGTCGGTGCCCATCGGGTTTTCGAGGCCGAGCGGACCCACGTCCAAGGTGGCCGTAGCCATAATAGTCTCCTTTCGGCTGCCCTTAGTTCGCAATAGTCACGGGCTTTGCACATGAAGTGCGAACTTAAGCCTGGTATTGCAGCCTTGTTCCAGTTGTCGGCGGCAGAGTCGCCACTCATGCCCAAGGTCTAGCCCGAAACGGCCTACCTAGGACAGGGGGGCCTCAGCCGCCCGCGATCTTGCGCTGGCGGCGGCGCTGGATGGAGGAGCCGATCCCCATCGCCTCACGATATTTCACGACGGTTCGGCGCGCGACGTCGTAGCCGCGGTCCTTGAGCATTGCAGCGATGGCATCGTCGCTGAGTATGTCGTCTTCCTTGGCGATGACGTCGGCGATGGCAGCCTTAACGGCGCTTGCCGACGCCGCGTCGCCGCCATCCTCGCCGCCCCCGACGCCCGACATGAAGAAATATTTCAGTTCGAACAGGCCACGGTCGCACATCAGATACTTATTGGATGTTACCCGGCTGACGGTGGATTCGTGCATTTCGATCGCTTCGGCGACCTCGCGGAGGGTGAGCGGCTTGAGGCCGGAAACGCCACGCTCGAAGAAACCCTGCTGCCGCTTCACGATCTCACCGACGACCTTGACGATGGTGCGGGCGCGCTGGTCGAGTGCCTTCACCAGCCAGCCGGCGCTGGCGAGGCAGTCGCTCAGCCAGGCGCGCGACGCCTTATCTTGCGGGCCGGTCTTGAGCTCCTGATAATAGCGCCGGTTGACCAGCAGGCGCGGTAAGGTGGCGCCGTTTAGTTCGACCGCATAGCCACCGCCGGTGCGCCGAACGAACACATCGGGCGTGACCCCCTCGGCTGCAGCTTGCGAGAATTGGCAGCCGGGCTTCGGATCGTACGCTCGAAGCTCGCGGATCATGTCGGCAAGATCCTCGTCATCGACCCCGCAGATGCGCTTGAGGTCGTTCAGGCGGCCCTTGGACAGGAGTTCGAGATTGTCGATCAGCCGCGCCATAGCCGGATCGTAGCGGTCGGCCGCCTTCGCCTGCAGCGCCAGGCATTCGGCGAGGCTGCGGGCGCCGACGCCTGCGGGCTCAAGCCCCTGCACCAAAGCGAGCGCCGCCTCGACGGTGGCGAGCGGGGCACCGGTGCGTTCGGCGACGTCGGCCAGCGGAATGTCGAGATAGCCGGTGTCTTCCAGCGCTTCGCAGATCAGGCGCGCTAGGTCTCCGACCGGGCCGGAGGCGCCGTGAAGCTGGTCCTGGAGATGTTCGGCGAGCGAACCGGCAGCATATTCGAGCCGGTCGAAGTCGAACGCCTCCTCGCCGCCGCCCGAGGTTGCGACATCGGAGAAGCTGTCGGTTTCCAGCGCTTCCCGCTCCCAGTCCATGTCGAGCGGCTGGTCGCCTTGAGCGGCACCGGAAATGAGGTCGTCGGCGCCGGGATCGTCGGGCGCGTCGAAGTCGTCTCCTTCGATTTCGGGCGCGGGCGCTTCGCCACCTGGCTCGTCGTCGTCGGAGCGGCTTTCCAACAGTGGGTTCTTCGACAACTCCTCGGCGATGAAGGCTTCAAGCTCCAGATTGCTGAGCTGGAGCAGCTTGATCGCTTGGGTCAGCTGCGGAGTGAGGACCAGCGACTGGGAGACGCGGATGTCGAGGCGCGGGCCGAGCCCCATGGCAAACCCTTAAAGGGCGAAGCTTTCGCCGAGGTAGAGGCGGCGCACCTCCTGGTCGGCCACCAGCGCCTCGGGCGTGCCCTGGAACAGCACTTGCCCATCGTAGATGATGCAGGCGCGATCGACGATGTCGAGCGTCTCCCGGACATTATGGTCGGTGATGAGCACGCCGATGTCGCGCTGCTTCAGTTCGCGGACCAGTTCTCGGATGTCGGAGATGGAAATCGGGTCGATGCCCGCGAAAGGCTCGTCGAGCAGCATGATGGAGGGGTTGGCGGCAAGGGCGCGAGCGATTTCGCAGCGGCGCCGCTCACCGCCCGACAGTGCCATGGCGGCGGAATCGCGCAGGCCGGTCAGTCCGAATTCGCCGAGCAATTGCTCAAGCCGGTCGCGCCGCGCCTGGCGTTCCGGTTCGGCGACTTCCAGGACGGCAAGAATGTTCTGCTCGACCGACAGCCCGCGGAAGATGGAGGTTTCCTGCGGCAGATAACCGAGGCCGAGAATGGCGCGTCGGTACATCGGCAGGTCGGTGATGTCCTGTTCGTCCAGGAAAATACGGCCGCTGTCGGGCTTCACAAGGCCCATCACCGAGTAGAAGCAGGTGGTCTTGCCGGCGCCGTTGGGGCCGAGCAGGCCGACCACCTCGCCGCGCGACACGGTCAGCGACACGTCGCGAAGCACGGCGCGTTTGTCGTACGCCTTGGCAATGGAGCGGACGGACAGGCCGCGCATCGCGGACGCGATCTCGTCCGGATGGTCGATCGGTAGAGCCTCGTTCACCGGGCTTCGTTCGCTAGCTGCGTTTCGGAACGGTGAAGTGACCGGTCACCCGGCCGCCGCTCTGGCCGATCCCGGGACCGCCGCCGTCAATCACCGCGCGGCCCGTGTTGAGGTCGATCACCAATCGGGAACCGTTCACCTGGCTGCCCTGACGGTTCAGCTGGACGCCGCCGACCAGGGTGATCAGTTTGCGCTGCAGATCGTAGATACCGAAATCGCCCCGTGCCGTTTCGGACGGGCTGGTGACGACCACGCCGCCGGCTGCATCGAGCCGCTGAATCTGGACTCCGCCCTGGCTGGAATAAGCGACGGTCAGCCTTTCCGTATCCATGGTGAGGTCAGCCTGCTTCACATGGACGTTGCCCACGAACAGCGCGCGGTCCGCCCGTTCCTGAACCTCGATCCGGTCCGCGGCGACATCAACCGGGGCGTCGCTGTCGTGCCCTTTGAGCGCGGACACAGGGCCACCGTTCTGGGCTAACGCGGCCGCGCCGACGCCCAGCAGGAGCGATGCAAGGATGGTGCCGGTCCGCCGCATAACCCTCATCTGACCGCCCCTTGCACGATTTTCAAGCGAGCGCGGCCATCAAGCACAACCTTGCGCTCCCCAAGGTCAGCGCGAAGCCGGTCGGCGCGGAACTGCCCGAGAGTCATGCTGCCTTCGACCGGACCGTCGCTGACCGCCGTCCGTTCCTTCATGCTGACATGGAGATCGCGGGTCTGGATCCGGTAATCGTCCGGCCCGATCACGCGGACGGGACCGTCGACTGCAACCGTCTGCTGCTCGATATTGTAGCGGCCCTTGTTGGCGCCGATCAGCACCGGGCCTTGGGTCAGGCCCAGCCGCGCAAGCATCCCCGTGATGTCGACGATGGGCACGTTGGAACTGGGCTGAACCGCGCGATTGGCGCTGATCAGGAATTTCTGTCCCCTATTGTCCTCACCGACGTAGCGCGCCGATTCCACGCGCATCCGCTCCGGCGCATTCTCGACCTTTTTCTTGTCGAGGATGAAGCTGACGTCTCCGCTCCGGTCGAGCGGTGCAAGCGCCAGGAAAGCGACCAGTACGCCCACCGCACTCGGCAAGCCGATCTTGGCAAAGCGGACCAGCTTGTCGTGCCGGCTGCCCGGCACCGCCCAATCCTGCCGCTGCCGCCGTTCGCGGGTCGCAGCCTCAGACATAAGGGTCAGCCATCATGAGCAAAAATGTCCTGCTCGGGCCAGCCGGCAAGGTCGAGCATTGCCCGCGCCGGCAGGAAGTCGAAACAGGCCTGGGCAAGCTCCGTCCGCTCTTCGCGCTGCAGGCGCTCATCGAGCCGTTCCTTCAGCGCATGGAGGAATCGGACGTCGCTTGCCGCATATTCCTTTTGCGCGTCGCTGAGCTCGGGCGCGCCCCAGTCGCTGGTCTGCTGCTGCTTGGAGATTTCGTGGCCGAGCAATTCCTTGACCAGATCCTTGAGGCCGTGGCGGTCCGTGTAGGTGCGAACCAGGCGGCTGGCCGTGCGCGTGCAGTAAAGAGGCGCTGCCATGAAGCCGAGGTAGGCGCGCATGATCCCGATATCGAAGCGGGCGAAATGGTAGAGCTTGAGCCGGTTGGGATCCTCAAGCAGGGCGCGCAGCCGCGGCGCCGCATAAGTGCTTCCGCGGGCGAAGCGGACGAGATGCTCGTCGCCGTGGCCGTCGGACAGTTGGACGAGGCACAAGCGGTCGCGGCCGGGGATCAGGCCCATGGCCTCCGTATCGACCGCAATCGGCCCATCGGCGAACGTCACCTCCGGCCCAAGATCTTCTTCGTGCAAGTAAACTGCCATTCGCCAATACCAACCTTGTTCGGCCACCTTGATTGCGGCGCTTCTAGCCGCCGGAGCGGCGCTCCTGCCAGCCTTAGACGATGAATCACTAGAGCAGGCCCACTTTTTGCTGTAAGCGGTGAACAGTGCGTGAGCAGAATCGCGCACGACCGATTGCGCTTTCGGGCCCGGCGCGGTGGTTGTTTCGAATACGGGCACAAGGAAGTTTATACCGGCATGGGTTTCGATAGAGGGCGCAAAGGCGATCGTGGCGGTCGCGGCAGGGACAAGCGCGACGGTTTTGGCGGCGATGAGTTCGGTGGTGGTGGTTTCGGCGGCGACCGCGGCGGATTCGGCGGCGGCGGTGATCGCTTCGGCGGTGGTGGCGGCGGCTATGGCGGCGGTGGCGGCGGTGGCTTCGGCGCACCGCGCGGCGGCGGCTTTGGTGGCGGCGGCGATCGTGGCGGCTTCGGCGGCGGCGGCGGCGGTGGTTTCCGCGGCGGCGGCGGTGGCGGCGGCGGCTTTCGTGGCGGCGGCGGTGGCGGCATGCCCCCGCAGGTGGTCGGCGAAGGCAAGGGCACCGTTAAGTTCTTCAACCCGCAAAAGGGCTTCGGCTTCATCGTCCGTGAGGACGGCGGCGAAGACGTGTTCGTGCACATCTCGGCCGTCGAGCAGGCGGGTCTCACCGACCTTGCCGACGGTCAGCCGCTGGAGTTCACGCTAGTGGACCGCGGCGGCCGCATCTCGGCGACCAACCTCAAGATCGACGGCGAGCCGATGGCGGTTGAGCGCAGCGGCGGCGGCGCGGCTCCGGGTGGCCCCGGTGGTGATCGCGGCCCGCAGCGTCAGCTGACCGGTGAAAAGGCGAGCGGAACGGTTAAGTTCTTCAACGCGATGAAGGGCTTCGGCTTCATTCAGCGCGACGATGGACAGCCGGATGCATTCGTTCACATCTCGGCGGTCGAGCGTGCAGGCATGCCGACGCTCAACGAGGGCGATCGCCTGGAGTTCGAGATCGAGGTCGATCGCCGTGGCAAATATGCGGCGGTGAACCTGTCGCCGGCGCAGTAAGCTTTCGGCATTTCGGATAAGAGGCCCGCTGGAGCGATCCGGCGGGCCTTTTTTGTTGCGCTGAGTTGGTGCAGGCGGGGGGTATGAAGCTCGACCTTGCCACGCCCGCCGACATCCCCGTCCTGCACAGCCTTATCGAAAGTGCCTACCGCGGCGAAAGTGCGCGTCACGGCTGGACGCACGAAGCCGACCTGCTCGACGGGCAGCGGACGGACGAGGATGAGCTTCGAGACATGATCGGGGATCCCGCCCAGCATATCCTCATCCATCGCGGCGGCGCGGGAGCCGATGCCTGTATCGCGATTGCCGAAAAGAGCGATGGATTGGTCTACCTCGGCATGATCACGGTGGATCCGGACCGGCAGGGTGGCGGGCTTGGCAAGGCGCTGCTTCAAGGGCGGAAGATTTCGCGGTGCAGTCGCTTGGAGCATCCCGGGCGGAAATGAGCGTAATCGAGCGGCGCACCGAACTCGTGGCGTGGTACGAACGGCGGGGCTACCGTCTTACCGGCGAACGGCGGCCGTTTCCGGTCGAGGATCCGAGAGCGGGACTGCCGAGGGCGGACGACCTCGATTTCGTGGTGATGGAGAAGGCGCTCAGGTCGCCAGCTTCTGCAGGTTAGCTAGGAGATCGGCTTCGTTCGCCGGCTTGTCGTTGCGAATTCGGCTGACCCGGGGGAAGCGCATTGCCAAGCCGGATTTGTGGCGCTTGCTGGCGTGAATGGAATCGAATGCGACCTCCAGAACGAGCGACTTTTCGACCTCGCGGACGGGACCGAACCTCTTCTCCGTGTGGCTGCGGATCCAGCGATCGAGCCATTTCAGTTCCTCGTCGGTAAAACCGAAATAGGCCTTGCCGACCGGCGACAGCTCGCCGCCTTCTTCGGGCGGCGCGGTCCAGCAGCCGAAGGTGAAATCGCTGTAATAGCTCGAGCGTTTGCCGTTGCCGCGCTGGGCATACATCAGCACGCAGTCGGCGGTCAGCGGATCGCGCTTCCACTTGTACCAGAGGTTCGCCTTGCGCCCCGTGACATAGGGACTGTCGCGGCGCTTCAGCATCATGCCTTCGATGCTTTCGTCGCGGGCCTGGGCGCGGATGTCGGCGAGCTGGTCGAAGCTGTCGGCCTGGATCAGCTGCGAGAGATCGAAGCGGGCGGGGTCGAGGCGCGGCATGAAGGCTTCGAGCCGCGCGCGCCGCTCCGACCAGGGCAGCGGGCGCAGGTCGTCGTCGCCGTCGAGCAGGATGTCGTATAGGCGGACGAAGGCGGGATAATCCTGCCGCATCTTGGCGCTGACCGTCTTTCGGCCAAGCCGTTGCTGAAGCGCGTTGAAGCTCGCCGCCTCGCCGCCGTGCGACTCCATACCCTGGCCGGAGCCGCGCACCAGCAGCTCGCCATCGAGCACCGCATGCTCGTGGAAGGCCTCGGCTATGTCGGGAAAGCTTCGGGAGATGTCGTCGCCGGTGCGGCTGTAGAGGCGGGTCTCGCCGCCGGCATGGACAAGCTGGACTCGGATACCGTCCCACTTCCACTCGGCGGCATAATCGTCGAGCGAGAGCTGCGCATCCTCCAATGGGTGCGCAAGCATGAAAGGGCGGAAAACCGGCAGGTCCTTTGCGGAGGGCTGCTCGCTGCGCCCCTCCGCCCAGTCGAATAATTCCGTGTAGGGCGGCGGAATGCCGTGCCACACCTCTTCCACCGCCTCGACCTCCAAGCCGAAGGCATCGGCAAGAGCCTGCTTGGCGAGGCGGGCGTTGATGCCGACGCGAAGCTCCCCGGTGGCCAGCTTCAGCAGGGCATAACGGCCGGAAGCGTCGAGATGGTCGAGCATGCCGGCGAGAATGGCTGGGGCATCCATTCGGCCGGCGGACCGAAGCCGCTCCACCGCGGCGCTGATGGTGATGGTGCCGTCGTCGAGGTCAGGCGGCTCGCCCTCCGGCACCGGCCACAGCAAGGACACAGTCTCCGCCATGTCGCCGACGTAATCGCGGCTCATGTACAAAAGGACGGGGTCGACGCGCTGTTCGGCGATAGTACGGACGGCGACATGCTTCACCGCCGGAATGTCGATCTCGCCAGTCAGCGCGGCGAGACCATAGCCACGGTCGGGATCGGGAGTGGCGCGGAGATAGTCGCCGATGAGCTTCAGCTTGCCGTTACGCGACCGCGTGTAGACGAGCTTGTCCAGCAGCTGTGAAAAGGCGCGCATCGCTCACGATAATGCGCGAGCGGCATAACGGTGCCGAAACGCTTAGCGGAGGCGCAACGCCAGCGCCGCCAGCATGGCGGTCGTGTCGGCAGGGGAGCGACAGGCAATTGCCTCGTCGACATGCTCAAGGCAGCTGCGTACGGCCACGCGATGTCCCGGGAGCAGGGCCATCTGCGCCGAGCAACGGGCGAGCTGTTCAAGCGCGCTCATGCCGTTCACCGAGGCGATCTTTCGGATTTCATCCATTCGGGCATGAAGGTCCAAGGGGGACAGACGCGGCCCACGTTCCTGGACTTCGGCGACGCAGCGCCCGATCCGTGTCCGCGCTGCATCCAGCGATTCGCTTGTCATGCCTTTGCCCCTCTCGGTACCGATGGTGGCCCAACTAGGTTAAGGGGCTGTTACAGCTTCGCGTCGCTTGACTTTTGGAGTGGGCAGCGCCAGAGAGCGCCCGACGTGAGCGGCGCAGAGCCGCTCTTTCTTTTTGCGAATCTCAGGACTCGAACGATGGCCAAGCCGGCAACCGTCAAGATCAAGCTCGTCAGCACCGCCGACACCGGCTTCTTCTACGTGACCAAGAAGAACCCGCGCAACCAGACCGAGAAGATGTCGTTCCGCAAGTACGACCCGGTCGCGCGCAAGCACGTCGAGTTCAAGGAAGCCAAGATCAAGTAAGCTTCCAGCGGCCGCTCCACGGCCGTCTGTCAGTCTTCCCGCCGCCGACTATGGCAGCCAGTGCGCTGCGCGCCCGGTTGTGCAGTCCATCTTTGAATTGCGCGCCCCGCGCGTCGGTGCGCTGAGCGCCTTCGGGAACCAACCGCCCCTCGATCCATTTCCTGTTTAACGGCGATTAGTCGCTGAACAGGGAACAAAAAATGAAGCTGAAAATGCTTTCGGCTGCGGTGGCGCTTGCCTGCGCGGCCCCGGTCCACGCGCAAGTGCTGAGCCAGACCGTGACGTCGGACATCACCGGCGTCGCCAATCAATTTTCTGGTTTTGACAGTGCGTTGGGATCGTTAAACTCGGTTCGGTTCACGGGCACCATCAGCGATCATCGTTTTCTTGAGATTTTCTCCCCGAAGGGCCATTCGGGAGCACGAGCCAGCCGGTGACGATCACCTCGTCGGGGCTCGGCTCGATCGTCTTCCCCGATGGTACTGCCTTGGCGACGGCTCAATTATTCGGAGAAACGGTCAGCACGGCGCCAATGGCGAACGTGATGGCGGCAGGCGCTTTCGACATCTTGTTCACCAGCGGGCTTGAACGGTTTCTTGCAGGCTCTTGGGGACTGCCCTTGAACGCGATTGCTGACGTCAGCCATGCCGCAGTCTCCCCAGGCGCACAGTCCCTGTCCCTCGTCCAGCCGGGTTGTTCAGGGGGACGAGGCTGCTTGTCGTCCGGGCCAGCCTTCGAGGGGACCTTCACCTTCAACTATAATCCGGCGGTTTCATCGGTTCCCGAGCCGTCGAGCTGGGCGATGATGATCTTCGGTTTCGGCGCCGTCGGCTGGGTAGCGCGGCGTCGGCGGCGGACGGGTCCGCAGGTCCGCGTTGCCTAAACCTGGCGCGCGGGTCGTCAGACGGAAGCGGGGACCTCCGCGACGGGCACCGGATTCAACAGGGCGTCGACCTGGGACACGAACTTTACCACGGAAATCGGTTTGGACACGTAGGATTGCGCCCCGGCTTCCCGTGCGCGCTCTTCGTCGCCGACTGCCGAATAAGCGGTGACCGCCATGACGGGCACCTCTCGAAGACCCTCGTCGCTCCTGACCATCCGGATCAGTTCCAGTCCGTTGACGTGGGGAAGCTGGATGTCGGTGATGATGAGGTCGGGCAGGAATTCCCGGGCGAGGTCCAGTGCCTGTCGGCTGTCCGTCACTGCCTTGGGTTCATGTCCATGGGCGGCAAGCAGGTCGCAGAACAGCTTGATGTTCAGCGCATTGTCTTCGACAATCAGGATCTTGGCCAATCCGCGTCCTCGATCTCACCTGTTCCGCGAGCCTAAGCGATGCCGCTTGAATCACCAAATGACCCGACGACACTTGCACTCGCCGCGCTCACGGCAACGTTGAAGGACGAACGCCGAGCGCAACGGTTCCTTGAGCTGACCGGAATTGGGACGGACGAGTTGCGCTCCGGCCTCGGCAATCCGCGGCTACTGGCGGCGGTCCTGTCCTTTCTGGAGGCGCATGAGCCCGATCTGGTCGCGGTTGCGGAGGAGGTCGGGGTGAAGCCGGAAGCGTTGGTCCGCGCGCGACAGGAGCTGGAGGCATGACGCGCCCGCTCCTGATCACCGATTGCGATGAAGTGCTGCTGCACATGGTTAGCCATTTCGCGGAATGGCTGGACGAAGATCATGCGATCGACTTCGACCTGTCGAGGTCGGACTTTGCCGGGGCACTGAGCGACCGCGCCACCGGCGAGACGTTGACGACCGAGCGGGTGTGGCCTTTGCTCGACCTGTTCTTCCGCGAGGAAATGGGCCGGCAAACGGTGGTGCCGGGCGCGATCGATGCGCTGGAGCGGATCGGCGCGGTCGCAGATATCGTCATCCTCACCAACCTGATCGACGAGGCGCATCCATGGCGCGTGGAGCAACTCGCCGGTCACGGCATCGCGCACGAGGTGGTCTGCAACCAGGGCGGGAAAGGCCCGCCGGTGCGGGCGCTGGCGCGGCGTCATGACGCCGATGTGGTGGTGTTCGTTGACGATCTGCCGGTGCACCACAAATCAGTGGCCGAGCATGCGCCGGAGGTGTGGCGCCTGCACATGATCGCGGAGCCTAAGCTTGCGGTCACGACACCGCCGTCGCCGCATGCGCATGCGCGGATCGACGACTGGCCGAGCGCGTGTGAGTGGATCTTGAGCAAGTTTGAGGAAGTAAGATGAGCAAGACCATCCTGATCACCGGGGTCACCGCCGGCATCGGCCTGGCCGCCGCGCGCCGCTTCGCAGGCGAGGGGTGGCGGGTGATCGGCACCGGGAGGCGCGGGGACCGGTTGCGGGCGCTCGCCGAAGAGCTTGGCGATGTTTTCTTGCCGCTGGAGATCGACATGCGCGATCTTGATGCTCTAGGCCAGCTTGGACAGCTGAAGGCGCCGTGGGGCGAGGTCGACCTGTTGCTCAACAATGCCGGCTTTGCGCCGCCGCAAAGTGCAATGCCCGAAGGCGACTGGGGCGTGATGGGATCGGCGATCGCGACCAACATCACCGGCCTGGTGGCATTGACCAAGGCGGTGCTGCCCAAGTTGATCGAGCGCCGCGGCCACGTGGTAAACCTGGCGTCAATCGCGGCGACCTACCCCTACAAGGGCGGGGCGGTGTATGGGGGGACCAAGGCCTTCGTCCGACAGTTCTCGCTCGACCTGCGTTGCGACCTGGAAGGCACCGGCGTTCGCGTGACGTCGATCGAACCGGGCATGGTCGAGACGGAGTTCACGGTCGTGCGCACCGGCAGCCAGGAGGCGTCGGACAAGCTTTATGCGAACATGAACCCGCTGACCGCCGAGGACATCGCCGAGCAGGTGTGGTGGGTGGCAAACCTGCCGCCTCACGTGAACATCAATGCGCTTGAGATCATGCCGGTGAACCAGACCTGGGCTGGGTTTGCCGTTCATCGGGAGGGTTGATTCAAGGCTGCGCGAGTGCTTGGAGCCGCCGATGAGCATCGATCAGCGCCTTGCCGAGCTTGGCATCACCCTTCCCCAACCCGCAGCTCCGGTCGCGGCCTACGTGCCCGCTGTGGAGCATGACGGAATGCTCCACATCTCCGGTCAGATCAGCTTTGCCGAGGACGGCAGCCTGATCAAAGGACGGCTTGGCGATGACGTTGACATCGAGGCGGGGATCGCAGCGGCGCGGCGGTGCGGAATTATGCTGCTGGCGCAGATCAAGCTGGCGCTGGGTTCGCTCGACCGGGTCGAGCGTGTGGTGAAACTGGCCGTGTTCGTGAACAGCACACCCGACTTCGTCGACCAGCCCAAGGTGGCGAACGGCGCGTCCGAGCTGATGCAGGACGTATTCGGCGACGCCGGCAAGCACGCGCGCTCCGCGGTGGGTGTAGCGGTGCTTCCGCTTGGCGTCGCGGTCGAGGTGGATGCCGTGATTGCGGTGAAGCGCTGACGCCACTTCACTACGGAGCGCGTTGAGCCGACCATGGCCGACCGCGACGCCGATATCATCGTTCGAGTGGACACGGGCGTCGGTGCGGTCGACGCCGCCGACTGGGATCGGCTTGCGGGCGGGGATCCCTTCCTGCGCCATTCCTTCCTGAGCGCGCTTGAGACGTCGGGCAGTGTCGGGGGGCAGAGCGGCTGGTCGCCGGCGCCTTTACTGGTCGAGCGCGATGGCCAGCTGATCGGGGCGGCGCCGGCCTATCTCAAGAGCCACAGCCAGGGCGAATATGTGTTTGACCATGGTTGGGCCGACGCTTGGGCCCGGGCGGGCGGGCGCTACTATCCCAAGCTTCAGATTGCGGTGCCGTTCACGCCGGTACCGGGTTCGCGGTTGCTGGGCGACGCGCCGCAGCAGCTCCTTGCCGGCGCCGAGGCGCTGACGGAGCAGAACGGGCTGTCATCGGCGCACATCACCTTTATCGACGAGGATGACGCCACCCAGGCAGCGTATCGCGAATGGCTGATCCGCCACGGCATCCAGTATCATTGGTTCAATCGCGGCTACGGCAGCTTTGACGATTTCCTGGGAGCGCTGAGCAGCCGCAAGCGCAAGGTCATTCGCAAGGAGCGGCGCGAGGCGGTGACGGGGCTCGAGGTCGTGACCCTGCGCGGTGCCGAGATCAGGCCGGAACATTGGGCGGCGATGTGGGCCTTCTACCAGGACACCGGAAGCCGGAAGTGGGGCTCGCCCTACCTGACGCGGCGCTTCTTCGACCTGGCGGGCGCGGCGATGGGCGAGTCGGCGTTGCTGTTCCTGGCGCGTCGTGACGGCGAGCCGATCGCCGGTGCGCTCAACCTGATCGGTCCGGACGCGCTGTATGGGCGCTATTGGGGAACGCTTGCCGAACTGCCCTTCCTCCACTTCGAGCTCAGTTATTACCGCGCCATCGAATGGGCGATCGCAAACGGGCTGAAGACGGTGCAGGCCGGCGCGCAGGGCGAGCATAAAGTAGCGCGCGGCTATGAGCCGGTGATCACGCGATCGGCGCACTTCATCCCGAACCCGAGCTTTCGCGCGGCGGTGGCGGACTTCATCGAGCGGGAGAAGGAGGGGGTGGCGCAGGAGAGGGAGTGGATCGGGCAGAGCCTGCCCTACCGCTCCTCCGACTCCGAGTAGAGCGCCACTTTACGCCCAGTGGCGTCAGCCATCCCCCGGTACATGCCCTTCGTGTTGAAGGAGAAGACGCGCTCTCCCTTGGGTGTGACCACGATCACCCCGCCATCGCCGCCGAGGGATTTCACCTCGGCAAGCACAGCGTCGGCCGCCGTCTGCGCATCTTCGCCCTTGTGGCGGATACGGGCGCAAATCTCATGTGCGACGCCAGCGCGGATGAAATACTCGCCCCAGCCTGTGGCCGACACGGCGCAGGCACGGTCGTCGGCATAAGTGCCGGCGCCGATCACCGGACTGTCGCCGACGCGGCCCCATTTCTTGCCCATCATCCCGCCCGTCGAGGTTCCCGCAGCGACATGTCCGTGGCTGTCGAGCGCGACGGCGCCCACCGTGCCATATTTATACTCGACCGTCAGCGCGCTGAGCCTCTTTGCCTTCATCTCTTCCAGCTGCTTCTTGCGTTCGGGCAGGATGAAATAATCTTGTTCGGCCTGTTCCAGCCCCTGTTCGCGGGAGAAGCGGTCGGCGCCGGCGGCCGCGAGCATCACGTGCGGGCTCTTCTCCATCACCGCGCGAGCAAGGCGAATCGGATTCTTGGTCCCCGTCACGCCCGCGACCGCACCCGCGGCGCGTGTGCTGCCGTCCATGATCGACGCATCGAGCTCCGCCCGGCCGTCGTCCGTGATCACCGCGCCCTTGCCAGCGTTGAAATTGGGATCGTCCTCAAGCACGCGGATGGCCGCTTCGATCGCATCCAGCGCCTTGCCGCCGGACGACAGCACTTGCTCCCCCGCGGCGAGCGCCCGGTCGAGACCGGCGCGGACTGCGGCCTCCTTCTCCGGCTTGTGCCTGGCCCGCTCGATGGCGCCGGCGCCGCCATGGACCACAAGCTTCCATTCGCTCGGCGCGGCATTCGCCTGACTGCTCATCAAGAAGGCTCCAACCAATAACCATGACGTTCGCATAAGCGTCCTCCGCCCAACGCTCTAGCAGATCGTCCGGACATTCTTGACCTCCCTCTGAGTCGATATTAAAATGATATCACTTAAACAGGGAGAGAGACGTGAACGCACCTCATGTGATTGGGCTGAACCCCAGCCGCGAACGGCCGGCAAGCACGTTCAGCGGGTATGTCATGTTGATTCTTCTGCTTGGCACAGCTGGCCTCGCGGCCTTCGGCTTCTCGCAATTGGTCCAGGACCAGGCAGGTCCGGTCGCTTTTCTGGCTCTAGGAACCGGTGCGGTCCTTTCCATCCTGATCCTGTGCGGCTTCTACATGCTCCAGCCGAACCAGGCGGCGGCGATTACCTTATTCGGCGATTATCGGGGCAGCGACCGGGTCACGGGGCTGCGCTGGACCTGGCCGTGGATGATGCGGAAGAAGGTGTCCGTCCGCGCCAACAACTTCATCTCGGACCGAATCAAGGTCAACGATCTGCGCGGCAACCCGATTGAAATGGCGGCGCAGATCGTCTGGCGGGTGGTCGACACGGCGCAGGCGTTGTTCGATGTCGACGATTACCGTGCTTTCGTGAATGTGCAGGTGGAGGCGGCGATCCGCACCATCGGATCGCGCTATCCCTATGACGATTTCGAGCATCAGGAGGTGACCCTGCGCGGCAATCACGATCAGGTCGGAAGCGAGCTTCGGGCCGAATTGATCGAGCGGCTGGCCGTTGCCGGCATCACGGTCGACGAATGCGGCTTCACCCACCTCGCTTACGCGCAGGAGATTGCCGGCGCGATGCTTCGCAGGCAGCAGGCGCAGGCAGTTGTCGCCGCGCGCCAGACCTTGGTCGAAGGCGCGGTTGGGATGGTCGAAATGGCGCTGGACCAATTGTCCGCCAAGAACGTGGTCGAACTGGACGACGAGCGCCGAGCGGCGATGGTCTCCAACCTGATGGTGGTGCTGTGCGGTGAGCGCGACACCCAGCCCGTGGTCAACACCGGCACGCTTTATCAGTAATGCCGGATCGCAAGGCCTTTCCGCTGCGCGTCGACCCCGCCTTGTGGGCGGCGGTCGAACGCGCGGCGGCCTGCGACCTCCGAAGCGTCAATGCTGAGGTGGAATGCCTGCTTCGTGAGGCTTTGAAGTCGCGCGGGATCAAACTTGAGCCTCCCCAGGCGGTTAAGCGGGGTCGCCCGCCGAAAGTCGACTAAAGCCTTGCTTTGATTGAGTCGGCGGGAGCGACTATATGGCGCCCATGTCCTCCATCCGTCCGTGGCGAACCATCGATCGCCGTCTTTCGCGCCAGATCATGGTCGGCAACGTGCCGGTCGGCGGCGACGCCCCGGTCACCGTCCAGACGATGACCAACACGCCGACGGCCGATGCCAATGCGACCATCAGCCAGATCCGGCGCTGCGAGGAAGCGGGCGCCGACATCATCCGCGTGTCCTGCCCCGACGTCGAGAGCACGACGGCGCTGCGCGAGATCGTTCGGGCGGCGAACGTGCCGATCGTTGCCGACATCCACTTCCACTATAAGCGTGCACTGGAGGCGGCCGACGCAGGCGCCGCGTGCCTGCGGATCAATCCTGGCAACATCGGCTCGGCCGACCGGGTGCGCGAAGTGGTGACGGCCGCAAAGGCGAACGGCTGCGCGATTAGGATCGGGGTCAATGCCGGTAGCTTGGAGAAGGACCTGCTCGAGAAGTATGGCGAGCCTTGTCCCGAAGCGCTGGTGGAAAGCGCGCTCGACCATATCCGCATTCTCGAGGACCACGACTTCCGCAACTACAAGGTCGCGGTGAAGGCGTCGGACGTGTTCCTTGCAGTCGCCGCCTATCAGGCGCTGGCCGAAGCGGTTGACTGTCCCCTGCACCTCGGCATCACCGAAGCGGGCGGGTTGCTCGGCGGCACGGTCAAGTCGTCCATCGGTATCGGCTCGCTCCTGTGGTTCGGCATCGGGGACACCATCCGCGTTTCTCTGTCGGCAGAGCCGGAAGAGGAAGTGCGGGTCGGGTTCGAAATCCTGAAGTCGCTGGGCATCCGCAACCGCGGGGTGCGAGTCGTGTCCTGCCCAAGCTGCGCGCGGCAAGGCTTCGACGTCATCCGCACGGTGGAGGCGCTGGAAAGCAGGCTTCAGCACATCCGCACGCCCATGTCGCTGTCGGTGCTCGGCTGTGTCGTCAATGGACCGGGCGAGGCGCGCGAGACGGACATCGGCATTACCGGCGGGGGAAATGGCAAGCATATGGTTTATCTGTCGGGCGTCACCGACCACCATGTGCAGGACGCCGACATGATCGACCACATCGTCCGGCTGGTCGAGGCAAAGGCAGCGGAGATCGAGGCCGCCAACGCAAGTGCAGCGTCCGTCGCCGCCTGACGCCGCTTTTAAATCAGACAAATTGCTGTAGCGTTCGCCTCCGTACCGAACCGGGGAACGGCGACGCTTGGAGTGTGAGACGGCGGACATGAGTGCGACGGATAACAAGCTGGCCGAGCCGCGCGCGCTGAAGCTTCACCCGGACGACGACGTGCTCGTGCTGTTGTCGCCGCTCGAGCAGGGCGACGAGGTCGACGGGGTCCGCGCCGCACAAGCCATTCCTCAAGGCCACAAGCTGGCAGTGAGAGACATCGCCGCCGGCGACAAGGTGCACAAGTTCGGTCAGGTCATCGGCACGGCAACGCGGCCGATCGCCCGGGGCGAACAGGTGCACGATCATAATCTGACGGTGGGAAGCTTTGAGCGGGTGGTCGACCGTGTGCCGCCGCCAAACGATCTGCCGTCAGCGACCGGCGCCACCTTCAAGGGCTTCGTGCGCGCTGACGGCCGGGTGGGAACCCGCAATTTCATCGGCGTGCTGACCAGCGTTAACTGCTCGGCGACCGTCGCCCGGCGGATCGCCGACAGCTTTGCCGATCAAAGGTTCGGAAGCGTGGACGGGGTTGCCGCCTTCACCCATTCGAGCGGCTGCGGCATGTCGGGAACCGGCGAAGGCATCGACACTCTGGAGCGAACGCTTGCGGGCTATGCCACGCACCCGAACTTTGGGGGCATCCTCCTGATCGGACTTGGCTGCGAGGTCGCCCAGATCGGGACCTTGCTCGATCGCTTCGGCCTGGCGCCCGGACCGCGCCTGCGTACCATGACCATCCAGGAAGCCGGCGGCACGGCAAAGGCGATCGATCGCGGCCGGCAGCTGGTTCGCGAGCTTATCGAGGAAGCTCAGGCCGATACCCGCGTGGATGTATCGGCATCGCACCTGACGCTTGGTCTGCAATGCGGCGGCTCCGACAGCTGGTCGGGGGTCACGGCGAACCCTGCCCTTGGCGTTGCGGCGGACCTGCTGATCGCCGATGGCGGGACGGCAATCCTGTCCGAAACCCCGGAAATCTCGGGTGCGGAAAATTTGCTCCTCCGCCGCGCCGTCTCGCAAGACGTAGCTGAAAAACTCCTGCAGCGGCTCGCCTGGTGGGACGATTACGCGGCGAAGAACGGCGCCCAACTCAACAACAATCCCTCACCCGGCAACAAGGCCGGCGGGCTGACGACCATCTACGAAAAATCGCTCGGCGCCATTGCCAAGGCGGGGCGGTCGCCGCTGGTCGACGTCGCGCTTTATGCCGAACGGGTTCGCGCCAAGGGATTGGTTTTTATGGACTCGCCGGGCTTTGACCCCTGCTCTGCGACCGGGCAGATCGCCTCGGGCGCCAACATCCTTGCGTTTACGACCGGCCGCGGCTCCGTGTTCGGCTCCAAGCCCACGCCCTGCATCAAGCTTGCCTCCAATGCGGCACTCGCCGCTAACATGGACGACGACATGGATGTGGATTGCTCGCCCATCCTCGACGGCGCGTCCATCGAGGAAGCGGGGCGTCAGATCTACGAGCGCCTGCTCGATCTCGCGTCGGGGCAGCAGAGCAAATCGGAGGCGCTGGGCTTTGGCGACAGCGAGTTCGTGCCGTGGAACATCGGGGCGTGGATGTGAGCGGGCGAAGGTTGTGCTTCGCCCTTGACCTCGACGAGGATCCTGATCTGATCGCGCAATATCGCCGCTGGCATCGAGCGGGCGGCGTTCCCGAGGGTGTCATTCGGGCAATCCGGCAGGCGGGGATCGACGCCATGGAGATTTGGCTGACCGGCAACCGGCTTTTCATGGTCATGGAAGTTGCGGAGGGGTTCGACCTGGCAGCCAAAACCCAAGCCGACGCCAGCGACCCGGACGTGCGTGCCTGGGAGGAACTGATGTGGCGCTTCCAGCGGCCGCTGCCCTGGGCCGAGCCCGGGGAGAAATGGGTGGCGGCGGAACGCATTTTCGATCTGGGCCAGCAGCCGGGCAAGTGAACGATCGTGCCGGAAAGGTGCGGCGGAGAGGGGAAGAGGGATGGAAGAGGACGGAATGAAGCGGACGGCGCTTGCGCCTTTGGTGCTGATCGTCAGTCTGTTCTTTCTGTGGGGCGTGGCGAACAACCTTAACGACGTCCTCATCAAGCAATTCACCAAGGCATTCGTCCTCACCGACCTTCAGGCGGGCTTGATCCAGTTCGCCTTCTACCTCGGCTACTTTTTGATGGCGCTGCCCGCCGGCCTGTTCATGCGGCGCTTCGGCTACAAAGCGGCGGTCGTCGTGGGCCTCAGCCTGTACGGGCTCGGCGCCTTGCTCTTCTACCCGGCGGCGCAGATTGCGACTTATGGGATGTTCCTTGTTGCCCTGTTCGTGATCGCGAGCGGGCTCGGCTTCCTTGAGACGGCTGCGAACCCGCTCATCACCGTGCTAGGGGACAGCCGCAAGTCGGAGCAAAGGCTGAACATCGCCCAGTCGTTCAACCCGCCGGGCGCAATCGCCGGCTTGCTGATCGGAAAATATTGGATCCTCTCCGGCATCGAGCATTCAGAAGCGACGCTGGCCGGGATGCCGGCGGCGGAGAAAGCGGCGTTCTATGCTCGCGAAACGCAGGCCGCGACGGGCCCTTATGTCGCGCTCGGCCTCTTTGTGCTCGCCTGGGCGGCATTGGTGGCACTGACGCGTTTTCCCGCAGCGGCAACGGCCCAGCCGCGCAACGAGGGAGAAGCGCTGCCGTGGAGTGAGGCGCTCGTCGGCCTGGCCAGGAACAAGCGCCTGATCTTCGCCGTGCTGGCGCAATTCTTCTACGTCGGCGCACAAGTCGGGGTGTGGAGCTTCACGATCCGCTATGCCCAGGAAGCCACCGGCATGGGCGAGCGCGATGCCGCCGATTGGGTGATCGCGGCACTAATCCTGTTCATGATCGGCCGCTTCATCGGTTCGGCCTTGATGTCGAGGGTCAATCCGGCGCGGCTAATGGCGATGTTCGCACTCGCCTGTTTGGCGCTGGCGGTCGTCGCTGCCTTCGCGCAGGGCTACGCGGGGCTGGTCGCGCTGACGGGTATCAGCTTCTTCATGTCGATCATGTTCCCGACCATCTTCGCAATCGGCGTCAAGGATCTCGGCCCCTACACCCAGACCGGATCCTCGCTGATCATCATGGCAATCGTCGGTGGCGCGCTGATGCCGTTGGCCATGGGCTGGGTATCCACGGTCTACGGATCGATGCACCTGGCGATCCTGGTCCCTGCCGTCTGCTTCGGCGTCATTCTCGCCTTTTCGCTTTCCAACGCGAGGGCTGAGGAGGCGTGATCGACGCACATCAACATTATTGGCAAATCGGTAAGAATGGACATGAGTGGCCGACCGCGGACATGGCGACGATTCATCGTGACTACCTGCCCGATGACTGGGCGGCCGTCGCAGCGCCGTTGGGGATAGGCGGCTCGATTGCGGTTCAGTCGCAAGCAAACGACGCTGATACCGACTGGCTGTTGACCTTGGCGCAAGGGACGCCGTCAATTCTCGGCGTCGTGGGCTGGACCGAACTCAAGGCGCCAGATGCGGCGGCCGCCGTCCGGGCGTTGGCGGCTCGTCCCAAGCTCAAGGGCTTGCGCCCGATGCTGCAGAACCTTGCCGACGACAACTGGATCGCCGACCCGGCGCTCGATCCGGCGATTGCGGCAATGGTGGAGTGCCGCTTGCGGTTCGACGCCCTGGTATTCACCCGCCATCTCCCGCCCCTGCGCCGGTTCGCCGAGCGCTGGTCCGACCTGCCGATCGTCGTCGATCATGGCGCCAAGCCGCCCATCGCGGCCCGAGAGATCGACGAGTGGCGGCGGGAAATGACGTCATTGGCAGCCCTTCCGAACGTATGCTGCAAGCTGTCGGGCTTGTTTACGGAAATGAGCGCCGGGCAGCCCCGCTTCGATGTTCAACCATACATTCACTTCCTCTTAGGGACCTTCGGGCCGAACCGACTGATGTGGGGCAGTGACTGGCCTGTGCTGCTGCTGGCCGGCGAATATCGCGAATGGTTCGATACCGCAGCGGCGATGACAGGCCTTGATCGGGCAGGCCAAGCCATGCTGTTCGGCGGCACTGCTGCGCGCTTCTATGGCGTTGCAGACTCTGATTAGAACGAGGACCACGCTTGACCCCTCCAGCCTATCGCGCGCGGCTGACCACCGGCATCGTTCATTTCGGGCCGGGCGCATTCCACCGGGCGCACCAGGCCCACTACGTCGATCGCTTGCTGGAGCATGATCCGCGGTGGGGTATCGCGGCGGTGTCGCTGCGGTCGGCGGGAACGGTCGAGGGACTGCGCCGTCAGGACGGCCTCTACACGCTTGCCGTGCTCGATGCGGAGACCAGCTACCGAACGATCGGTGCGCACAACCGTTTTCTCGGGCCGGGCGAGGGCGCTGCGGTGCGGCAGTTGCTCGGTGATCCGGCAATCCGCATCGTTTCCAGCACGGTCACCGAGAAAGGCTATTGCCTGGCCGGTGACGGAACGCTCGACCGGTCTCACCCGGACATCGTCCACGATCTTGCCACCCCCGACGACCCCGTCAGCATCGTCTCATGGATTGCGCTTGGACTGGGCGATCGCCGTCGCGCCGGGACACCGGCATTCAGCACCCTGTGCTGCGACAATATGGTTGCGAACGGCAGCAAGCTGGGCCGCGCCGTTGAAGACTTTGCGCGCGAGATCGACCCGGACCTGGCCCGCTGGATCGAAGGCGAGGCGCGCTTCCCCAACACGATGGTGGATTCGATCACGCCGGCGACGGACGACCGTTTGCGGGCGATGGTTCGCGAGGCGAGCGGTAGTGATGATGCCATCCCGGTTGCGCGCGAGGCGTTCACGCAGTGGGTAATCGAAGATTCGCTGCAGCAGGGCGCGGAGCAACTTCGCGGCGCCGGTGTGACCTTCGCGGGCGACGTGGCGGCGTGGGAGAAAGCGAAACTGCGCATCCTCAACGGCGCACATTCGACGCTGGCCTATGTCGGTTCGCTGATCGGCCACGCGACCGTGTACGACGCGATGTGCGATGCCCCGCTGGCGAGTTTCGTCGAGCGGCTGATCAACGATGACATCATCCCCGGCCTCCAACCCTCGCCCATCGACCTTCGCGCCTACGCCGGCGAGATTCTGCAGCGATTCCGCAATCCTGCGATCGAGCACAAATTGTCGCAGATCGCCTGGGATGGATCGCAGAAGCTGCCTTATCGTTTGCTGGACACGACGGCCGCCGCGCTGAACAGCGGGCGCAGCGTCAAGGGGCTGGCAATCCCTGTGGCAGCATGGATGCACTTCATACGCCGCCGTGCCGACGAGGGCCAGGAGATCGTCGATCCGCTCCGCGACCTGTTGGTGGCGGCGGCACGGTCGGAGGATCCGGTGACGGCTTTCCTCTCATTGCGGCAGATTTTTCCCGCCAGGCTCACGGACGATGCGCTCTACGCCGTGGAGGTTCGCTCGGCTTGGAACGCGATCGGCCAACGGGGACCGGAGGCGGCGATCGCGCTTGCGCAGGCCTAGAGCCAGCGATAGCCGTGCGGCATGACGCGGCGCTTATCACTCGATCCCGAACGACTCTTTCCCTCCGATCCAGTTACCCGCGGGATCGCGCGCAGCTTGTATGCCCAGGTAGCGGGGCTTCCGATCGTCAGCCCCCACGGGCACACGGACCCGGCATGGTTCGCGACCAATGCGAACTGGAATAATGCAACCGAACTGCTGCTGGCACCGGACCATTATGTATTCCGGATGCTTTACAGCCAGGGTGTTCCTCTCGATGCGCTCGGCGTTCCGAGCCGGGAAGGGCCTTCGCGGGCTGAGCCGCTGGCCGCGTGGCGCCTGCTTGCAGATCATTATCATCTGTTTCGCGGAACGCCGTCGCGCATGTGGCTCGACCATGTGTTCGCCGAGGTCTTCAAGATCCCGGTGCGGCTGGAGCCAGACACGGCCGAATATTATTACGAGACGATCAACGCCGCGCTGGCCACGCCAGAGTTCAAGCCGCGCGCACTGATGGAACGCTTCAACATCGAGTTCCTGGCGACCACGGAGGGCGCCGACGATCCGCTGACGCACCATGCCGCCATTCGCTCGTCCGGCTGGAAGGGCAGGGTTGTCACGACGTATCGTCCGGACAGCGTCATCGACGTGGAGCATGAAGCGTTCACCGGCGCGATGCAGCGGTTCGCCGAGCTGACCGGTGAGGATGTTCATAGCTGGGCCGGCTATCTCAACGCGCACCGCAAGCGCCGGTCGGACTTCCGCGCGGCGGGGGCGACGGCGACCGATCATGGCTTTGCCACAGCCCAGACAGCCAACCTGTCTCACGTCGAGGCAGAGGCCTTGTTCGGCCGCATCGTGGGCGGCACTTGGTCACCACAGGACGCCGAACTGTTCCGCGCGCAGATGCTGACCGAAATGGCGATGATGTCGGTCGAGGACGGGATGACGATGCAGATCCATCCCGGCTCCTTCCGCAACCACAATCAGGGATTGTTCGACCGGTTCGGCCGCGACAAGGGCGCCGACATCCCGATGCGGGTGGACTATGTCCACGCGTTGAAGCCGATGCTGGACGTGGTCGGCAACGAGCCCGACCTTACCATCATCCTCTTCACGCTCGATGAAAGCACCTATGCGCGGGAGCTTGCGCCGCTGGCGGGGCATTATCCCTGCCTTCGCCTGGGGCCGGCCTGGTGGTTCCATGACTCGCCGGAGGGCATGCGCCGCTTCCGCGAGATGACGACGGAAACGGCGGGCTTCTACAACACCGTCGGCTTCAACGACGACACCCGCGCCTTTCTGTCGATCCCCGCACGGCACGATGTCGCTCGTCGGGTCGACTGCGCGTTCCTCGCACGGTTGGTCGCGGAAGGACGTGTGGAAGACTGGGAGGCGGCGGAGCTTGCGGTCGATCTAACCTACAATCTCGTTCGCCGCGCGTACCGCATCGACGAAGCGCCAGGTTCGGCGGCGAAAGGAGTCACGTCATGACCCGCAGCATCCTGCTTCTGCTATCAGCGATCGGCCTTGCTATGCCAGCGTCGGCGCACGACGCGCCAGTGGTCCGCTACACACCTTATTCGCTGACCACGGCAGCGGCGCCTGAAGAAGCCGGCTTCGACTCGCAGAGATTGCGACGGCTGCGTGACTATGTTGGGGCAATGGTCGACAAGGGCGTGTTCGCCGGCGCGACCACCCTGCTGGCGCGCCGCGGCAAGATCGTCACCTTCGACACGTTCGGGCGGCAGGAAGTGGGCGGGACGCCGATGCGGCGCGACACCATCTTCCGCATCTATTCGATGACGAAACCGATCACCGGCGTCGCGCTGATGATGCTGTTCGAGGAAGGCAAGTTCCGCCTCGACGATCCGATCAGCATGCACCTGCCGGAATTCAAGGATCTGAAGGTCATCACCGGCTTCGATGGTGCAGGTCGGCCGATCCTGGAAGATGCCAAGCGGCCGCCGACGATCCGCGAGCTGATGGATCATAACGCCGGCTACGGTTACGGGCTTTCCGCCGACAGTCCGACCGACAAATTGTACCGCGCCAATGCCGCGCTGGTGGCGCCAAGCATGGATGAGTTCGTCCGCCGCGCGTCACGGCTGCCGCTGATCTTCCAACCGGGAAGCGACTACAGCTACTCTCTGTCGGTTGACATCCAGGGCGCGTTGGTCGCCAAACTGTCGGGCAGGCGCTTCGGTGACTTCCTGGAGCAGCGGCTGTTCCGGCCGCTCAAGATGACGGACACCGCTTTCTTCGTGCCGCGCGACAAACTTGGCCGGCTGGCGGGCTTCTACAATGGGGTGAAGGACGGGAAGATCCAGCCGGCAGCGACCGTGTTCGGCTGGCCCAAGCCCGATTCGACGGTGCGTCCCGGCTTCGAGTCCGGCGGCGCCGGGCTCTATTCGACGACGATGGATTATGCCCGCTTCTGCCAGATGCTGCTGAACGGCGGCGAGCTGGACGGGGTTCGCATCCTGTCGCCCGCTACCGTTGCGCTGATGAGCCGCAATCACCTCCCGGACGCGGTGCTTGCCAAGGGCTCGGGCGGGTTCAGCCGGGCGCAGGGCTTCGGGCTCGACGTTCAGGTAGTCGCGGATCCCGTTCGCCAGGGCGGACTGATGGGCGAGGGGACCTACAGCTGGGGCGGCGCGGCGGGCACCTGGTTCTGGGTCGATCCGACCAACGAGGTGATCTTTGTCGGCATGGTCCAGCGCTTCGATTATTGGCAGCCCGACCACCCGAACCGTATGGCGTCGCCGCTCGTTTATCAGGCATTGGTCAGACCTTAAGCGTTGCATGGCGGCGGCTTTGGGAATAGCCGAGCAGGCCTATGACCGACACGCCCAAGCTCCGCAGCCGCGCCTGGTTCGACAACCCGGACAATATCGACATGACCGCGCTCTACCTGGAGCGCTACCTGAACTACGGACTGTCTCTCGAGGAGCTTCGAAGCGGCAAGCCGATCATCGGCATAGCGCAAACCGGAAGCGACCTCAGCCCGTGTAACCGGCATCACCTGGTGCTGTCGCAGCGGGTGCGCGAGGGCATCCGCGAAGCGGGCGGGATCGCGATCGAATTTCCGATCCACAACATTCAGGAAACGGGCAAGCGCCCGACGCCTGGGCTGGACCGTAATCTTACCTATCTGACGTTGGTCGAAACTGTGTTCGGTTACCCGATCGACGGCGTGGTGCTGACGATCGGCTGCGACAAGACGACGCCCGCCTGCCTGATGGGCGCGGCGACCGTGAACATCCCCGCGATCGCCTTGTCGGTCGGGCCGATGCTGAACGGCTGGCACAAGGGCGAGCGGACCGGGTCGGGCACCATCGTCTGGAAAGCGCGGCAGATGCTTGCGGCCGGCGAGATCGACGACATGGAATTCATCCGCCTGGTGGCTTCGTCGGCACCGTCGACCGGCTGGTGCAACACGATGGGCACTGCGACGACCATGAACAGCCTGGCGGAAGCGCTAGGCATGTCGTTGCCCGGGTCGGCCGCGATCCCCGCGCCTTACCGCGACCGCCAGGAAAATGCGTATCGTACCGGCCTTCGGATCGTCGAGATGGTCAAGGAGGATTTGCGTCCCGACAAGATCATGACCCGCGATGCGTTCATCAACGCGATCGTGGTCAATTCGGCGATCGGCGGGTCCACCAACGCGCCCATCCACTTGCAAGCGATCGCGCGCCACATGGGCGTCGAGCTTGATGTCACCGACTGGCAGAAGTTCGGGCTGGACGTGCCACTGCTCGTGAACCTGCAGCCGGCGGGCGAATATCTCGGGGAAGATTACTACCGCGCCGGTGGCGTCCCGGCAGTGGTCGCGGAACTGATGCGCAACGGGCTGATCCGTGAGGATGCGCTGACGGTGAACGGCAAGTCGATCGGCGACAACTGCCGTGACGTCGAGATCGAGGATCCCAAGGTCATCAAGACCTTCGCCGATCCGCTGCAGAACAAGGCCGGCTTCCTGGTGCTGACCGGCAACCTGTTCAATTCGGCGGTGATGAAGACCAGCGTGATCTCCGAGGAGTTCCGCGACCGCTACCTCAACAATCCCGACGATCCCGATGCATTCGAAGGTCCCGTGGTCGTGTTCGACGGACCCGAGGATTACCACCACAAGATCGACGATCCGTCGCTCGAAATTACCGACCGCACCTTGCTGGTGATGCGCGGGGCCGGCGCGGTCGGCTATCCGGGCGCGGCTGAAGTCGTGAACATGCGGGCGCCGGACTACCTCATCAAGGCAGGCGTGACCTCGTTGCCCTGCATTGGCGACGGGCGGCAGTCGGGAACGTCTGGGTCGCCCTCGATCCTCAACGCCTCGCCGGAAGCGGCGGTCGGCGGCGGGCTGGCCCTGTTGAGGACGGGCGACATCGTCCGCATCGACCTTCGCCAGGGACGCGCCGACATCAAGATCTCCGACGAGGAGCTGGCGCAGCGTCGCCGCGATCTCGAGGCGGCGGGCGGCTACAAATATCCTGCTTCGCAGACCCCGTGGCAGGAAATCCAGCGCTCGCTGGTTGGCCAGCTGGAAAGCGGCGCAATTCTGGAAGGCGCGGAAAAATATCAGCGCATCGACCAGACCATGGGCCTGCCGCGCGACAGCCATTAGCGAGATCACCAAGGGCTTAGCAAAGGATTCACCTCGCCGCGCTACGGCGAGGCGATGCAGAAGCTCGTTCTCCTGATCCTCGGCGGCAGCGTTGCCGTTGGTGCGCTGATGCCTGCCGACCCGACGGCCCAGCGTCCGGCAAGTCCGGCAGGTGCGCGCATCGGGACGGCGCCACCCCTGCTGACTGTCGAGCCCGGACTTGAGCAGGACCAGAGTCAGCAGGCGCGTCACGTGGTTCAGACGGGCACCGGTGCCGTAACTCTGGAGCGTGCGGGCGACGGCCACTTCTATGCAGAGGCGCAGGTCAACGGCATGCCCATCCGCTTCCTGATCGACACGGGTGCGACCGGCATCGCGCTGACCCGGGAAGACGCGCAGCGTGCCCAGGTCCAGCTTGACCCGCGAATGGACGAGATTGTCGGAACGGGCGCATCCGGCGACGTGAAGGGCCAATTCGTGACCCTGGACCGCGTGAGCCTCGGACCCAAGGACGTTCAGGGCGTCGACGCCGCAGTGCTGAGCGGCGGCCGTCAGTCACTGCTCGGACAGAGCTTCCTTGCGGAATTCGGATCGGTCTCGATCGAAGGCGACAGGATGGTGCTGCGCTAGGGGGCGCATCTCGCTATGCAGCGCCGGTGACTCCGGCAAGACATGACTCGCTGACCGCCTTTCTGGTTGGAATGAGCGGCATCGCGCTCTTTTCCGGCATGGATGCCGTGATGAAGGGGCTGGTTCTCGCGATCGGCACCTTTGCCACCATGTTCTGGCGCAACCTCATCGGGATCGGGTTGTCCGGCTCCTTTTACCTGCGCCCGGGGATGCCGGCGCCGTCGGCATCGACGCTTCGACTGCACATTGCGCGCGGCGTCCTAAGCACGCTGATGGGTTTTCTGTTCTTCTGGGCGCTTGGGCGGGTGCCGCTGGCGCAGGCCATTGCCTTGTCCTTTATCGCACCCTTGATCGCACTCTTTCTCGCGGCGGCACTTCTGCATGAAGAGGTTGGTCGCCGAACGGTGATCGCCTCGCTCGCGGCCTTCGCAGGCGTGGTCGTGATCTTCGTTGGTCAAGCCCGTGCCGACCTCGGGCGCGAAGCGTTGCTCGGGTCGCTGGCCGTGCTCGGATCGGCCGTCTGTTACGCGGTCAACATCATCATGATGCGCAAGCAGAGCCTTGTCGCGTCGCCTGCGGAAGCCGCATTCTTCCAAGCCACCGTGGTGACTGCGACACTCGCTTGTTTCATCCCGATCGCCGGCATCGCCGTCCCGCCGTTGAACCAGTGGCCTTGGCTGGTTCTAGCCGCCATTCTTGCGGTTGCCTCCTCGTCGCTCCTGACCTGGGCCTATGCGCGGGCGGAGGCCAGCTATCTGGCGGCAACGGAATATACGGCGTTTCTTTGGGCCTCCCTGTTCGGCTGGCTTATCTATCGTGAGGCGGTGTCGCTATTCACGGTCGCCGGTGCGGCGCTGATCGTTGGTGGCTGCATCGCCGGCGCACGACGCCCCGGTGAATCTGCACCCAGACTGGAGGCTGCAATCTAATGGCCTGGTTATTGCTGATGATCGGCGGACTGTTCGAGGTGGGCTTCACCACGAGCCTTCGCTTCGTCGAGGGCTTTCGCAACCTGCCATGGACCCTGGCATTTCTCGTATCGGTGACAATCAGCATGGCCCTGCTGGAGATTGCGTCGCGGTCGATCCCGATGGGCACGGCTTACGCCGTGTGGGGCGGCATCGGTGCGGTCGGAACCGTGATCGTCGGCATGATCTGGTTCGGGGAGCCGGCGACGACGATCCGGCTCCTCCTCATCATCACCATCGTCGCCGCGATCGGCGCGCTGCGAGTTACCGGCTGACCGCCGGGCGCAAGTGGGGCGCCACCTCCGGCGATTCCTCAATGAAGCGCAGGAAGCGAGGACCCGGAAGCGGCCCGCGCGTCTGTTCATAGGCATAGCCGAGCGACAGGAGCATCGCCTCGCTCCACTTCGGGCCGAGGAAGCTGAGCCCGACGGGAAGGCCTCTCACCTGACCCATCGGCACAGTAAGGTGCGGATAGCCGGAAACCGCCGCCAGGCTGCCCGCGCCGCCGCCCGAGATCTGGTCACCGTTGACGGCGTCGATCTTCCATGCCGGCGGCATGGTCGGACCTACCAGCGCGTCAAGCCGGTGCGTCTTCAGCAGACGGTCGATCCCGTTTGGACCGGCGGCGCGGAAGCTCGTCTCGCGCGCCTTTTTGTACTCGGGATCCGATAGGCCCTTGGTTTCCTCCGCCTGCTCGAACGTCTCCTGTGCAAACAGCGGCATCTCCGTGGCGGCATGTGCCTTGTTGAAGGCGATCACGTCGGCGAGCGTGCGGACCGGAATGGGAGCCGGGCTGCTTTTCAGGTAATCGTTGAGGCCGGCTTTCAGCTCGGTGAGCAGAACGCTGAATTCATTGCCGCCAATGGCCTTGTCGTCGAACTCCTTGATCTCCACCAGCGTTGCGCCCCGTGCCTTGAGCACGGTCAGCGCCGCTTCCAGCAATGCGTCGGTACCGAAGCCCGAGGCGAAGCGCATGACGCCGATGCGCTTGCCCGCAAGGGCATTCGGGTCGAGACCGGCGGCATAGTCCCGCTTTCGCGAGTCCGCCTCGCGGGTTGCGGGATCGGCAGGATCGCTGCCGGCGATTGCAGTCAGAAGCTCCGCGGCTTCGCGCACAGTCGTCGTCATCGGCCCGGCCGTGTCCTGGCTGGCGCTGATCGGGATGATATGCGTTCGGCTGACGAGACCGACGGTCGGCTTCAGGCCTACGATGCCGTTGATCGACGCCGGGCAGGTGATGGAGCCATCCGTTTCCGTACCGATGGCGTAGCGGGCCAGGCCTGCGGCGACGGCGGCGCCGCTCCCGCTCGACGAGCCGCAGCTGTTTCGGTCCAGTGCGTAGGGATTGCGGGTCTGGCCCCCGACCGCGCTCCAGCCGGAGATCGAACGTGAAGAGCGGATGTTGGCCCATTCGCTGAGGTTGGTCTTGCCGAGGATCACCGCACCTGCGGTCCGAAGCCGCGTGACCAGCGGCGCATCGCGATTGGTCACGTTGTTCGCCAGTGCGAGGCTACCCGCCGTGGTCGGCAAAGGGCCGGCAACCTCAATATTGTCCTTGATCAGCACCGGCTTGCCGGCAAGCGGTCCCTTCAGCCCCGCCGCGGCGATGCGGCTGGCCTGTTCAACCGCAGTTGGATCGACGGCGATCACCGAGCCGATCGCCGGGTCCAACTCGGCGATGCGCTGCAACGCGGCCTCGGTCTCCGTGGAAAGCGGTGTGTTCCAAGTAGCGACGCCGGCGACAGGCATGGCGGGCGGTTCGGGTGGCGGAACGGCGACGCAAGCGCCTAAACTCGCCGAACCGAGCAAAGAGAAAAGCAACCGTCCCGTCATGAGCGCCTCCGTATCGGCCCAGCTTGGCAGTGCGCGGCACCAAGCGCCAGCCACCGCCGTTGGTCGGTGTAAGAATGTCGCTGGTGGAGTGAACCGGCCGCTGTAATCCGGCGTTCACCTGCTTCCTGCAAGCGGGAGGACCATGACTGATACGAAACGGCTTCTCATCGGAGCATTGCTGGCGGGCGTCAGCCTCGTTCCGCACACAGCGGCAGCGCAAACCTCGGGTTCTTCTTCGCAACCGGCGCCGAGCACTGGTATGCAGGGCGCGCCCCCAGTCGCAGCCGTCGAAGATGAAGATGCTGTGGCAGAGGATGAAATCGTCGTCATCGGCCGCCGTGACCCGAATGCGGTGATCGGCGACATCCCGGCGGAAAATCAACTCAGCCCCGCCGACATCCGTGCAACGGGCGCGACAAGTGTTACCGAGTTGCTGGAGGCAATCGCCCCGCAGACCGCAAGCTCGCGTGGGCGAGGCGGCGGCCAGCCCGTCATCCTGCTCAACGGCAGGCGCACATCGGGTTTCCGCGAGGTTCGCGACCTTCCACCGGAAGCGATCCTGCGGGTCGACATTCTGCCCGAAGAAGTGGCGCTGAAATATGGCTATCGCGCGGACCAGCGCGTCGTGAACTTCGTTCTTCGCCCCCGCTTCCGCTCGACCACCGCACAGATCGAGGGCGGTGTTCCGACGGCTGGCGGATATACAGAGAGTGAGGCCGACCTCACTCGCCTGATGATTGGCGAGAATAGCCGTACGACCATCAACCTTCATGCCGAGCGCAGCGGCGCCTTGTTGGAAAGCGAACGAGAAATCGCCTTCGAGACGGACAGCAGCGACGAGGTCGATCCTCGAGGCTTTCGCACCCTAACCGGGCCGCGTCGATTAGTGCGCGCAACCGGCACCTTGAACCGAAACCTCATCAAGGACGTGTCATCGACATTCTCCGGTCAGGTGCAATATTCGGACGGGCAGTCGCTGCTTGGTCCTTCGCTTTTCTCCATCGGCGACCCGCTGGCGCGCGACACCGATACTTTGTCCGGCGAGGCCGGATTCGCGTTCAACGGCAACAAGGACCGGTGGCGTTGGTCGCTGACCGGCGAATATTCGCTTTCACGTTCGAACACCGACACCGACCGAGAAAATGTGGCGCTCGGTCTGGTGAGTGACCGGGCGCGGACGATCACGCGGAATGGCGAGATCGACCTGCTACTGAACGGGCCGCTGGTGAGCCTGCCCGCCGGAACCGGAAACGTCAGCCTTCGTGTCGGCGCCGATACACAGAGCCTGGATGGCAAGGCGACGCGGTTCGGGGTCACAAGCGAAACGGATCTGGGCAGGCGTGAAGTCGATGCGTCGGTCAACGTCGATCTTCCGATTGCCCGCCGCGACGAGTTCCTAGGCGCGATCGGCAACCTGACACTCAACGCCAATGCCGAGGTGGAGCGGTTGAGCGACTTCGGCACGCTGACGACCTGGGGCGCTGGCGCTTACTGGTCGCCGATCCGTGAGGTCAACCTGATCACCTCCTTCACCCAGGAAGAAGGCGCGCCGAGCCTGGCGCAGCTCGGCAACCCCATTCTGTCCACGCCCAACTCGCGAATCTTCGACTTCGTGACCGGGCGCGATGCGACGGTGGAGCTGATCAGCGGCGGCAACCCGGATTTGGACTCCGACCGACGGCGCGTCTTCAAATTCGGTGGCACGATCAAGCCGCTGGAAGGGACGGATCTCGAGCTTAGGGCGGATTACACGCACTCGAAAGTTCGCAATCCCATCTCGAACTTTCCCGGGATCACGGCAGCGATCGAGGCTGCCTTCCCCGACCGGTTCACCCGTGATGCCGACGGCAATCTGATCCGCGCCGATCTGCGGCCGGTGAATACGGAAAGCTATGAGCGGAGCGAGATCCGCTGGGGGTTCAACTTCTCCAAGCCGCTGACCTCAGCCAGGCCGTCGCAAGCCCAGATCGAGCAGTTTCGCCGCCGCGCGGCGGAGAGCGGTCAGCCGTTGCCTCCATTCCCGCAAGGGGGCGGTGGAGGCGCCGGTCCGACCGGCGGCCGCGGTGCGGACCGTGCAGGCGGCGGTGGCGGTGGCTTCGGACGCGGCGGCGGAGGCGGCGGGTTCGGCGGCTTTGGCGGTGGGCGCCAGGGCGGGCGGTTGCAGCTGTCCGTGTTTCATACCGTTCTGCTGAAGGACACGGCGTTGATCGCCGAAGGTCTTCCCGCGCTGGACTATCTTGGTGGCTTCGCGCCGGAAGGCGGGCTTGGCCGGCCGCAGCATCGAATCGAAGCCAACGGCGGCTACTTCAACAACGGGCTAGGCTTCCGCCTCGCCGCGAATTGGCAGAGCGGCAGCCTCGTGACCGGCGGGCAATCGGGAACGCTTCGCTTCAGCCCGCTGACAAAGGTGAACGCCAACCTGTTCGCCAACCTCGGGCAGCGCTTCGACCTGGTCGCGAAGTATCCGTGGCTGCGGGGAACGCAGGTTCGACTCTCCGTCGACAACATCTTCGACAGCAAGCAGAACGTCCGGGATGGGCTTCGGCTGATCCCGATCAATTATCAGCCCGATCTGCTCGACCCCCAGGGCCGGGTAGTTAAGCTGTCGCTGCGCAAGCAGTTCCTGCCGCCGCCGAGCTTCTTCCGTCGGAACGGCGGGCAACAGCCGGGCGAAGGCAGCCGGGCAGCCCCGGCGCCGCAGCCCGCCCCGCCGACGACGGGGCCTGCGGCCGCAGCACCACCGGCCGGCGGCTAAGCTTTGTTCGACGCCCGTTCGAGCCCGTCGCGGATGACCTTCAGGGCGTCTTCACGCCCGCCCCAGTGCCCGACGCGCACCCACTTTTCCGGCTCCAGGTCCTTATAGTGGGTGAAGAAGTGGGCGATCTGGTCCTGCACGATCTGCGGCAGGTCGGTGCCTTCGTGAACGTCCGCGTAATAAGGTGACGTCTTCACTTCCGGCACGGCCAGCAATTTCTCGTCGCCCCCGGCCTCGTCCTCAAGGAAGAGCACGGCGATGGGGCGAGCGCGAACGACGCAACCCGGCATGAACGGCCAGCGGGCCATCACCAGGCAGTCGAGCGGATCGCCATCGTCGCCCAGGGTGTGCGGGATGAAGCCGTAGTTTGCCGGATACCGCATCGGCGTGTGAAGGATACGATCGACGAAGATCGCCCCCGAATGCTTGTCGAGCTCATATTTGATCGGCTCACCGCCGATCGGCACTTCGATGACGACATTCACGCTTTCCGGCGGGTTCGATCCCGCCGGGACAAGGTCCAGGTTCATTTCGGCTCCAGCAAGATGTCGAGCGGACCTTTGCCCGCCCCCGTTTTGACGAGGCGCGGGTAGCGCAGTCCGCCGCGATATTGAAGCTCGACGGTGCGTACCGCATCGCCCCGCTTCACGATCATGCGGATCGGGGTGCCGCTCTTGCCCTTTGTGATCGCATCCTTGAGCCAGTCCGCCGAATAGGAACGGTCGCCGACTGCAAGGATCTGG
The DNA here is from genome assembly GCF_011300455.1 of Sphingomonas piscis. Lineage (NCBI taxonomy): Bacteria > Pseudomonadati > Pseudomonadota > Alphaproteobacteria > Sphingomonadales > Sphingomonadaceae > Sphingomonas > Sphingomonas piscis. The sequence continues at coordinate 1,558,805 of NZ_CP049869.1, forward strand.
TCGCCGGTCCGCAGCCCCTGTTTAAAGGCCAGAGAGTCCCATACGACCGCGCCAATGCGGCCCTCCTTGGCGACGCTGAAGCCCAGCGAATAAGCGAAGCTGTCCGCTTCCCTTAGCTTGTCGCGCTGCTTGAAGATGTCGGTCGGCTCTTCGGTGAAGCGAAGCTCGTACCCCGATAGCGTGAAGCCGTTCAGCGGTGCCCGCTGCGTCGGCTGGTCGACCCGCTCGCGGAAGAAGCCTGCCCAATCGTACGGGTAGATGGACTGGAACGTCGCGATGACGTCTTCGCGGGTGTAGGGCAGCACGCCCCAGTCGCCGTCGCGAACGCCGAAGAAGGCGCGGGCGAAATCGTCAATGCCGCGCCGGTTGTTGGTGCCGCGGCGGATGATCGCGTCCGCCTCGATCCAGATCAGCATGCCTTCGGTGTAATATTCCTCACTGCGCTGATAGCTGCCCCAAGGCTCCGGCAGACGGCCCTGGATGATCGGGTCGTTGACCGTGTCCTGCAGCGGGCGCCAGGTGCGGCCGGGCAGGTTGTCGAGGTTGGCGGCCGTGATGGCGAGATTGTCGAGCACCTCCTGCTTGCTGCTCATGCCCGAGCGCGCTTCGATGACGGTGCCCCAGAATTGGGTCTGGCCTTCGTAGACCCACAGCAGGCTGTTGCGCATCGGCATGCGGAAATCGGGCGTGAACAGGTCCGCAGGGCGGCGGAACTTGCCGTCCCAGCTGTGCACGAACTCGTGCGGAAACACGTTCCGGTCGAAGAAATGACCTTTGTAGTCCGTAAAGTAGCCCGGGTCCGTCGAGATTTCGGTGCTGCGATGATGTTCCAGCCCGATGCCGCCGAGCTGGTCGCTGATGGCGTTCAGGAAGTCATAATGGTCGAAGTGCTTCGCGCCGAAGGTCTTGATCGTCTGGTCGACCATCTTGGCATGTTTGGCGATCACATCGGCCGGGGCAACCAGCTCCTTGGCGTCCTCGGCGACCGTCACGAGTGACACGTTGTGGCCGAGATTGTCGCGGCGGAAGTAGCGGCCGGCCATCACAGGCGAATCCTGCAGCGTCTCGTAGCTGACCTGGCCGTAGGTGATCCGGTTGCCCTCGGTCGCGGTCGGCCGAAGCGCCGTACCTGCCTGCCATCCCTGCGGAACGGTCAAGGTGGCGACGATCGGAATCTGCCGCGTGTAATAACCCGCCGGGTAGAGCGATACATGTTCCCATTGCAGGTTCACGATGTTGGGCGTGACCATGATCCGGCCCTGGTTCGGCTGGGTCGGAGACAGGAACTGGAACCGGGCTTCGACCGACTGCACACCCGCAGGCACGTCGATAGTGTAGCCGAAGCTTTCCACCGGATCGCGGATCCAGGGGATGCGCTGACCGTTCGCGTAAAACTCGAGGCCGGCAACCTTGCTCGGCAGCCCGTCCGGATCGTGGTGACCGGGCAGCCATTCCGGGAGCAGCAGGGTCATTCGCCCAGCATTGGCTACCGGGATGATCTCGCGAACCTTGAAGATGCCGCGCCCGACGTCCGTAACGTCGACATCGAGGCGGATCGTTCCGGGATAAGGGACGTCACGTGCTGCCGGGATGGTGTCGACTATCGGCAACGGCTGCGGTGCGCTGTTCTGGGCGGCGATGAACAGCGGTGCCGCGAAAAGGAGCGCGGCTGCCCGAAGAGAGGTATGCATATGGCCTGCCTAGCGTTTCGCCCGGCGGCCCGCTAGTGCGCTGCGGCAGCGATGGGCCAGAACAGCAGCATTCAACCGATCCGAGGCATGCAAAGCCTGCTCGGCGACGAAGCCGAGCGGATGCATCATGTTGTCCGGACCTTCGACAGAGTCCGGGCACTGTTCGGCTTTCGCCGGGTCGAGGTGCCGGTGCTGGAGCCGACGGCGGTGTTCGCCCGCTCCCTCGGCGAGACCACCGACGTTGTTTCCAAGGAGATGTACACGTTTGAGGACCGCGGCGGCGACAGCGTCACGTTGCGGCCGGAACTGACCGCCGGCATCGCTCGGGCCTATGTCAGCGAAGGCTGGCAGCAATATGCGCCGCTCAAGGTCGCCTCGCATGGGCCGGCGTTTCGCTATGAGCGGCCGCAAAAAGGGCGGTTCCGGCAGTTTCACCAGCTCGACGCCGAGGTGATCGGCGCCGCCGAGCCGCTGGCCGACATCGAACTGCTCTGCTTCGCCGATCAGCTGCTTCGTGAGCTTGGCCTTGATGAAGGCGTGACGCTGCAGCTCAATACCCTCGGTGACCCTGAAACGCGGACGGCATGGCGCACGGCTCTGGTTGACTATTTCTCGGGTCACCGCGGTGACCTGTCCGAAGAAAGCCGCGAACGGCTTGAGCGCAACCCGCTCCGGATCTTGGACAGCAAAAATGTCGGCGACCAGAAGATTGCCGCCGACGCGCCGACGATCGACGATTGCTTGACGCCGCAAGCAAGCGACTTCTTCGCCGAGGTGACTGCCGGGCTGGACTCGGCGGGTGTGCGCTGGACGCGCAATCCACGGCTCGTGCGCGGCCTCGACTATTATCGACACACCGCCTTCGAGTTCGTGACCGACCGGCTTGGTGCTCAGGGAACGGTGCTTGGCGGCGGCCGCTATGATGGACTGATCGAGAATCTTGGCGGACCGCACACGCCGGCTGTCGGATGGGCGGCCGGAATCGAGCGTTTGGCAATGATGATCGATGCCGCACCCGCCGAGCGGATGGATGCCATGCTGGTGCCGCTTGGCGAGCGGGCCGAGCGCGAAGCCATCGGGCTGCTGAATGTCTTGCGGCAGGCTGGCGTTGCCGCCGACATGGCCTATCGTGGCAACATGAAGAAGAGGCTGAGCCGCGCCAATGCGGCAGGCGCACGGTTCGCGGTTGTGCTTGGCGACGACGAACTGGATCGGGGTGAGGTGCAGCTCAAGGATCTGGCCAGCGGCGCGCAGAGCGCCGTCGCACTGGACAGTTTGGCCGAAGCGCTGATTGCATGACCCGTATTTCGTCGGAACGGATCGCCTCCATCGAGGCGCGCAAGCATGACCTTGCCCGGGCAATGGCGGAGCCGAACCTTTCGCCGGACGAATTCGTCCGCTTGTCCAAGGAATATGCGGCGGTCGAGCCGGTAGCGGCGGCGGCACGCGAAGTCCGGCGATTGCGGGCGGAGCGCGAAAGCCTGACCGCAATGACCAAGGACGCGGACGACGAGCTGCGCGAAATCGCCGCCGAAGAACTGCAGGTCATCGAGACCAAGCTGCCGGAGGCGGAGCGCGCGCTCGCCATTCAGCTTCTGCCCAAGGATTCGGCGGACGAACGCGCGGCGATGCTGGAAGTACGGGCCGGGACGGGCGGCGATGAGGCGGCGCTGTTCGGCGGCGATCTCCTGCGCATGTACCAGCGTTATGCCGAGGAGCAGGGTTGGCGCTTCGAGCTCATCTCCGCCTCCGCTTCCGACGTCGGTGGTTACAAGGAAGCGGTGGCGTCGATTTCCGGCGCGGGCGTCTTTGCGCGGTTAAAGTTTGAAAGCGGCGTGCACCGGGTGCAGCGGGTACCCGCGACGGAGAGCGGTGGCCGGATTCACACGTCGGCGGCAACCGTCGCGGTTTTGCCCGAGGCGGAAGAAGTGGACGTCCAGATCGATGACAAGGATCTTCGGATCGACGTTTATCGCTCATCCGGGCCCGGCGGCCAGTCGGTCAATACCACCGACAGCGCGGTGCGCATTACCCACCTTCCCTCCGGACTGGTGGTGATCCAGCAGGACGAGAAGTCGCAGCACAAGAACAAGGCCAAGGCGTTGAAGGTTCTTCGGACCCGCTTGTTCGAACTGGAGCGCGAGCGGCTTGCAAGCGAGCGCGCAGGCGCGCGCAAATCAATGGTCGGATCGGGTGACCGGTCGGAGCGAATCCGGACGTATAACTTCCCGCAGGGACGAGTCACCGATCACCGGATCAACCTGACGCTCCACAAGCTTGATGCGATCCTGGAGGGTCCGGGGTTGGACGAACTGATCACCGCGCTCATCGCGGAAGACGAAGCCGAACGGCTCGCGGGCCTCGAAGAAGCGTGAAGACTTTCGCACGGGCGCTCAGTGAAGCGGCCCGAAAGATTTCCGATAGCAGCGATACCGCGCGCCTCGATGCCGAGCTGCTGCTCGCCGAAGCTTTGGGGATCGATCGGGATCGCCTGCTGCTCTCGCCACCGGAACGGGACGTTCCCGACCGCTTCTGGACGATGGTGGAACGCCGGACGGCTGGCGAACCGATGTCCTACATCACCGGTCGCCGCGCCTTCTGGAACGTCGAGCTCCACGTCGGGCCGGGCGTGCTCATCCCGCGGCCCGATACCGAGGTCCTGATCACTTCGGCGCTGGAGCATTTCGAGGGGACCGCGGGACCGGCGCGAATTCTCGACCTCGGCACGGGCCCTGGCACCCTGTTGCTCGCAGCCCTCGACATCTGGCCGAAGGCAACCGGTCTCGGAATCGATCAGTCGCGGCGCGCCATGTCCTACGCGGCCGCCAATGCCCGGCGTCTGGGTCTGGAGCCACGAGCGGAGTTCCGGCTCGGTAATTGGGCGGACGGCGTCGATGAGGTTTTCGACCTGGTGCTGTGCAATCCACCGTACGTGCCTGAGCAGGCCGTGACCGGCCCAGGGGTCAAGGAGCATGAGCCGCATGAGGCGTTGTTCGCCGGACCCGATGGGCTGGATTGCATCCGCGCGGTTGCGCCCGACTTTCCGAGCCTGATCGCCCGCGCGGGCCTTGGAGCGGTGGAAATCGGCTTCGACCAGGGCGGACCGGCAAGCGAGATCCTCGCCCGCGATGGTCTCCGCGCCCGATTGGCTCAGGATCTCGGCGGGCGCGACCGCGCGGTCCTGCTGAGCTGGGCTTGAACGAAAAGGCTTGGCAGGCGCCGTCGCACCCACTACATCGATGTGCAGGGCAGGCCGCTTCGAAAGCATCCAAGCGCACCCTTCCCAACCCCCGACGCAATCGGCCGTTCGTCTGGCGCTATGAAATGGCGCAGACCGGAACGAAAGGGTCATAGCCGCGCAATGGTGCGCCGCTCTGACCGGCTACGGCCCAAAGGGGGCAGCTTCTTCTTGTTTAGAAGGAAGTGGATTTGATCAATAACCGACAGGGCGGACGCAGGCGCGGACGTGGGGGACAGCGAAACCCGAACATGGGCGGGCGGCCCGATGGCAATCGCCAGGACAACCGTCAGCGCGGTAATGCGGCGCAGCTTCTTGAAAAGTACAAGAATCTTGCGCGTGACTCGCAGCTTGCCGGCGACCGGGTGCAGACCGAATATTATCTGCAGTTTGCCGACCATTATTTCCGCGTGCTGAGCGAAAGTCGGGCGCGGTTCGAGGATCAGCGCCGTCCCCGTGACGACGAGTTCGACGACGAGGACGAAGGCGAGGAGATGGAGGGCGCCGAAGGCTCCGACGACGAGCAGGGCGACGAAGCGCCGCGCTACGAGCGTCAGGACAATCGCGACCGTCAGCGCAACCGGCGCTTTGCTCGTGACGAACGGGGCGGCGACGAGCGTCCGTCGTCCGAGGAGCGCCCGGAGCGGACGGAACGTGTCGAGCGCGCAGAGCGGCCTGAGCGCGCTGAACGTCCGGAGCGCGCTGAACGTTCGGAGCGTGCCGACCGCGCCGAATCGCGTCCGCGGCGCAACGGTGCGCTGAGCATCAACGGCGGCGCCAACGACACGGATTCCTCCGGCATTTCGCTGGAAGTGCTTCCGCCGGCCATCGGCCCGGTCGAAGCCGTCGCCGATGAGGGCGAGGTGGAGCGTCCCCGTCGTCGCACGCGCCGCCCGCGGGTCGCCGGCAACGAAGACGATATCGCCCCAGCGGCATGATTTATTGATGCGCCCACCCTCCGCGGGTCGGGCGCGTCATAAAATTGTCACGGCCATGTCTTAGGCGGCGGAAGAACGCCTATGTCATCACGCCATCAACCCGCCCTCCTCCTTGTCGAGGACGATCGCAGGCTCGCGGACCTGCTTATCTGGCATTTCGAACGCGAGGGGTACGACATCACGCGTACCGCCGATGGCGAGGAAGCCTTGCTGCTTGCGCAGGAACAGGCCCCGGACATCGTCATTCTCGATTGGATGATCGAAGGCGTCTCCGGCATCGAGGTGTGCCGCCGGCTGCGTCGCCGCCCCGAAACAGCGAACGTCCCGATCATCATGCTCACCGCCCGCGGCGAGGAAAGCGACCGGATCCGCGGGCTGGAAACCGGCGCCGACGATTATGTCACCAAGCCATTCAGCCCCCGCGAGCTGGTGGCCCGCGTCAATGCCGTGCTTCGCCGCGTCCGTCCCGCACTGGCCGGCGAGCGGCTGGACTATGCCGACCTCGAAATGGACGTCGGTGCCCACAAGGTGCGCCGTAGCGGCAAGCCTGTCGCGCTGGGCCCAACCGAGTTCCGTCTGCTGCGCTTCTTCCTTGAGCATCCCGGGCGGGTCTTCTCGCGCGAGCGATTGCTCGATGCCGTCTGGTCGCACGACCCCGACATCGATGTCCGCACGGTCGACGTTCATGTCCGCCGGCTTCGCAAGGCGCTGAACGACGACGGCGGCGCCGACTTGATTCGCACTGTAAGGGCCGCCGGTTACGCCCTCGATGCCGAGGGCTGAAGCTCTAAACCGGTTGTCTTAATTTCGTAGCAAAGCCGAAACGAAGGAGTCTCGGCAGCTTCGTAATTGCCCCTGCGGAAGGCCACTCGGAACGGCCTCGAAGGGGAAAGATCGAACATGTTTACTTCTGATGCGCGGGCAGCTGCCCCCGCAGCCGCTGGCCGCAAGCTGCTGGCCATTCTCCTCTGCTCCGCCGCGACGCCGGCTTTCGGCCAGGCAGGGACAACCCTGCCGCCGCAGGAGGGGGCCACCACAAGCACTGCGCCGACCACAGACTCGCCCCTTCCGCCGGCCTCTGGTTCCGCCGATCCCGAGACCGTCACTCCCGTTGTCGCGGATGCGCCTGCCGCTCCGCAGGCGGGCGCATCGGGCGTCGGCCTGGGCGATATCATCGTCACCGCGACCAAGCGCGAGACGAATCTTCAGCGCACGCCGATCGCCATCTCGGTCGTTAACGCCCAAGCCCTCGAAGACCGGTCAGTACAAAGCTTGCTGGATCTCGGTGACGGCTCGGTTCCGGGCCTTCGCGTCGCCACCTTCGAATCGCGCCAGTCCGCCGTTACCATTGGTATCCGCGGCATCGTTCCGCTCGACGCCAACCAGCCAGCCCGCGAGCAGGGCGTCGGCGTCTATCTCGACGGCGTCTATCTCGGCCGCCAGCAGGGTCTCGGCGCCGCGCTTCTCGACGTTGAGCGCATCGAGGTCCTGAAGGGGCCGCAGGGCACCCTGTTCGGCCGTAACACGTCCGGTGGCGCGGTCTCGATGGTGACGAAGGCGCCGACCGGCGAGTTCGGCATTCGCGGCGGCCTCGGCGTCGGCAACTACGACTCCTTCAACGGTAATGCCCATATCGACTTCCCGGCGGTCGGACCCTTTTCGTTCAAGCTGGATCTCGCCGCTGATTACCGCGGACCAGTGACGAAGAACCCGATGCCGGGTGAAAAGGGCTGGGGCTATTACGACCGGCAGGGCTTGCAGGCGAAGTTGCGTTTCCGTCCGGTCCCGGACTTCACCGCCGACCTGTCGTTCGACATCGGCAAGGACAAGTCGACGCCGTTCTACAGCCAGCTGATCAACTTCAACCCGAACAATTACCCGCTCGCCACCCTGACCGGTTCGCTGCCCTCGAATCGCGTCCGGCCGCTGCCGCCCCTGGTGGTGATCGAAGGCGACGAGTTGCAGAAGGTTGCGGACATCGGCGTTCCGCAGCGCCCGTCGGTGGACAAGACCCGCGGTTTGTCGCTGAACATGCGCTGGAACCTGTCCGATTGGCTTGAGCTCCGCTCCATTTCGGCGTGGCGCAAGGTCAGCGTCGACCAGTGGGACAATGCCGGTGGCGCCCACCGTCCCCCGGTGTTCTCGCCCAATGGCCTGTTCAGCCGCTATTCGCTCTCCTACCTTGAGCAGCGTCAGTACAGCCAGGAGTTCCAGGCGGTCGGCACGCTGGCCGATCAACTCGATTATGTCGCCGGCCTCTATTACTTCGACGAAAAGGCGTTCGAGGAAGCGGCAACCCCGAACTCGCTCCGCTGGAACGCAACCGGGACTGCTTATACCGTAATCGATTCCTGCACCGGCTCGAGCGGTTTCGGCTGGGATCGGGAGTGCCGCTTCATCGACCGCGGCAGCCGAGTGCGATCGAAGAGCCGGGCAGCTTACGGGCAGGTCACCTGGACTCCGCCGGCGGCGGACCAGTTCCACCTGACGTTGGGCGGCCGCTACACAAGGGACACCAAGGACGGCGTCCTGTACCTGACCAACAATGCGCCCTCCCGTTGTCCGCCGACCTTGGCGACGGCGCCGCTTTGTACGCTTGATCTAAAAACCTCGCGGTTCAACCCGCTTGTCACCTTGGCCTATGACGCCACACCCGGCGTTCACCTCTATGCCAAATATGCAACCGGCTACCGTTCGGGTGGCGCCAGTTCGCGGTCGGTCACCTATCGCGAATTCGGGCCAGAGGACGTCAAGAGCTACGAACTGGGTGCCAAGACCGAGCTGTTCGGCCGCCGCTTGCGGGTGAACGGGGCCGCGTTCGTGATGAACCGTGAGGGCAGCCAGGTCGACTTCTCGAGCGTCGTTCCGACGGCGGCGGGCAACCGCAACACGCTGGAAACGATCAATGCGCCGGGGACGACCAAGATCCGGGGCGTCGAGATCGACTTCCTGGCTCGGGTCACCGACAATCTGCAGCTGAGCGGCGCTTATGCCTACACCTACACCAAGGTGCCGGACACGCCCGATCCGTTCCGTCCGGGCAATCCGCTGGTGCCTGCCTTTATCGTTTACACGCCGCGCAACGTTGCCAACGGCGCCATCGATTATGAAATGCCGCTCAACTGGAACGAGGCAAGCCTCCGCTTCCATGTCGACGGCAATTATAATCAGGCAACTCAGTCGTTCGCGGAATATGCGACGAAGAACGACAGCAGCTTTCTCGTGAATGCCCGCGTGTCGTTGGCTGATGTTGCGTTCGGAAACAGCAGCTATACCTTTGCCCTCTGGTCGCGGAACCTATTTGACAACCAGTATATTTTCCGCCGGGACCCGCTGACGAGCCTTCCCAATCCGCTGACGGGCGCCGTCAACGCGATCACCGGGGAATATGCGAACTTCGGGATGCCGCGGACGTTCGGTGCCGAACTCTCGTTCAAGTTCCGCGCGCCGAGGCCGACCGTGATGAAAGCGGCAGCGCCGCTGCCGCCGCCCCTCCCCGCGACTCAAACCTGCCCTGATGGGTCGGTTGTGGATGCCGGCGCGGGCTGTCCGGTGACCCCGCCGCCTCCCCCAACAGCCGAACCGGCGGGCGAGCGCGGCTAGATCGCAAGCTTAAACGAAAAGCTTGGAAGGCGGCGGAACTCAGTTCCGTCGCCTTTTTCCATTCAGCTTCAAAGGATTAGCGCGACCGGACTTCTAGCCCACCTCGCCGTCATGCAGAGCATAACGACCTTTTATGACAGTTTTGTTACAAGCTGCTGATTTTGTTGCATTTTCTGTGCAAAAGGCGTACCGGTCTCAATGGATTGAGGGAGAGGTCATGATGGGTCGATATTCTGTTCTTATGCCGTCGGCTGCTTTGTTGATTGCTGCCGTTCCGGCAATGGCGCAGCCTGCAGTCAAGGACGATCCCGCGCCGGGCGCGGCCTCTTTGCTTCGCGCGGATGGGGCAACGGCGGAGCAGGAAATCCGGCAGGCCGCGGTGTCCAAATATGATCCTGCCCGTGCGATCAACCTTGGCGTTGCGCTCGCGCTCAAGGGCGACAACGACAATGCGGCGAAGCAATTCCGGCGCGCGCTCACGGCCGACGAAGTTCAGGTCACCGTTGCCAACGGCCGCACCGAATCGTCACACGATGTCGCGGCCAAGGCGCTTGCTGCGTTGGAGTCCGGCAACTTCCCGCGCTGACGCTTGGCCTGCAACAATCGATGCGGCTCCCCTCACCGGGAGCCGTTTTCGTTTCGCTTGAACCGCCCGCTTGACCGCCTGGATATAATGTAACATTCTCTCGTCGACTTGACAGGGCGAGGGGATGTGATGCGGACGATGATTCTCCTGTGTTCAGCGCTCGTCGGCGCGCCTTTGTTCGCGCAAGCGGCGGTCCCCTTGCCATCACAGACGGCGCAGGGCGATGTCGCCGTCACCATCTACAACAACAATCGAGCGCTGATCGAAGACAAGCGCTTGATCGACTTGCCCCGCGGCCGGAGCCGGCAGGAGTTCCGTGACGTGTCGGCGCAGATCGAGCCGGCGACGGTGACGCTGAGCGGCCGCGGCATCGGAATTGTCGAGCAGAACTTCGACTTCGACCTGCTGTCCCCAAGCGCCTTGATGCAGAAAGCGGTTGGACAGGAAGTCACCCTTGTTCGCACCAACCCGGGCACCGGTGCGGAAACACGCGAGCGGGCACGAATCCTGGCGGTGAACGGCGGCGTGGTCATGCAGATCGGCGACCGTATCGAGGTGCTTCGCGACGACGGTATCCCTGCTCGCGTGATCTTTGACCGGGTGCCGCCGACGCTCCGCCCCCGGCCCACGCTGTCGATCACCGTTGATGCGGCCAACGGCGGCCGGCAGCCGGTATCCCTGACCTATCTGACGCCGGGCCTTGGCTGGGCCGCCGATTACGTCGCCCTCTTCGACGAGGGCAACGGACGGATGGACGTGCAGGGCTGGATCACCCTCACGAACAATAGCGGCACGCCCTATGTGAACGCCTCGACCATGCTGGTTGCCGGAAGCGTCGGCAGCGCCCGTGGCGATTATAACGAATACTCCCCGCCGCCACCGCCGCCGCCATTGCGGCGCGCCGGGACGGAAACGGCGGCTCGCGAACGACTTGCCGACTTCTACCTCTATCCGCTGCCCGAACGGACCACGATTGCCGACAAGCAGACCAAGCAGGTCAGCTTTCTCGATGTGAAAGGCGCGCCGGCAAGTCGAGGCTATGAATATCGCAACGGCTGGCTCCAGACTGCCGATCAGCCAGTCAGCGCCAACAGCATCCTGCGTTTCTCCAGCTCGCGGGAGCAAGGCCTTGGAGATGCGCTGCCCGCCGGCACCGTCCGCGTCTACCAGCGCGATGCGCGCGGTAATCCCCAGTTCGTCGGCGAGCACCGGATCGGGCATACGCCGATGGGTTCGGACATCGGCTTGGCGACGGGCCAGGCCTTCGACATCAAGGTCCGGCCGATCGTCGACAGCCGCGAAACCATCACCGAGGAGCAATGGAAGACGACGGAGCGCTTCCGGATCCGCAACTCGCTAGGCCAGTCGGTGAGCGGTGAGCGCGACTCATTGACGCAGAAGACCTTTTATCGAACGCGCATGCGTTACATCGTGACGAATGCGAGCCCGCGTGCGGTGACCGTAGATCTGACACAAAGCGGGCTGTCGTGGGACACGCGGATCAGCCAGGAAAGTTTACCGTCGGAGAAGCTGAGCGCCGATCAGGTCCGCTGGCGCGTTCCCGTCCCGGCGAATGCCGAGACGGTGGTCACGGCTACTTTCGACACGCGCTATTAAAATGATGCGGCGCTTCGCCATGCTGATGGCGCTTGCATTGTCCGGTACGGCAAGCGCGCAGCCGGTCGTCACCTCCGCCGGGCCGGACAAGGTTGCCGTCACCGTCTACCGCGACCCGGCGCGCGGCACCCGCCAGTTCGACCTTGGCTGGCTACAGGGCTATGCTTTGGTGAGCGAGACCCGGCGAGTCACTCTGCCGGCCGGCGAGAGTGAAGTCCGCTTCGAGGGCGTGACCGCCGGGATCGTTCCGCAGAGCGCGATCGTTACCGGACTTGGCGAGGCCGTGATCGAGAAAAACCGCGATGCGCGTCTGCTTTCTCCCGGCACCTTGCTTGCCGCCAACCTCGGTCAGCGCCTGCTCCTTCGCCGCACGTCCAAGGCCACCGGCCAAGTGCGGGAGCAGGAGGCGGTGTTGCGAGCAACGGAGGACGGTGTCGTGCTTCAAACCGCACAAGGATTTGAGGCGCTTCGTTGCTCAGGCATCAACGAGACTTTGCTGGCCCGCGACGTCCCGCTGGGGTTGTCGGCCAAGCCGACCCTGTCCGTCAGGGTTCGAAGCCCCCAGTCGGTCGAGCGCGACGTTACCTTGTCCTACATCAGCAACAACTTCGACTGGCAGGCCAATTACGTTGGAGAGCTGTCGTCGGACGGTCGCAAGCTCAGCCTGTTCGCCTGGCTGACGATTGCCAACGGCGACGACACCGGCCTTGCCGATGCGGCAACCCAGGCGGTCGCCGGCAAGCTCAACCGGGAATATGTCTGGGTCAGCCGCGGGGAAGCTACGCCGATACGACTGAACTGCTGGCCAAGCGGGACTACCGGCGATCGCGGGGATGAGCTGCAGGAGAGCGACGAGATCATTGTCACCGGCAGGCGGATTCAGCTTGCTGTGCCGAGGGCGGTTTCGGCGCCGGCCCCTCCCCCGCCGCCATCACCCGAGCGCGACGTGATGGCCGAGGAAGAGCGCCTCGGCGACGTTCGCCTCTACCGTGTTCCCATCGAGGTCACCGTTGCGGCCCATTCTCAGAAGCAGGTCGCCTTTATGCGGCAACCGGCGGTGCAGGTGGAAAGCCTTCTCCGGCTTCGTCCCGATCGCGGCGACTTCGATCGCCCCATCCCGCGCCTACTGGTGACCCGCAACGAGAGGAGCAAAGGCCTCGGCCTTCCCCTGCCCGCGGGTAGTCTGACGCTGTTCGGAACGCGGGAGGGTCGGCGGATACTGATCGGCGAGGGCCGAATCGATGATCATACCACCGGCGAGAAGGTCGAAGTCACGGTGGCGAGCAGCACCGCCATCTGGGCGCGTCAGCGCGCTGTGCCGGATGAAGAAGGAGGCGGCTACCGCCTGACGCTCACCAACGACCTTTCGACGGCCCAAATGGCTGAGGTCGAACTGCCGCTCGGCACGAAAGCTGTGAAAGTTGGGAAGCTGACAAAGCGGGACGGTTGGATGCTGTGGCGCGTGCGCTTGCCCGCCAACGGGTCCCGCGAGCTCCGTTACAAATAACTATTGCGGATCGACCGCGCGCGGACGGTGAGTCTCGTCCAACGCGACGAAGGTGAACAGGCCTTCCGTCACCTTGATCTCGGTCTTTCCGCGATCTCGGTGGGCGATCACTTCGATCCTCACGCCCATGGAGGTGCGCCCGACCCGCTCAACATGGGCGAATACGGAAATAAGGTCCCGCAGGTTGATCGGCTGAATGAACTCCATTCGCTCGATCGCAACCGTGGCCACAGGCCCGTTCGCCCGGCGTGCAGCGACGATGCCGCCGGCAATGTCCATCTGGCTCAGGACCCAACCACCAAAGATGTGGCCGTTGGCGTTGATGTCGCCCGGACCGGGAACGACCCGCAGGATTGGCACACGCTCGAATTCGGTCACACCTGTCCCTCGTCATCGCTTCGACGAACCTGATCGTCGTGGCCGCTCTTGGAGCTTAGAAACACCAAAGTCATCAGTGCCGTCCCAAGCAGCACCGTGAATGCGACGCCCAGTGCCGTCGCGATCACCATGTGAATC